>JAGBOW010000009.1 GCA_017633675.1 bacterium | reverse complement strand
GCCTTGTAATTCTTTTATAACAGGTTTATAGAGGAAACTAATCCTTAAGAATTAGTTAATAATAATTAATATTTTTCTTAAAATACTTGACATAATTTCAAAAATCTTTTAGAATGTAAATTAAATAGAGGATGATTTTTTGAAACGTTTATGCAGTTTATATATTTAGGTACAAATGCTTTTGAAAAATCAAGAGTACAAAATAAAAAGAAAGGTGAAAAGATTATGATGAAAAAAACAGGCTTTACTCTCGCAGAAGTGTTAATCACTTTAGGTATTATCGGTGTTGTAGCAGCAATGACCATGCCGACATTGATTAACCAAACAAACGGTGCACAGTACAAAGCAGCTTACAAGAAAGCTTTGTCAGCAATTTCACAGGGTGTAACATTGAATGTTGCATTAGATGATATCAGTTTTGCTGATAACGGAGCTGCAAATATTTTGCCTGGCCGTATGAATGTTGTTAATAACACTACAACTAGAAATTATCCTATTACAGGTACTAATGCTCCATCCGGAAATGGAACTTCTGGTAATACATCATTATTTTTTAATGACAGTTCTATGTTTGAATTCGTAACTGGTGATGTGGAGTGTAAATTAGAAAGTCCTTGTTATGGTTTTATTGACGTAAACGGTTCTAAAGGACCAAATAAAATGGTAGAAAGTGCAGACAACCCGACAGACGTATATCCTGTAGTATACTATGATCAAACAATTTTACCGCACTCAGAAACAGCAAGACAAGTATTGTATAACAAATAATTTATTGGCAAAGATTATTTAATATTAATAAAGAATGGGTCCGAAAACGGGCTCATTCTTTATATTTTACAAAACTAATCCTTAAGAATTAGTTAATAATAATTAATATTTTTCTTAAAATACTTGACAAAATTTAAATAATCTTTTAGAATTGAATTATATAGAGGATGATTTTTTAAAAACGTTTATGCAGTTTATATATTTAGGTACAAATGCTTTTGAAAAATCAAGAGTATAGAATAAAAAGAAAGGTGAAAAGATTATGATGAAAAAAACAGGTTTTACTTTGGCAGAAGTGTTAATCACTTTAGGTATTATCGGTGTTGTAGCAGCAATGACCATGCCGACATTGATTAACCAAACAAACGGTGCACAGTACAAAGCAGCTTACAAGAAAGCTTTATCAGCAATTTCACAAGGTGTAACATTGAATGTTGCATTAGATGACCAGAGTTTTGCAGATAATTCTGCAGAAAACATTTTGCCCGGTCGTATGAATGTTGTTAATAAGGTAGATACTTCAGCTACCAGAGGCTATGAAATACTTGCTATAAATGGTTCTAGTAACTTAAGTAATACTGCTTCTGAGAATGTTTCTTTGTTCTTTAATGACGGTTCAATGTTTGAATTCCCGGCAGGTGATGATGAATGTAAACTTAGTGATCAATGTAAAGGTATTATTGACGTAAACGGTCAAAAAGGACCTAACAAAGTTACTACTAATGCAAGTAACCCGACAGACGTATATCCTGTAGTATACTATGATCAAACAATACTTCCTGCAACTGAGATTGCAAAACAAGTACTGTATAACAAATAATCAGAAAATTCATAGCAAATTAAGGACGAGCCATAAAATGGCTCGTCTTTTGTGTTTAAGTTTTAACGATAACGACTTATTCTCTTATTCATCGATAAGCATTTTTCATATTTTGTCAGGTGTCATGATTTTTGTTGTATAATACTTTTGTGGGCAGGAATTTAAAAATATTTATATTAGGATTTATTTTGGTATTTACACTTTTGTACGGTGTTTATCTGAATGTTCCTGCTATTGTTAATTTGACGGAAAAAACCTCTTTAATTGAACAAACCGTATTAAAAGAAACCGGCTATAAAATATCTCTCAAAAACCCTAATCTTAATATGGGAATTGTGCCTTCGGTTATATTATCAACCGACAATTTTAAAATTTTAAATGATGATAATACTGAAGCATTAAATGCTGATAATATAAAATTTAAGATAAAACTTTTTCCATTGATATTCAAAAATATTGAAATAAAAGATTTTTATGCAGGTAAAATTGATGTCAATCTTGTATATGATAAAGAATTGAAATTAGGGCAATACAGTCTTGAAAATGCTCCGCAATCCGACTTTAAGCTGAATAAAATAAATTTGCAGGTTGATGATTATAACATATACTTTGATGATAAAACTCAAAATAAAAAAACAGTGTTTGACGGCGGTCAATTAACAATTTCGGAATTCAAAAATAATAAACATATTGCACTTGCAACAACTGCAGGCATTTCGTCCGATAATAAAAATTCGAAATTTGAATTAAATTTAAATTCGGCTTTGCCTTTTGATAAAATTTCAAAAGGAAATTTTGAATTGTCAGGCAATATAAATAATCTTGATTTGGGAGATTTTTCATCTTTGGTTAAATCAATATCAAAGAATGAAATTAAGTATTTGTCGGGAATTATAAATGCAGATGCAATTACGGTAAAATCTTCGGATAAACAGAAAATAATTAAAATAAATTCAAATGTCAAAAACTTGGGAATATACAAAGAGCAGCTTTCCGAATCAATTTATTTTAAAGATGAACTGACTTTAACCTCCGAATTATTGACCGTAAAAAACGGTGTAAAAATTAATGATTTAAGAATAAAAGGAAACGGTATAAATGCTTTTTCACACGGAAAAATAACGAATTTATCTTCCAGATTACCAAATCTTGATTTGAAAATCGGTATAAATAATTCCAAAGCAGAAAAATTTGTCTGTTTACTCCCGCCCGTACATGATTTATCACCGGATATGGATTTTTATTTAATTAAAAAAGCAGGTTTCTGGGGTGATGTGTGGGCTAATTTGGAAGTTAAGGGGAAAGCGGATTTCCCTAAGGTGTTCGGAAAAGTTTTTATAAAAAATGCTTATATGGTAAGAGAAATTCCAAACGCAAAAAAAGCGAATATTCTTTTAGACTTTGTCGGAGATAAGTTTAACCTTGATGTTACCGTTCCGACAAGTCCGACACAAACCGTATGGGTGAAAGGGCCTATTGATATTATACAAAAAGACCATCCGGCGGATTTACATATTACAAGTACGGAAAATGTTGATTTAAAAACAGCGCAAATTGTCCTGAATCCTTTGCATAAAATTTTACATTTTGAATTAGGACCGGTTCCTATTATGGATATCAGGGGACAGGGAGGAATAAACTTAAGAGTTACGGGGACACAACAAAACCCGCATGCGTGGGGTGAATTTTGGTTTAATGATGCCGTTGTATCATTTTTGGATATTCATAATATGGAAATTCATAACGGCTCGGGTGTTTTGAAATTCAATAATCAAAATACTTGGTTTGAAAGTAAAACAGCAACTTTGAACGGAAAACCTGTTTCTATTAAAGGTTCCTGCAATTTGTACGGAGTTTTAAACTTTGATGTTATTTCGTCATATCAGGATTTGGGAAAGCTTTTCAATGCCGTTCAGACTTCTCCGATGCTTAAAGATATTCGTGAGCTGATTAAACCGATTGAGGCTGTGTCAGGCTTGGCAAACGTTAAAATAAATCTGCATGGTCAGGTTCAGGATCCGAACGATATCGTATTCAACAAAAATTTTTTTGCAAAAGGTTCGCTTGAATTATTGTCAAATGAAATAAAAATTAACGGCATGAAAATTGCAAACATAAAAGGGCTTATCGGATTTAACAATGCTGATGCCGATTTAGCATTAAAATCAAATATTTATAATTCAATCGTAAGTATAAACGGAAAAATAAAAAATAATGTTTGTAATCTGAAAGTTGTTTCAAACAAGTTTAATATCGGTGACGGTTTGAAAATGCTATCTCTGAAACTTCCGTATGAAAAGGATTTGAGTACAATTAATACTTCGTTTTTCTTAAAATATATCGGAAAAATTGATGATATAGAGTATAACAAAATTTATACAAAAGGGAAAATATATCCGAATAAAGGTGCAAAAAGTGCCGTTATTGTGAATGGCAGTGATTTTTTGCTTGAAAATTCGAATTTCAGACTTTCTCCTTTAAGAGGAACTTTTAACGGAAAACCGTACAATTTAAGCATAAATGCCTCTGATATATTCGGAAAATTTCCGTTAATTGACGGTTATGGTAAATTTAATGATTTTGATTTAAGTGTTATTAATAATCCAAATATTCAGAAATTGCTACCAAATGATTTGTTAGAGCAACTTAAAGATTTTGAAATAATAAACGGAACAACCGATATAAGTTTGCGGGCAAAAAATTCAAATTACAATGTATATACCGTTCTTGATAATATAGTCGTTTTATATAAACCGACAGATACAAAAATTATCCTGAAAAACGGAAATGTTTTACTGCAAAATTCTACTTTGAATTTAAATAAAATTACCGCTCAAATCGGGCAAATGCCCGTATTTGCAAACGGAAAAATTCATAACATATATAAAAATCCGAATTTAAATATGTATTTAAATTTAAAATTGGCACAAGATTTTTTTGATCAATTTTTTAATCAAAAATCAATTTATCCGATAAAAGTTAAAGGAGATGTTATTGTTTCTTCTAAAATTACTGGAGGTTTGAACAATATTAATGCAAAATCTACGTTAGATGTAAAAGAAGATTCCAGTTTATATTATATGGGAGCAATTATCGGTGATATTCAAAACCCCGTAAAAATAACCATTGACGAAACATATTCCCGAAATAAAATAATGCTCCATGACTTGCAGTACGATAAAATTATTATGTCCCAGAATAACAAACCGTTTGCAAATACCCAACTCAATGCTTCGGGCATGTTGACATTGCTGCCTGACGGAAATGTCGGGTTTAATAATTTTAAAATTAAAACAAAAAACCCCACTGATGCGAAGATTTTTAACATAATATTCAGAAAGCCGTTTATGAAGCAGGGAGTGTTTAATTCGGACTTAATAATGAACGGAACTTCCATAAATCCTAAAATTATCGGAAAACTTGATATTACAAGTATTGATATCCCGTTTTTTGATTCAACAATCAAAGATATAAATTTAGATTTTAAGCCTGATAAGGTTTTTGTATCAAGCAGGGGAAAGGTTGCCGATAATGATGTTGATATTAATGCCGTTGTAAAGAATAAGTTTGTTCCGCCTTATGTTATTGAAAATATTCAAATAAAAATGGCAGATTTAAATATTAATAAAATAGATGATACAATCAGGGATATTGAGGCTGAAGCGGCAAGGGTTCTGAATGTAAAAACAGATGAGCCGAGTGTTCCGTTTGATATTTCTCAATTAATAATAAAAAATGCTCAGGTTCAGGCAGATAAAATTCAGGTAAGAAATATTGATGCGACAAATTTCTTTGCGAAATTAAAATTATCCGAAAAAGCCATTGCCAATATTGAAGAATTTAAGTTCAATATTGCAGAAGGACTTGTCTGGGGTTCTGTTAAAAGTAATATATTGAAAAATGATTTAAAACTTTCCATAAACCTTAAAGATGCCAATGCATTAATAATGTCTGAGGCTTTGTTTGATTTGAAAGGTCAGGTTTACGGCTCTGTCAGCGGTAATTTTGACCTGTCATGTGATGGCTTTGCAGATGATAAGTGCTTTAAAACATTGTCGGGAGAAGGAAAATTTAATGTCGCAGATGGTAAAATGCCAAAACTCGGCTCTTTGGAATATCTTTTGAAAGCAGGAAATTTATTGAGAAGCGGAATAACGGGACTTTCCATAAACGGTTTGGTTGATTTGGTTACACCTCTTAAAACGGGTGAATTTGAAAGCATATCGGGTGATATACATATTTCACAGGGTGTAGCGGATAAAATTAATGTTTATTCAAAAGGGCATGATTTGAATATGTATATGACGGGAAGTTATAACATATCATCTTCTGTTGCCGATATGAAAGTGTTAGGAAGTCTTTCAAAGAATATAACATCAGTATTCGGAAAAATAAAAAATGCATCTCTGAATACCCTGTTTAATACTATTCCCGGTGTAAATGATTCAAATGAAAAACTTTTGCTGGAAGAAAATATCTCCAAAATTCCGAACATAAATAATGCAACCGATATCTACAGAATCTTTGAGGCGGAAATTAACGGTGATATCAACGGAACGGGTTATGTGAAAAGTTTCAGATGGGTGAAATAGAGATTACGGTACGGGATCGTATCCGCCCGGGTTTTTGGGGTGGCATCTTAAAATCCGTTTTATACCAAGCCAAATTCCCTTTAAAACTCCGTATTTTTCAACGGCTTCCTTTGTGTATTGCGAACAGGTCGGATAAAATCTGCATACGGCAGGGGTATATTTTGATATTTTCTGATAAATTGTGATTAAAAATAAAATTATTTTTTTCATCTAATTTTCTATACCATAAGCAGATTTTTGTTACAACTTTTATGATATTATATTGTTATGCAAGGATATTCTGAAATCCTGAATATAATGCAGGTTGAAATTAATCTTCTGAAAAAAGAATTAATCTCCGATATTAGTATTGATGATAAAGTTTTGGAGTTTTTAAATTCACCTTCAAAACACATAAGACCGCTTTTGTCTTTTTTGTATCTGAAAGCATCAGGGAAGAATATTGATGAAACGCAAATTAAATATCAATCTGCAATTGAACTTGTTCACAATGCATCATTAATCCATGATGATGTTATTGATGAAAGTACAATAAGACGGGGTAAAAATTCACTCAACGAAGATTTAGGGAATAAAATTGCCGTAATTTCAGGTGACTATATATTATCGGTTGCTATGGAAAAAGTTTTATCATTAGGCTCTTTGGAACTTGTTGAAATGTTTTGCAAAACCCTGAAAAACATGACAAAAGGTGAAATTTCTCAATATAAAATGATTTTTGAAATTCCCGAGTTAAAAAATTATTTAACCAAAACCGAACAAAAAACTGCTGATTTATTTGATTTGTCTTTAAAAGGCAGTTTGAAACTTGCCGGTATAAATAATGATTACGATTTTGCAAAATTTTTTGGTATGGCTTTTCAAATCAAAGATGATTTAAATAATTACAACACTTCAAAAACTGATGTGAAAGAAGGTATTTATACGGCACCCGTGATATTTTCAAACAGCTTGGAGGTAACTGATATCGGACTTGAAAAAACAAGAAGTTTATTGAATAATTATATAGATAAAGCTTTAAAATCAATGGATATTTTGCATGAAAGCATATATAAAGAGGCTTTGTCGGATTTGGTGAAGGGATTAAAAGATGAGTGATGTAAAGGAACTTATAAATAAAATTAAAGAAAAATATATGAGTATTGACCCGACAACAAGAGAGATTATTGAAACGGTAATTTTTGTTATTGTAATGGTCATTATTATAAGATTTTTTGTGTTTGAAATTCGCTGGATACCGTCACCTTCCATGAATCCGACATTAATCAAACACGACAGAATTGTTGTTGAAAGATTTTCAAGATTTTATACAACTCCGAAACGTGGCGATATAATGGTATTTTATCCGCCTTCTGAAAAACTTCCCAATACTCCGTGGAGAGTTTTTTCAAGATTGACAGGATTTTTCTGCAAGGATACCGCATTTATAAAACGTGTAATTGCAATTCCCGGTGATAAGTTTGAAATAAAAACTGATGATGCGGGAAAAAGTACCGTTCTTATAAATGACGAACCCTTAAACGAACCTTATATTGTTAGTGAATATTATGACAAACCCTGCACTGAGGAAATGCTTTGCGGGCCTATGGTTATTCCTGACGGAAAATACATGATGATGGGTGATAACAGGGGAAATTCCTGGGACGGAAGATGGTGGGGGTTGCTTTCTGAGGACAGGTTTGTCGGCAGGGCAGTATTCCTGTTTTGGCCGTTTACAAGAATGAAAGTGTTTAAACATTTGGAATATTGAAAATTATGCAAATAGTGTAATTTCAATATATTTTTAAGTATAATTTACCTATGGATTTAAAGAAAAAATTATTTTATATATTTTTGACGGTTCAGGCTTTTTTATGGTCAATAATTCAGCTTACCAGAAATATAATTTCCGTAGATTCAATGGAAGCAATTACTTGGGGTGAGCTGTTTGATTTCGGAACAAATAAACATCCTCCGTTTTCCGGGTGGCTTATGGCGGGTGTTTATGATTTTTTCGGGCAGTTTGATTTTCTTGTTTATATGACGGGACAAATTTGTCTTTTGATAGGATTTATTTATGTTTATAAACTTGCAAAACAATTTATGACGGAAGAAAAAGCTTTTTGTGCCTCTATGATTTTGGAATTCTGCTTTTATTATTCTTATTACATTTATGTAAACAGTTTTAATTGTAATATTGTAATGATGGGGTTGTGGCCTGTTGTTTCATATTATTTTTACAAATCCGTCAGGCATAACCGTTTAAAAGATTGGATTTTATTCGGTATAACGTCGGGGTTGGCATTTTTAGATAAATATCAAATAGTATTTTTATTTTTGGGATTGTTTTTATATTTGATAATCACTGACAGAGAACAGTTTAAGAAAAAAGGGTTATATTTATCGGTATTTGTTGGTGCTTTAGTTATTTTACCGCACGTTATATGGCTTTTTAAAAACGATTTTTTCTCATTTGCTTATATGTTTGAGAGGGCAGAAATTGCCGGTGAAACATCTTCAGCATTATCAATTATATTAAATCGTATAATTTATCCGATAAAATTTATCGGGGATCAGATTTTGGCGGTTTTACCTTGTGTTGTAGTTTATCTGATAATTGCTTATCAGGCAAAAAATATAAAATTCAGTAATTTGGATAAAAAAGATTTTGTATATGTTTTAAGTATAGGTGTAATTCCGATTATTATACATGGTCTTATGGGAACTTTTACGGGAAGCAGAATTCCAGGTATGTGGGGAACAATTATGGTAAGTTCAATCGGTATAGTTCTTTTTAGTTTGTTTCCCGTTGAATTTAAAGAAAATACTTATAAATTCTTTTTTAAATTAGCTTGTTTGGGTTTATTGGTTTCTTTGACGGCAGTCGGGGTATTTGGAATTTTACAAACTCAGCATTTTATTGCGTTTCCTCTCAAAACAGTTGACGAAATAAATGCGATTTGGGAAGAAAAAACAAATAATGCGGAATTGAAATACATAACCGGCAATATGGAATACGTTTTCCAGTTTGGATTTTATAATCCGAAACGTCCGAAAATTGTCTTAGATACATTCGGGCATGAAAACCCCTGGACAGATAATGATGAAATCTTAAAATCAGGTATGATAGCTTTTGATAAAAATAAAGAAATGCTCAAATCAAGAGTAAAAAACATTTTAGGATTTGCACCTGATAATATTGAAACTTACTCAATGAATGTTTGCAATAAATTAGGAAGATGTGAGAAGTCAGAGTTTGTGTTTGTTGTGATTGAAGGCACTAAATTATCAAGGCAATAAAAACTTATTGCCTTGATAACTTAATAACTTATTTCTCTATATCCTGTTGTGCCAAACTCCGCCTTGCCTGTCGACAACTGCATCATAACATGACCAGATTCTGAAAATTCCTGTTAAACCTAAAACTGCGTGAGTAACATTTTTTTCATAGCCCTGATCGTTAACAGCCTGACCTATTCCCGGCCAAATCAATAATGACAAAGCTCCTGCCCCGATTGATCTTGCCGAAACCTTACCGTTTTTTCCGTGAGTTCCCGCATAAGCAGGTGTGTTTAGTGCCAAAATTGCCAATAAAGCTGATAAAGTAATAAATTTTTTCATAAAACCCTCCTTTGCAAATATTCTAACATAAAAATTATTTTATTGGCGGAACAATAAAATAATATGTGTAATAATCTCTTGATAAATTTAAAGCATTAAAAATTTTAAAATTATATTTAACGGGTGAAATTATAAAATCTTCATTCAAATAACCGCATGCTTTTTTTACGGATTTGATTAGTCTGTAAGGGTTTCTGTCAATAAATACGGCTCCTGATTTTTTTAAATCTTCTTCATCAATCCAAGGATTTTTGTATCCGAATGTATCCATAATGTTTATAGGGTGCCCTTCTCCGTAAATTGTTATCGGAAAGCTCCATTCGGAATCTCCGCCGATATATTTTACGGGTGTATTATAATTTTCGGCCCAGACCGTTTGTATATCTTCAAAAACTTCGGCAACCGGATATCTGCTTCGGTAATTTTTTTCAACCGTAAACAGTGTTCCCAGTATTAAAAAAGTTATAAGCATTACAATATAAGCGGATTTCAAGATAAATTTAAAATCTTTGTTATCAATTTTGCAAGGAAAAAAGTAGAAAAGCATAATTCCAAGCATGTACCAAAATACATAGCCCCATCTCGGACGAATATCGCTTCCGTAAATAATTCCTATAATTGTATGTATAAGGCACGGAAGAAAAGTCAATATAAGTAAAAACCAAAATTGTTTTCTGTCATAATCTTTTATAAATTCAATTGTGCGGGCTTTTACAAATCTGAAAAGACAATATACAGCCAAAGTTCCGATTATACAAACAAACTGCATTCCCAAAAACATTAACGGAGCTGTCAGATGATTGTATCCGTTAATTTTGTTTAATTCCTCATCATAATATAAAATCGGGAAAAAATCATATTTTATTAACCATAAAATATGCGGTAAGAATATGAAAAAGGCTATAATAACTGCAATATAAAAATATTTATTTTTATATGTTTTCGGATTAAAAACACCAGCCCAAACAGCCATGCCGATAATAAGTAGAATCGTTTGATATTTATTTAAAAGGCTTAAACCGACTATTATGCCGAGTTTTATCCAATCAGGCGGGTTGTTATATTTCATGCATTTATAAAAATAAAAAGTTATAACAGGAAGCAAACATAATAAAACCACATCAGGATTAAATCCGTAATATCCTGTTATATATGTGTAAATCCAACAACCTTCAAGTATTATGATGGATAACATTGCTTTGTTTTCATCAAGAAAAAATTTTGCAAGCCTGTAAGTATAAATAAATCCGGTTACAATAAATAACTGGCTTATAAAATATATTGAAAAATCACATTTAAAGGGCAGATATGAAAAATAAGTAATCCATGCCGCAAGCGGAGGATGTTTTGGAGAACCGAAGTCCAGCAAAGAACCCCAGTAGATACCTTCCAGTGAATCTGCCGGCAGGACTGCCCTGATTAATCCGATACATGTCCATACTAAAAAGTGTATGCACAAAAATCGGTAAAACAATTTCTTTTCTTCGCTTATATTTTTTAATAATTTTAAATTCATAATAATTTTTTCGGCATTTCCCATGTTTATATTATCAGTATTGTTTATCTTTTGTTATAAATGCTTGTGGAAATATACAAGTTCCGAATCCAAATTAAGTTTTTTGGCATCTCTTTTAAAAATTTTTGATTTATAAATTCCCAAACGTGCCAACAAATAAAGAATTGAAATTCCTAAAACTCCAAAACCGTATCTGCAAGAACTTGCAAAATTTATTGATGATGCTTCCGGAAAATATTTTGTCGGACAACTTATTTCTCCAACCTGATATCCTTTATATTTTGCTAAAGCTAAAACTTCATTATCAAAAATAAAATCATTACTGCAATCTTCCAAAGGCAAGTTTCCCAATACTTCTTTGGTGAATCCTCTGTAACCCGTATGGTATTCGGATAAATGCTGATTTAAAAACAAATTTTCGAAACTTGTAAGAAATTTGTTTGAAATGTATTTGTATAGAGGCATACCGCCTTCTAAGGCATTTGAAAGCATTCTTGAAGCAATTACGATATCATATTGGCTAAATGCGAGCATAGAGGCGATTGCGGGAATTAATGACGGAGTATATTGATAATCGGGGTGAAGCATGATTATAATATCGGCTCCCGCCTTTAATGCTGCCTTGTAACATGATTTCTGATTTCCTCCGTAGCCCAGATTTTTGTCGTGGACTATTGTAGTAATATTAAGCTCTTTTGCTAATTCCGGAGTTTTATCATTTGATTTGTCATCAATTAAAATGATTTCATCAATTATGTCCTTAGGAATTTCATTAAATGTCTGTTCTAATGTTTTTTCCGCATTATAAGCAGGCATTACAACAACTATCCGTTTCCCTCTCAGCATTGCTATTCTCCTCAGTAATATATTATCAGGATAAAATGTATTTAGTCAATAATTTTATAATATAAACATTAATAAAATAACTGTTTTGTGTTATCATACATTTATGAAGAAGAGAATTGTTATAATTGGCGGCGGACCGGCAGGTTTGAGTACGGCTTATGAACTTTTAAAAGCAGATTGTAATATAGAACCCGTTATTGTTGAAATGGAAGATTGTGTCGGCGGACTTGCCAAGACTGTTTTTGATGAGGAAGGTAACGGAACCGATATAGGTCCGCACAGATTTCATTCAAAAAATAATGAAGTAATGGAACAATGGAATGAAATTCTTCCGTTTCAGGGAAAACCGGCAAAAGATGATATTTTATTAAGCAGAAAAATTGATTTTGACCAAACAGATGCCGACCCCGAAAAATCAGATAAAGTTTTCTTAAAAAGAAAAAGATTTTCAAGGATATATTATAAAAAACATTTTTTGGATTATCCGATAAAGTTAAAAGCGGCAACTGTTTTTGCAATGGGTATTCCTACAACAATTGTTGCAGGCTTTAGCTATTTAAAATCCTGTTTGCGTAAGCTTCCGGAAACAAATTTGGAAACATTTATGATAAACAGATTCGGGCGTGTTTTGTATCAGTTATTTTTTGAAGGTTATACGCAAAAAGTCTGGGGATTGCATCCTTCAAAAATTTCAAAAGATTGGGGTGCTCAAAGAATAAAAGGAATTTCTTTGGTAAAAGTTCTTGTGAATGCAGTTTTAACTCCTCTTAATCTTATGCGTAAGAAGGAAATTTCTTTGATTGACGAATATCATTATCCTAAATTCGGAAGTCAGCAGTTATGGGAAACTATGGCTGATGAAATTACAAGAAAAGGTTGTGAAATAATTTTAAATTCGGAAGTTGTAAATATAGTTAAAACCGATGATAAAATTACCTCCATAAAAGTTAAAAATACAAAAACAGGTGAAACAAGAGAAATTTTCGGTGATATTTTTGTTTCATCAATGCCGGTAAAAGACCTTATAACAGGCATGAATGATGTGCCCGACGATATTTATGAAATTGCAAAAAATCTTTCATACAGAGATTATATTTTGGTAAATTATCTGGTTAATAAAATAAATTTAAAAAATAATACGGATTGTCCGACAGTAAATAATATAGCTCCCGACAGCTGGATTTATCTGCAGGACGACGGTGTAAAGGCAGGCCGTTTGGATATTATGAATAATTTTTCTCCATACATTATTAAAAATTGGAAAAATGACGTTGTTATAAATCTTGAATATTTCTGTAATGAAAATGATGATTTCTGGAATATGTCCGATAAGGATATTACGGAATTCGGGCTGCGGGAGCTGAAAAATTTGAATGTGACAGATTGCAGTGACATAAAAACTTCAAAGGTTATAAGGATTAAAAAAGCATACCCTTCATATTTCGGAAGTTATGAAAAGTTTAGCGAAATTAAAGAATATATTAACAAATTGGATAATTTATATTGTATTGGCAGAAACGGTCAGCATAAATATAACAATATGGATCATTCTGTTTTAAGCGGAATTATAGCATCAAGAGTAATTCTTCAAAATCTGGATAAGAATTTATTGTGGGATGTAAATACGGATTCGGAATATCAGGAAACTAAGTCAGTTTAGGAAGTTTCAGGTTTTGAATTAATTCTTCTTTTACTCTTGATTTTGCATTATGCCCATGTAATAATGTTGTCGTGATTGTTTACCAATCGAGGATTAAGAAGGTAAAATAGGAGTTCGAGATGAGTGTAGAAAACCCTCATAAAATTGACACATCTAAGTTAGATGAAATTTTAAAATCTTTCGATTACAAAAAATCTAATTTGATTGCGATTTTACAAAAAGTTCAGGAAGTTTACCGATACCTGCCTGAAGATGCAATGATTTATATCGGAACAAAAATTGAAGGTTTGTCACCTGCAACAGTATTCGGGGTGGCAACTTTTTATGCACAGTTTTCATTAGAAGCCAAAGGCAAATACGAAATCAAATGTTGTGACGGTACGGCTTGCCATGTCAGAGGTTCAATGCCGGTACTTAATGCAATAAGAAACAAATTAAAACTGCAAGACGGACAAATGACAAGTGATAATGGTTTGTTTTCTTTAGAAACTGTCAGTTGTTTGGGAGCATGCGGTTTGGCACCTGTTATGATGGTAAATGAAAAAGTTTATCCTCAAATGACCTCTGATGCGGTAAGTATAATAATTGATACGCTTATGAAAGAGGAGGGACTGAACTAATGGCAAACTTAAATATAAATATTCTTGATGAACAGAAAAAAGCTCAGGAACATATTAAAGAACAGGGCCTGAGAGTTCTTGTATGTGCCGGAACAGGTTGTGTTGCAAACGGTTCTTTGAAAGTTATTGAAAAATTCAGAGAACTTGGCGCAAATGTTTCAACACTGACGGATTATGATAAAGTAACAATTGTTCCGACAGGATGCCACGGTTTTTGTGAGCAGGGTGTTTTGGTTATTATTCCTGATAAACACGTTACATATGTAAAGGTTCACGTTGAAGATGTTGAAGAAATCTTTGAAAGCCATGTAAAAAATAACAAACCTGTTGAAAGACTTTTGTATACGGATCCGAAAACAGGCGAAAAAGTTCATAAAAATGATGATATTAATTTTTATGCAAAACAAACACGTACGGCATTAAAAAATTGCGGAAAAATTAACGCAGAATCTGTTGAAGAAGCTATTTCCGTAAGGGGTTATGAAGCATTAGCAAAAGTTATAACAGAAAACAATCCTGACGGAGTTATTGATACGATAATCAAATCAGGTTTAAGAGGCAGAGGAGGCGGAGGCTTCCCGACCGGTATGAAATGGAAATTCACAGCGGCAAACAAAGGCGGAAAATCTTACGTTGTTTGTAACGGTGATGAAGGCGATCCGGGTGCATTTATGGACAGATCCGTAATGGAAGGCGATCCGCATAAACTGTTAGAGGGTATGGCAATTGCGGGTTTTGCAATCGGTGCAGATGAAGCATATATTTATGTTCGTGCGGAATATCCGCTTGCTATCAAACGTTTGAGAAAAGCTATTAAAGATGCCGAAGAAAAGAATTTATTAGGCAAAAATATTATGGGAAGTGATTTTTCATTCACTATTCATATTAAAGAAGGTGCAGGAGCATTTGTTTGCGGTGAAGAAACAGCATTAATAGCATCAATCGAAGGTGAAAGAGGTATGCCTCGTCCGAAACCGCCATTTCCTGCAAACAAAGGTTTGTTTGGCAGACCGACATTAATTAATAATGTTGAAACTTTAGCAAATGTTCCGTTGATTATCTTGAACGGCGCTGAATGGTTTGCATCGATGGGTTGCGAAACTTCTAAAGGTACAAAAACATTCGCTTTAACAGGTGAAGTTAATAATACGGGCTTAATCGAAGTTCCTATGGGAACGACTTTAAGACAAATCATTTTTGATATCGGCGGAGGTATCAGAAACGGTAAAAAATTCAAAGCCGTACAAATCGGAGGTCCTTCAGGCGGTTGTTTAACCGAAGAACATCTTGATATTTCAATGGATTATGACAGTTTGATTAAAGCCGGTGCTATGGTCGGCTCGGGCGGACTTGTTGTAATGGCTGAAGATACGTGTATGGTTGAAGTTGCCAGATTTTTCATGAACTTCACCAAAAACGAATCTTGCGGAAAGTGTGTTCCTTGCCGTGAAGGTACTAAGAATATGCTGAAAATCTTGGAAAAGATTGTTGCAGGCAAAGGTGAACTTTCTGATTTGGATTTGTTGGAAGAACTTGCAAATACTGTTAAGGACGGTTCTTTGTGCGGTTTGGGAAAAACTGCTCCAAACCCTGTACTTTCAACTTTGAAATATTTCAGAGATGAGTATATTGCACATATTGTAGACAAAAAATGCCCTGCAGGTGTTTGTACGGCAATGAAAAAGGTTGTTATTCAGCCTGAACTGTGTAAGGGTTGTACAAAATGTGCAAGAACTTGTCCTGTAGGCGCAATTGAAGGAACAGTTAAAAATCCTCACAAGATTGATCAATCAAAATGTATCAAGTGTGAAGCTTGTTTGAAAAACTGTCCGTTTAAGGCGATTGTACTAGAGTGAGTTGTGAACAGTGAGTGGTGAGTGGTTCTTTACAAAAAGCTTTTGTTCTAATACTGCTAAGACTGCTTTTGATAAGGACTTTTCACTACTCACAACTCACTACTCACATGTAATAAATTAAAAAGGAAAAAATTATGACAGATAAGAAAACACTATTTATAGAAGGTAAAGAAGTAGAATTTACTGATGAGGCAAACCTTCTTGAAGTAATCAGAAAAGCAGGTATGAATGTTCCGACATTCTGTTACCGACCTGATTTGACTTCATTCGGAGCTTGCAGAATGTGTGTTGTCGAAGTTCAATACCCAAATGGCAGAACTATGATTAACTCATCTTGTACAATGCCTCCCGAAGCAGGTATTAAAGTATCTTTAAATACTGCAAGAGTTAGAAGAATAAGAAAAACGGTTCTGGAACTTCTTCTTGCAAACCACGACAGAAAATGCTTAACTTGTGAAAGATCAGGCAACTGTGAATTACAAAAATATTCCGAAGAATACGGTATAAGAGAAATCAGATACGCAGACAAAGATGAAAAAGAATTTCTCCCTGTTGATAACTCAAGCCCGTCATTAGTCAGAGATCCTAATAAATGTATTCTGTGCGGAGCTTGTGTCAGAGCTTGTACCGAATTTCAGGGACATTCCGTATTAGGATTTGCAAACAGAGGTTCAAAAACCGTTGTCCAACCTATGAACGGCAGACCTCTCGGTCAGGTTGACTGTGTAAATTGCGGTCAATGTGCGGCAGTTTGTCCGACAGGTGCTTTGACTATCAAATCTGATATTGAAAACGTATGGAAGGAAATTAATAATCCGAATAAGAAAGTTGTAGTTCAAATGGCTCCCGCAACACGTGTTGCAATCGGTGAAATGTTCGGTTTAGAGCCGGGTGAAAACTCTATTCACAAGATGTATGCGGCATTAAGAAAAATCGGATTTGATTTAATATTTGATACAAACTTCTCGGCAGACTTAACAATTATGGAAGAAGCAACCGAATTTTTGGGCAGACTAAAGAGCGGCGAAAATCTTCCGTTATTTACTTCTTGTTGTCCTGCTTGGATTAAATATATCGAAACATCTCATCCTGAAATGCTTAAACATTTATCAAGCTGTAAATCTCCGATGAGTATGTTATCACCTGTTTTGGTTGATTTATTGCCGAAAAAACTCGAAATCGAAAGAGAAAATTTGGTAGTAGTTGCAATCATGCCTTGTACGGCTAAGAAATATGAATGTAAACGTGATGATTTGGCCAGAAACGGCAAACCTGATACGGATTACGTGCTTACAACTCAGGAACTCGGCAGAATGATTAAAGAAGCAGGTGTTGATTTCAAAAATATTGAACCTGAAGAATATGACAATCCGTTTGGTGAATACTCAGGTGCAGGAACAATCTTCGGAGCATCAGGCGGTGTCGCAGAGGCTGCTGTCAGAACTGCGTATGAATTTGCGACGGGTGAAGTTCTTCAAGATGTTGATATTAAACAAATGAGAGGTACATCAAACAGATGCAAAGACGTTGAACTTGATATTAAGGGAACGAAAGTTGTTGTAAGAGTTGTTTCTACTTTGAAAGAAGCTGAAAAATCCCTCCAAGAAATTAAAAACGGAACAGCGAAATTCCATATGCTTGAAGTTATGGCATGTCCCGGAGGCTGTATCAACGGGGGAGGACAACCAAGAAGTTGCGATAATTCAAAAATTAAAGCAATACGTGCAGAAGGATTATACAAAGAGGACAGAGAACTTCCGCAAAGAAAATCTCATATGAATCCTTCAATTCAAAAGCTTTATCAGGATTATTTGGAACATCCTAATTCCCATAAGGCTCATGAAATTCTGCACACAGTATACAAAGATAAATTAGCAGGTTCTTACAGAGATATCAAATAACAAGTAAAAGGCGGTTTAAAACCGCCTGTTTGGTATATATTAATTTCTGTTTTTTTATTATAATTACAAAAAAGGAGTTAATATGTTTGAAAGTAATTTTAGTAAATATTTAACCTCTAAAAACATAATATTTTTTGTTATTTTAGTGTTGTTCATAATATTTGTATCAAGAATTAAAGATATTGCTATTATGTTTTTCGCATCATATGTAATTGCATGTTCTATGGAGCCTGTTGTTCAAAAATTGTCAACAAAGTTTAAAAGAAGTACTGCGGGAGCAATTACTCTTATAGGTTCTATATTAATTGTTTGTATATTTTTTGTTCCTATAATTATCATCGGAGGTTATGAAATAAGGGAATTGGCAATATCATTTCCGCAATATGCGGATACTGTAAAAGAATATATTGTAGGATTACCGTTTGTGTCAGGGTTTGCTTTTGAACAGCTTGATGTCGGAGGCATGCTGAGTTCCGCATCAAGTGTTACGACTAAAATAATACAGGAATCAATCAATATCGGTAAAAATTTAGGTTCGGGTTTTGTATATTTATTGGTTTCAATTTTATTGATTTACTACTTTATTGTTGACAGAGATGCTGTAAGATCAGCTGTAATCAAAATGTTTCCAAAACCAATGAGAAAACGTGCTGATGAAATCATGGACAGTATTGCCGAAAAAATCGGAGGATATGTAATAGCGCAATTAATAACAATAGCCAGTGTCGGGGTAATAATGACAATAGGTTTATTTATATTAAGGATTGATTATGCTTTAATATTAGGCTTAATAACGGCAATACTTGATATTATACCGGTTATAGGTCCTGCAATTGCACTGGTTATATGTCTTGTTGTTTGCTACAAATCAGGATTCGGAATGTTGGCACTTATAACATTGGTTTTTGCAATTGCACAATTAACTGAAAATAATTTTGTAAGACCGTATGTTTTTGGTAAATTTTTGGATTTGCATCCTATACTGATATTTTTATTTATTTTGGTTGCCGCAAAATATATGGGAATAGTCGGTGTAATATTTGCTCCTGCTATGGCTGCAACAGTTGTTGTATTGATTGAAGAAGTTTATATGAAGAGTTTGGAATAATCTTTATTAAAATCCGAAAAAAAATAATACGAACCCTATAGTTTGCAAGGTTCGTATTATTCTGATTGTTAAGTATTATTACTATTTTACGACTTTTGAAATTGCTTCGGTAATATCTGTGCCGCCGTATAAAACTACACCCTTTGCAAGAACAATATCGTATCCCTGTAATTTAGCATAATTTGTAATTTGACCGGAAATAGATTTGTCTATGGCCGATAATTTTTCTGTATAATTTTTGCCGATGGCTTCTTGTTTTGTTTTAAGTTCTTTGTTGTATTTTTCTTCCAAAGATTGTTTTTTCTTAACGTCTGTTGTTGAAGCTACATCTTTTCTTGCTTTTTCTATAAATGTCTGAAGTTCTTTTGCTTTTGTTTCCTGCTCTTTTTTCAGGGCTTTTACCTGAGCAGATGATGAAACAACCTGCTGAACATCAACTACGGCAATTTTATTTGCTCCGTCAGAAAAAGCAAAGTTGTTAGATGCAAAACCTATAACGAATGCTGCTAATACTACTAATGATAATTTTGATTTTTTCATAATTTCTCCTCTCATATAAAAAACCGATTTTTTTAAAATTTACTTTACATTAAATAAAATAACACATATAATAATATCAGGTCAAAGTAAATTTTTGCTAAAAAATTAACTTTTGTTACCATATTGTAATAAAAGTTAAAATATTGTTTATATTTTTGTCCAAGTGCGCAAAAATAATCTTGACCGGACTTAAATAAAATATTAAAATAGATATACAAAGGGTGAATATAAATGAAAAAGATTAATTTGAAAACAAATGTTTTGAGCGCAGTATTACTTTTGGCGCTTGCTGCATCAGTTACTCCTGCAAAAGCTGATTTATACAGTGATTATACAAACACTGTATACGGAAATCAGGTTCATGATATGGATTTTATAAAAGACAAATATGATGACAGCCGCAGGGAAGTTGACTACAATAAATACGAAAGAAATAAAGATCCGAATTACACAAATAATGTAATTGATAACTACAAAACTGAAAATTATTTCCAACGCGGTAATGTCGAAAATTCAGCTCAGAATGCCGTGTTCGTCAATTCGGTAGAGGTAGCGCCTTCCGAAATTCTTACAAAAGAAGAAATTAACAGTGCAATTCAGCCAATTATAGGAAGAAATGTTACAATTGATGAAATTCAGGCAGTAGTTGACAGAATTAATAATATGTATGCCTCTAAAGGTTTTGTAACTGCAAGGGCATTCTTACCCGAACAAACCGTTACAAACGGTAATATTTATATTTCATTAACAGAAAGTAAGATAGGCTCAATTACCGTTGAAAAAAATAAATGGACTAAAGACGGATATATTACAAGCAGAATGCCTCAAAAAGAGGGAGAATTGTTTGATATCGTTGAATTGGAAAAAGATATTCTTGATTTCAACAGATACAATGACGGTATTGATTTGACAGCAAATTTAAGAGCCGGTACAAAACCGGGAACTACCGATATTGAATTGGTTGCTGATGAAAACTTCCCGTTCCATGTTGTAGGTATTATGGATAATGCCGGCCGTTATAATACAGGAAGTCTTAGAGGCGGGGCAATGATTTATGCTGACAGTTTATTCGGACACAGAGATAAGCTGTCAATCGGTTCATATTTCTCAAAAGGTGCTCAAAGCCCGTTTGCGGATTATAATTTCCCTGTTAACAAAAAAGACGGACGTGTAGGTTTTACGTTCTCGTCAACATTTTCAAATGTAAAATATGGTCCGCTGGTTGATTTGTTTGATATCAGAAGTAACGGATATCAGTATTCATTGTACTATTCTCAGCCTTTAATCAGAAAACCGACCTTTGAATTGAAATCGTATGCGGCT
The DNA here is from genome assembly GCA_017633675.1 of bacterium. Taxonomy (GTDB): domain Bacteria; phylum Cyanobacteriota; class Vampirovibrionia; order Gastranaerophilales; family Gastranaerophilaceae; genus Stercorousia. Next base: position 15,046 of record JAGBOW010000009.1, on the reverse strand, counting down.
TTAAATTATAAACGTGCTCATACAATGATGGATTTAAAAGGATTTGATTATAATCTTGTAGATACAATTGATAACATTACTTCGGCAGAGGTAGCGTTACAGGCAAGAAAAGATACCAGATACGGTATTTGGTACTTAAATCAGAGTGCATATTATTCATTCCCTATATTTAACAGCGACAGGGATAATAATTATTTTAAATACAGCGGTAGTGTCGTAAGATTGCATGATTTTTCTCATGGTATTATCGGACAATTGAGAAGTAATTATCAGATAGTTCCCGGTGATAAACAAATTCCGTATTTGGATCAGATGCAAACCGGTGGTTTGGTTACCGTAAGAGGTTATTCTGAAGGTTTAATGATTGGTAAAAACGGTTACTTTATCAGTGGTGAATTGATGTTCCCGATATTACCCAGAACGATTACAAGTCCCAGAACAGGTGAAAAAATTCCGTTTCTTGGCAGATATGTTAAAGGTGCAGTGTTTGCAGATACAGCAGGTATTTTCCCGACAGCAAGCGAAGATTATATGGACGGAAGTTACTTTGCAGCATCACTTGGTATGGGCTTAAGAGTTCAGCTGCCTCTTGATTTGACAGCAAGATTATATTGGGGCTTCCCGTTAATCAGAAATTATCATGAGCCATACAGCAAAATGGGACGTTTCCACTTTGAACTTTCAATGTCACCGAATATTGATGCATTGTTAGCTTCAAGAGCGACAAAGGCTGAACCGGTGGCTCCGCCTCAGACAACATTCCAAAAGCATGTTGAAGCCGAATATGTAAATAACTATGATGATATAAGACACTATGACTACTTCCGTGACGGTGGCGGAGGATCATTGTAGAGTTTAAAAGTTGTAATGTTGAATGGTTGAACGGTTTGTTCAACCATTTGACTATTGAGAGGATAAATGACAAAAGGGATATTTATAACAGCAACTGGTACAGATGTCGGAAAAACATACGTTTCGGCACTTATATTGAAAAATTTGAAAAAATCAGGTTTGAATTGTGGATATTATAAACCTGCAATGAGCGGAATTGAGGAAGGAAAACTTTCTGATGTTGAATATGTTTTTAAAGTTGCGGGATTAGACGGAAATCCGATGGATTTTGTATCTTATCCGTTTACAGAGGCTCTGTCCCCTCATCTTGCATCTGAAAGAGCCAATATCGAAATCAAAATTGACAAAATTAAATCTGATTTCCAAAAAGTTTGTGAAAAATATGATTATGTATTGGTTGAGGGTGCCGGCGGAATTATTTGTCCGTTTAACATGCGAAAAGGTCAGGAACTTTTACTCCCTGATGTTATAAAAGTGCTTGGGCTTGATATAATAATAGTTGCAGACGCCAAACTGGGTACAATAAATTCAACCGTTTTGACTGTAGAATATGCAAAGCAACATAATATAAATATTTCAGGTATAATTTTGAATAATTATGATGAAAATGATTTTATGCAGGTTGATAACAAAGAAAAAATCGAAAAACTGACGGGGATAAAAATTATTACCACCGTAAGAAAAAATGATAAAGAGATAAAATGCCTTCCTTGTCAAAAGGAGGGGAACCGCAAAGCGGTGGAGGGATTTTTAATAAACATTTTCAAGGAGATATAATGGAAAACTGGGCTGAAAAGGATTTGGAATATATTTGGCACCCGTGTTCGCAGATGAAGGATTACGAAACACTAAAGCCGATTGTTATAGAAAAAGGTGAGGGGATTTATCTTTACGACACAAAGGGCAAAAAATATGTAGATGTGATAAGTTCATGGTGGTGCAACCTTTTGGGGCATTGTAATCCGTATATTACGCAAAAACTCAAAAAGCAGGCAGATAAATTAGAGCATGTTATTTTCGCAAATTTTACCCACAAGCAGGCGATTAAGTTGTGTGAAAGACTTTCTAAAATTTTGCCGAAAGGTTTGTGTAAATTCAATTTTACCGATAACGGCTCATCAGCAATAGAAGCTGCTATGAAAGTGAGTTTTCAGTACCACGAACAGACAGGAAATCCGCAGAAAACAAAATTTATGGCGCTTTCTGAGGCTTACCACGGTGAAACTATAGGAGCATTATCGGTTGGTGACTGCGATTTGTATACAAAATTATACAAACCGATTTTGATGGATATTGTAAGGATAGAAGGCCCAGACTGTTTCAGATGTCCGTACGGCAAATGCAGGGATAATTGTAATTGCGAATGTGCTGAAAAAGCCGAAAAAACTTTTGAAAAGTACGGAGATGAAACGGCGGCACTTCTTGTAGAACCATTGTTGCAGGGCTCTGCGGGTATGAAGATTTATCCTTCTCTTTATTTAAGAAAATTGAGGGAACTTTGCGATAAATACAATGTTCATTTGATTGCAGATGAGATTGCAACGGGTTATGGCAGAACAGGAAAGATGTTTGCGTTTGAACATTCAGGTGTTTCACCTGATATAATGTGCCTTTCCAAAGGTTTGACGGGTGGTTATATGCCGATGGCGGTATTTATAACAACTCAAAAGATTTATGATGCATTTTATGACGACTATAATACGGGTAAAGCTTTTATGCACAGCCATACATACAGCGGAAATCCGCTTGCATGCGCTTGCGCAAATGCCGTTTTGGATTTAATGGAAGATGGCGAAATTTTGAAAACCGCACAGGAAAATGCCGTTTATTTTAATAAAATTATTAACGAAAAATTTGCATCTCACAAAAATGTCGGTGAAATTAGACATATCGGTTTGATAAACGCAATAGAACTTGTAAAAAACAAGGAAACAAAAGAACCGTTTGACAGTAAACTACGCTTAGGATACCAAATTTATAAAAAAGCACTGCAAAAAGGGGTAATCCTGCGTCCTTTGGGGGACGTAATCTATTTCAACCCGCCATTGATAATCGAACGCAAAGACATGGACTACGTAACGGATGTTGCGCTTGAATGCATGAGGGAAGTGTTACTATAATTCTTTGCAAATATCTTGATATGCGGTTAAAACTCTCAAAATTCGCAGTTTTGTGTTGTCAATAATTCTGTATACAATCAAATAATTCTTTTTTATTACATAAAACCGCACATCTAAATATGTAAAATCTTTTCTGATTTTGCCAATATTGGGATGATTTGTAAATGTGTCAAAAGTTTTGTAGAACAATTTTAGCATCTTATTAGCTGCAGATTTATTATCTTTAGCAATAAAGTTTGCTATTGTTTCCATATCGTTGTATGCTTTGCAGGTAATTTCAAGTTCTAATTTACTCATACTTATCTATCAATTTTTGCATAGCAGAATGACCTTCCAAAATATTTGTGTCATTCCAACCTTCCGTAATATCCTTATTAAGTTGTGTAATTCTTTCTTGCGAAATTGCATCCTTCGAGGCAAGCAATCTCAAAGCTTCTCTTATTACTTCACTCACGGAATTATAAAGTCCTGATGCGACTTTATCTTGCACGAATTTTTCCAATGTCGGTGTTAAAGATATGTTCATAATATACCTCAATAATATCAAACTTTGTTATTATAATAACATATTTTGTTATGGATTTCAAGTGTATTTATTAAAAATTTTTTAATTGCAGGATGCTTTGTAAAGATATGTAAATATATTTATGCACAAATAACAAAAAATATTTTTTGAGATTTTAATATAACGTACAAAAGAGAAAGGGAATTTTTATGCAAGTTTATTCAGTTAGTCCTGTAAGTTTTTGCGGACCGGGAAGCAGAAGCGATTATAGCTCATCATCTTCAGAAGGTTCTAATGTATCTAAAAATGGCAGTAATTCATACAGCTACAAAGGCGGTGCACCAAGTGAAACTATTTCAAACAGAGCTATAAGAAATTTAGCAACCCGCCATCCTGTACAGTATGAACAATTTGTTAATTCTTTAGATAATGCATCAAAACAAATTGCAACTGAAGTAAAAAAGACAATTAAGCATAGAAGATAAGGTTTTATAGGTCGGATTAATCCGACCTGCAATTATTTTTATTTATCCTTCATAAACCACCCGATGATTTTATCCAAAAGCCCCTCGTCATCTGAGGACGGGGCATTGTTTAATTTTTCCAATTTCTTTTGGATTTTTTCGTAATCGGGGTTGCCTTTGCCTATTTCAAGGTATTTTTCATAACATTCAATAGCATTTGGTTTGTTGTGAATTTTTTCGTATGCTTCGCCTAATTGTCTTACGACATCAGAATTTCTTTTGTCCAATTTATACAATTTCAAAAGATATTCTGCCTGCATTCTGTAATCTCCAATGCTTTCTCTGAAATCAGCAAGCTTTGAGAGTGCTTTTTTGTCGGTTTCATCAAGCTGAGAAATTTTTTCATACATTTCCATAGCGTGATTTTTGTCGCCCGATTCTTCAAGCAAAACTCCGAGTGTGTTCAGCAAATCCAAATCGTCATTTTTATATTGATATGCGTTTAGATATTCGTTAATCGCAATATCCTTGTTGTTTCTGACTAAATTATATTTGCCCCAGTTCAAATGCGCATTAAAATCATCTTTTCTTTCTTCATAAATCAACGCTCTCATCTGATAAATCAAGGGGGAATTCGGTTCTGCTTTGCTGAATTCTTCAACCTCATCAAAAGCTTTGTCAAAATCGCCTGTCATGTAGTAATACTGTGCCTTTAAGGAGTGGTATTCACCGATATGATTGTATTGAATTTCAAGTTTTTGCAATTTTTCAAATGCTTCGTCTTTTTTATCCATATCCAAAAGACATCTGACTTTTGTAAGTTCGTCATTAGAAGTTTCAATTGCTTTTTCGGCATTTCCGTTTTGCAAATACAAATCGGATAACTTTTCTTTTATATTTGTTGTATTAAACCCGTTTGTAACAGCTCTTTCAAGTACCTCTATCGCACTTCCCAATGCATTTTCTTTTATATAAAGGTTTGATAGGCGAACGTATGCTTCTTCGGGCGCTTCATCATATTCAATAACTTTTAAATACTCATCAATTGCCTTTAAGTTATCGTTGTTTTGCTCTAAAAGAGTTCCGAGAACAAATCTTGCGTTTAGCATATCCGCATCAGTCTGAGCGGAATTTATAGCTTTTTTGTAGTCGTTTATTGCGTGTTCTGTTTTGTGGTCAACTATGTGCAGATTACCTCTGTAAATATAATATTTGTAGCGGTCAATTTCTGCATAAATATCCATCAACTGCTCATAAGCAAGCTGGTTTGTCGCATCAAATTCCAGAATTTTGGAATAATATTGAGATGCTTCTTCTTTGTTGTCCAAAAGAATCGATAAATGTCCCAATCTCTCAAGAATACTTAAATCATTAGGATTTTTTTCGTTTAATTTTTTATATTCTTCAAAAGCCTGTGTATATTGTTCGTTTTCTTCAAATTGTTCCGCTGTCTGTAAACTCATTGTATACTCCTTTTGAGATGATTATAGCGTAAAAAAATAAAATAGTGAATGGTGAGTAGTGAGTTGTGAATAGTTCTTTACGGTGCTAACGCACAAAATATTTTTTGCACAAAGTGCCGATAAGAACCACTCACTACTCACGTTATAAATTTGTCGCCATTAAATACAATGCCCTTAAATTAATTAAATTTATTCTGCGTTTTTTCAATACCGTTATCAAGATAGAATTTTAACGCATCAACAGATTTTTTCAAAATTTCTTTCAATTCGTCCAAATCATTTTTTGAAAAGTTCTGCAAAACATAATTTTCTGAAGGAATATTCGGCTGAGGTCCTATTCCGATTTTTAATCGGTCAAATTTTTGTGTTCCGACATGCTGAATAATCGATTTTATACCGTTATGCCCGCCATCAGAACCGTTTGCTCTAAATCTTATTTTTCCTAAATCTAAAGCGATATCGTCATAAATTATTAAAATATCATCGGCAGAAATTTTGTAATAATCCATAACCGCCCTCACCGCTTCGCCGGACAAATTCATAAATGTTGTCGGTTTAATGAAAATCAAATCATCTTTCTTAGATAAAAAACATTTTAGTTTTTTTTCTTCACGAAAAGAAAATCCATCATCAATTGCCCATTTATCAAGCACCATAAATCCTGCATTGTGCCTTGTAAAACAATATTTTTCGCCGATATTTCCGAGTCCTGCAATCAGTTTCATACTTATTATTTTACTCCAAATAAATATTACCGTCCTGTGTTGCCATGTTTTCGCTTAACAAAAAGATAAAAACTTTTTATTTTGTGTATGTGAGGATAAAATTATGAAAAACAAACCTATAATACAGCAAAAAAGTTCTGAAAAAGTTGCACTATTTTTGGAGAAGAATTCTTTGCACAAAAAAGATTTTGCCGAAATGATTGGGGTAACTCTTTCTTATGTTTATAATTTGATTGATGAGGCAATCCCGTTTTCTACACGCAGTACGACTTTAGAACGTATTGCAACGGTCATGGAGATTGAACCGGAAGAATTTGAGGAATATAAAATTCCGCAAGAACCGTTATTAATTGACGATTCCATAGAATTTTTCAAAAATATTATAAAAAAAAGAGGAATGTCAACGGTAAATTTTCTAAAATCATTTCCGAGAAAAAAGCGTTTGGATATTGTTGACATGCTAAGAGGTGCATTACCTATTCCCATTGATTTTAAAGAATTGGAAATGATAGGAAAAGTTTTGGAGCTTGACAGGGAAGATATTTATACAATTTGGGAAAAGCGCATGAAACAGGTTCTTGAAACTAATGGTATGAATATTTACTCAAACAGTGCACTTGTTAAAAGCATGCTTGATTGCGCAAAAAAGTTTATTGATTAGTGAATTGTGAGTGGTGAGTAGTGAATAGTTCAAATCAAAGTTGTTAATGATTTAACATAATAGTTTTTGTAAAGGACTTTTCACTGCTCACTTTTCACATTTCACATTAACCCTTGACAACAAATTTTGTTCTTGTTAGTATATTCTGGCTGGCTGAAATAATAGCAATTTGCGCTTGTAGCTCAGCAGGTAGAGCACTCCCCTTTTAAGGGATAGGTCGCGCGTTCGAATCGCGCCAAGCGCAAAATAGAAGAGGATATTTTGTCCTCTTTTATTTTGCTGAGAATTTAATTATTTATGATAAAATCTTTTTATGAACAATAAAAAAGAAATTTATTATAAATATTTTGAAGAGAAACTTTTGCCTTTTATGTATCCTTTAGAGGAATACAGATTAAATACTGTTAAAAAACTTATTATTTCATCAGTTTTAATGTTTTTGGCAGGAATTTTATCTGCATTTTTGTTTATTCATTTTTGTTTAAAAAACACTTCAACATTACTTTTATTGCCTGTTTTTTTATTTTTAATGTATTTCTTTTTTATAAAAAGTATAATAAATGTTATGTGGACAGGCAGGCAATATCAAAAATGGCTGACAGAAAAGGTTTTGCCGTATTTTTTTGAACCTGTGGCAAATTTTAAGCACTGGTTTAAGAATAATGATATAAAATCTCTTTTAGATGCCGGTATCTTTGGGAATTTTGATGCTCAGGAAGATGTTGAATGTATTTTTGGTGTTTATAACAATACAAATATTATTGTTTCAAATACTTCGCTTACAATACCCGTAAACAGAACGGTATTTAAAGGTACTGTCATACAATTGGAACTTACGGAATCTATTGAAAATCATGTCGTCTTAATATCAAAAAATGAGCGAAAACATAACCGTTACAGGCAGTATAACCCGCATATTGAAGAACTTAACAAATATTTGTATGTTTTTGCCAAAAATCAAAATAATATTGATTTTATAAACGAAGATTTTTGGAAGATAATTGAACGTTTCGGATATTTATATACGGCAAAAGGGCTTTCAATTTCGTATAAAAATAATATATTTATTATTGCTATGCGACAGAAATTTCCGTGGCAGTTTGGGTTTATTTTTAAGTCCTTGTTAAAGGCAAAAAATTACGACGACCTTATAGAAAGATTCACCGTAATTTTTGATTTGGTTGATTTATTAACTAAGCAACCTTATTAAATTGGGTTTGGTTTGCTGTTTTATTATTTTTGTTTTTCAGATACAGATAAGCTGCACTGCCTATAGTTACAATTCCGATACTTGCACCAATAATAATTTTTATCCATTTATTCGAATTACCGATTTTTTGTGCAGATTGTTTAGTTTCTTGTACTACTTTAGACACTGTTTCGTCAGTATTTTTTACTGTTGGTTTTTCGACGGGAATAACGATTTCTTCAATTTTTCCTCCAAATATACCGACAAGTCGTCTTAACGGGTTGGAATTTCTGCCTTCAAGTCCTTCCTGAACTTTGAAACCGTCCTCCATATAAAGCTGAAGTGTTGAGCGACCGCTATTTATGGCTTGGTTATTGTGCCAATCAAATTCTGAGCGGGAAGCATTATGAACAAGATGCTTATATGTTTCAGGTTCGTTATGGTAAGTTAAAGCCATATCTTTGAAAAGTTGGGCAATCTCATCTGATGACGCATCAAGTCTATATTTGCCTATTTCTTCTCCTTTAATCTTTACCCCTCTTTGTTCTTCAAGGTCTTTAAGATTTTGCATATAAGCATGTTGGGTTTTAAATCCGTTAGCTTTTTCGGGATTTTCTTCTGCAGTTACAATCATTTCTCCCGCACCGCCGGAATTTACAGAACCTGCAGGTGTACCGGTTTGCAGACTTTCAGGAACTGTCAAACCTTGCGGTTCGCCGGTTGATGTAAACATTGTATATGTCATACAGGAGGCAAGACGATTTGAAATCCCGCCGTTTGAATACATGACATTTTGAGCGAACCTGCCTTCATTCATAGTCTGTATTCTGTACATTGTTTCTTTGATTTCGTGGAAATCTCCTGCTCCTTTATCGTCAATTGGCCACGGATCTGACCCGCTTCCTATAATAAGTTTTGAATGAAGTCTTATATCAAGCGGAACACTTTCATCTCCAAGATATTTTTCAAATGCCCGCAATAATATAGGATAACCTTTTTGCGCATCTGAACGTCCCCAACTGCCCCAGAGTATATCTTTGGGGTTAAATGCCGATAATCCGCCCAAAACATATTTATTCTTCTTAATCTGGTCAGTAGAGAAGAATAATCTGTTCAAAGCATCATCAACACTTGTGTTTGTAAAATTCTGAAGTTTATCAAGTCTTTTTTTGGTGGCTTTTCCTATAGCATTTAAAAAGCCTTTGGTGTTTGCGCGTTTGGCCTCAACAATCTTTTCTGCAGAATCTGTTTTCGGGTCATAAGGATGATACCAACTCAAGTCTTTTGAAAGACCGTTATTTCCCATATTTGCCGTTGAATCATTGAGCCTCATAAAGTCAATATTACATCCGTTTGGACGTCCGGGAATTTTATCTCCTCTGTTTGATGCCTTACGGAAAAATCCGGTTAAACCTCTGGCTATATCATCATAAATAATAACTTCATTTGCAAAAGTATGTGATACATGATTCGGAAAAACATTTTGAGGATTTAATTCACGTGCCCTTAAGGGAGTAATCGAATGATTATAATTACCGTTATCATCTACATAATATTGAAGAAACGGTCTGATTATATCATCAACAATTTTCGTTTCTTCTTCAGATAGATTATATCTGTGGGAATCTATTTCAAGAAGTTTTGAAAATTCGGGGAGTTGTGTTAATTTTAGCCAATCATCACCGGTAGCCTTATATCTCAGAAAATCAAGAGGGTTGTAAGTTATACCCTGATATCTTTCCATGCAGTTATGAAAAATATCAATAATATTCATTCCGCGGAAAAATTCGTGTGCTTGTGAACGATTAATTATTGCTTCAGTAATTGGAAATCCCGTTCTGCAATGACCTATTACATTTGCAGGTTTAAAAGAATTAAATTCTTCGGAATTTAATTGCGGTAACATATCCATAGAGGCTTCGCAAAAATCTCTTGAATATAAATTTAAATTAGGATGGTCTTTTAATCCTTGATTGTATGTGTATACTTTTTCAAATTTTGCGTATTCTCCGGAGTGTACGCATATAACTTCATCATCACAATAAATCGTTTTTCCGTCAGCACCTTTGTGCGGAATAACCATTTTGTATGCTTTATAAGGGATAGAGCACAGGTTGCCGAGAGTATTTTCGTCAATTCTTTGAATACTTCCGGCTACTTTTGTAGGAATAAGTATTCTGTATGGTGATGCTTTCAGAGGTTTAGCTTTTTTCGTAGCGGGATCAATCACCGTTTCGGGAGCATCTTGGACTACGAACTTTACTCTTTCAACGGGCATATTTAAATTTTTTGCAATTTCTTCCAACGGTTTATCAATAGGATAAGTTACAAAGAGATTCTCAGGCATTTTGTCCGGTAAATTATTAAGATCATATTCTTTTGGTATTACAAGAACTTTTATCCAGCCATTAGGATTATTATATGAGATATACGGAACAGTACGCAAGACACGCATACCGGCTTTTTGTAATGCTTCAGGTAATTGATAAGCGACTACTCCTTGTCCGCCGCTTTTATACATCGAAAGTCCTATTCCTGCGTCCTCAACGGACGTTGAAACCACATGATTAATGTCATGGTATTCCTCACTACCCGTAAACGCAATGAGTGTAATAGGATTGTTCTTTAATGTTTCGAAATTTATTTTGCCTGTTTTTTCTACCTGTTTGTGATTTAAATTTGCTTTTTGTGCATAAATTAAAGGCATAGATGTTTGTATACGCATATTTACCCCTTTATGTGCAGAAAACTTTTCTCCACATATTATAGTAAATACCCTGAAAAATATTTTCAATAGTAATTGGGTGAAATATTAAGAAATATAAAGTTAAAATTTTTCAATATTTTAAGACTTTTTTTATGGTTTAAAGTAAGATGATTAAAAAGAGGATAAAATGGACAGATTATTCGGTATTTTGGGAATTTTGCTTGTGTTTGGGATAGCTTTTGCTATGTCAAATAACAGGAAAGGAATAAATTATAAAACGGTAGGAACGGGTTTTTTACTGCAAATATTGATTGCGGTTTTTATTTTTAAAGTTCCTGTCGGACGAACAATATTTATGAATTTAGGATTATTTATCCAAAAAATTCTTGATTTTGCTAAAGAAGGCGGGGCTTTTGTTTTTGGGCCGTTAATGAATGACGAAAATTTTATGTCAGTTTTTGGAGCAGGTACACAGGTTTTTGCCCTTCAATTGATTGCGTCACTTATTTTTATGATGATTTTGGTTAATATCCTTTATTATTACGGAATTATGCAAAGAATTGTACCGATTTTAAGTAAAGCTATGAATAAATTGATGTCAGTAAGCGGTGCAGAAGCATTGTCAAACGTTGCCAGTTCTTTTGTCGGACAAATTTCGGCTCAGATTATGATAAAACCGTATTTGGAAAAACTTACCCGTTCGGAACTTCTTGCATCAATGACCGGTAGTATGGCTTGTATTTCAATGGCGACAATGCCGATTTATATTGCTATGGGTATTCCTGCCCAATACCTTTTGGCATCATCATTTATGGCTGCTCCGGGTGCTTTGGTTATTTCAAAGATAGTTTACCCTGAAACAGGAACTCCGGAAACTTCTGAGGATATAAAAATAAATTACAGCAGGCGCAGACGCCCATATATAAATCTTTTTGATGCTATATCTGCAGGAGCATCTGATGGTATGAAGGTTGCAATAAATGTTGTTGCAATGATATTGGCTCTTGTTGCTTTAGTTGCTATGATAGATTGGATTTTGGGCGGAATAGGTTCGTTTATGGCAAATACTTTACACATTAATTTTGCATCATTTGATTTAAACGAACTTTCTCTGAAAATGATTTTGGGAAAAATATTTGCAGTATTTGCATACTTTATGGGAGTTCCGATATCCGAAACAACAACCGTCGGAAGTCTTATGGGAACGAAACTTGTTTTGAACGAAATGGTTGCATATTTTGATATGACACATTTAACGCAGACACTTTCACCTAAAAGCTTTTTAATAGCAAGTTTTGCGCTTTGCAGTTTCGGTAATTTCGGTTCAATTGCAATTCAGCTTGGCGGTATCGGAGAACTTGCTCCAAACCAGAGAAAAAATCTTGCAAGACTGGGTGTAAGAGCATTAATTTGCGGAACTTTAACCTGTTATATGTCGGCATCAATTGCGGGAATATTGTTTAAATAGTGAAAAGTGAAAGGTGAGTAGTGAAAAGTCTTTATCATAAAGTAGTTTTGGTAAAATATTACCAAAATAGCTTATTGTAAAAAACTACTCACAACTCACCACTCACTTTTCACTTAGGAAGATACTTCTTCCAATCCCCATTCAGCTCCTTAATAAACCTGTGAGCATCAATAACATCATCAAAAGTGATGGGTTCAGGCCCTTCAACAACTTCTAACGGTTCATAATCTTTAACATCAACATTGGATAAACCTAAAAAAGCAACACCAAATGACTTTCCGCAGTGTTTACATTCAAGATTTACAACAAATAACCCTTCTTCTTGCCGTTTTATTGTAATGCAATCTTCGTCAAAACCGTTTCGGCACTGAGAACAACAAAGATTTTCAAATAATTTTTCTATTTTCTTTTTCATAAATTCCTCACTACTATATCATAAATATTTTCCCCTCACACCAATCCTTTCCTTTCTTGTGAGCGGATTGTTTTTTATTTTCATATACATGTTGACATATTTCTTAATATTATGTTATAATTCGGTGTCGTTTGGGAATAATATAAGCGTAGTGGTATTGGTGTTTATATCACTGCAGATAGGAGCAACTATGGAAGCTATCAATTTAATTCTTTTCGGATTTATTGTGTATACTGCTTTAATTGTAGTTCCAAGTATTTGGGAAGAGTTAACAACCGAAGGCTAACACAATAATTTAGACGAAATTCGGTGAAATGAGTTCCCGTTTTTTGGCAAAACGAACTCTTTAACGGATAGGTTTACGTATTTTTAAGTGTAGAAAAAACAATTTTAAGGGAGTAGTGAATAGTGAGTTGTGAGTAGTTCTTTACGGTTTGCTATGCAAATAAAAATTAATTTTTCATCAGTGTAGCGAGCTTAAAGGACTTTTCGCGGTTCGCCTTTCTTTATATTAGTGTTCCGAGCATTCCTAAATAAATTTGTATAAACGTTATTATTATCAGTAGTACCGCAATGCCGAGTATTACCATAACCGTCGGTTCAAATAATCTTGTCAGAGCTTCAAGTGCCATATCAACTTTTTTATCAATTACAGCTGATGCATCTTTAAACATTTTTCCGAGTGTTCCTGATTTTTCGCCGGCTGATATCATGCTTAATAATGAATCCGGAATTGCTTTTGCGCGTTCAAATGAATCCGTTAATGAATTACCTTTTTTAAGACTGCTAATAACATTTTGAATTCTGCTTTTTATTACGGAATTGCCAACGGTTCTTTGGGCTAATTCCAGGCATGGAGAAATTGGAACACCTGCATCATAAGAAATTTGAAGTACGGTCATAAAATTTGACAAATTTATATATTCTACAAATTCTGCCAATACGGGTATTTTTAAAAGGATTTTATCTATAAAATTTTTAAATGTTGAATTTTGTCCAAATGCCATAAATAAATATCCGACAGCACCTGTAGATAAGATTATTAACCACCAGAATTTATTTACAAAATCCATTCCTCCCATAAGTGCTTGTGCCATTGGAGGAATGTCTGTTCCGTTTGATAACAGTACACCGGCAAATGACGGAAATACAAATTTTGCAAACAAGACAATAAGTCCAAACATCATTGTTATTAAAACAGCAGGATAAATTGAGGCAGTAATAATTTTACTCTTAATAGCATCTTGCTTTCTTAAAAGAGTTAACATTCTGTCAAGTGTTACATCTAATTCGCCGGAATCTTCACCTGTTTTTACAAGTGATGTGTAAACATTTCCAAATGTTTTTCCGTATATTGCGCTTAAACTTTCGGCAAATGTATGACCGCTTTCAATTGATTGTCTGAGATTTGCTGACATTTTTTTCAGTTCAATATCATTGGAATTTTCTTCAATATTTGACAGGCAGTCTAATATAGGAATTCCTGCGGAAAGCATTGTCTGAAGCTCTTGCGTAAACGATATTTTCTGAGTAAGATTAAGAAATAATTTACGTTCCTGAAGATTTGTCTGAGGAGTTGTTTCCGTTAATATATCAGTTTCCGAATAAACTTTTGTCGGTAAAAAGCCGAGTAATCGAATTTTCTCTCTGGCTTCTCGAACATCAACAGCATCAATTTCACCGTCAACAAGAATTTTATTTTCTTTCAGTGCTTTGTATTTAAACTTTGGCATATATATATAATACTATATTTTTATATAATTGACAATTATATTTGATAAAAACTTATATAAAATTTTTTTAATTCATCATCAGTAAATGTATTTAATTTTCTATTTATGTACTCCAGAATTTCTTCACGTGACTTTGATATACTTAAAAAATCCAAAATATTGCAATCTAATTTTTCTGCAATTTTATTGAGCGTATCAAGTGTAGGCAAGGTTTGACCGTTTTCTACACGTAAAATAGTCCTTTGGTTAAGGTTTGTCATCTCAGCAAGTTGTTCCTGAGAAATGTTACATTTTTTACGTATTGCTTTAATATGCGTTCCAACTTGTTTTATGTCTAACATAGTGTAATTCTATCCTTATATTGAGTGTATTCCTATGTTATTACCAATGCACTTTATACTTGACAAATATGTATATGCGAGTCATAATAAAGATATGACATACATATACATATAGAAAGGTGAGCTATGAAAAAAGGTTTTACACTTGCAGAAGTTTTAATAACACTAGGTATTATTGGTGTTGTCTCAGCGATTACTTTACCTGCAATTATGGAAAATGTTACGGAAAGAGTAAATTCGGAACGTCAGGCAAATATTGCGCAAAAAATTACTCAAGCAATGGAACAGATGAGAGCGCATGGACTTTTGAACATTCAATACGCATCAACTGATGCATTTGTAGATGAACTTCAAAAGTATTTAAAAGTAGCAAAGCGTTGTGACGCATCAAATATTGCAGACT
>JAGBOW010000085.1 GCA_017633675.1 bacterium | reverse complement strand
AATTGGTGTCCCGGACGTGTAGAATCTGACACTTTATGCACAAATGATATTCGCAATTATCAAAATTTAAAAGAATGTTGGATAAAATCTCCGGCTTGCAGAAGGGCAAAACAATACACAAATGAAACAGGTCCTTTTAATTGCGGATGTATTGCTCGTGATAAAAGATCTTTACCAAATGATTTTTATGAGCAAGTAAAAAATTTAACTCTGCAAAAATTGAATGTCACAATAAGTTAACATTTTAAATGTAAATATAAGGACAAAAAGTGCAAATGAGAGGACATTATTGTTACAAAAATCGGACATTTCGGACTTTTTAAATCAACCAACTTCCGACCATATAAAATCGCTATAATTGGCTGGACTGCCACGCTTTCGCTCGCAGTGACAAAATTTCCTTCCGACCAAATGTCCTGTTAAAAGATAATTCTCAAAGGTTCGAACCCTGAAAACCCTTATCGTTCCTAATGAAAAAGCATCCGAAGGTGCTAATTCGATAAATGGGGCGGGTTGTGGGATTCGAACCCACGCATAACGGAACCACAATCCGTGGTCTTAACCACTTGACGAAACCCGCCATCTACAAAATTATACTAACATATAAATATTTTTTGTCCAGTTATTATTCTGTTAAAAAAAATCCGCCTTGTAAAGACGGATAAAAAATGCTTTTACATTAGCTAATTCTTTGAAACATATAACCGATTCCCCGAGCCGTCAATATTAATTCAGGGTTAGCCGGATCGGTTTCCAATTTAGAACGTAATCTGGAGATATGTACATCTACTACACGAGTATCAATCCTGTGATCGGGCGGATATGCCCAAACATGCTGCAATATTTCATTTCTTGAGAATGCCTGACCGGAATTGTTTACCAAAAGTTCAAGCAAACTGAATTCCATGCCTGTCAATCTGATTCTTTCATTCTTTCTGTAAACCTGACGACGTGCTGTATCAATTTTTATATTACCTGTTGTGATAACATTTTTAGCAACTTTTCCTGACGGGGTAACAGCTTCTCTGTTATTTGTACGTCTTAGAACCGCCTTAACACGCGCTTCCAACTCTTTTGGAGAAAACGGTTTAATAACATAATCATCAGCACCCAGTTCCAAGCCTGTAATTCTTTCAGAAACATCACCCAAAGCTGTTAATATAATAATCGGCACATCTGATGTTCTTCTTATTTCTCTTGTTACGCCATAACCATCCATTTTTGGCATCATAATATCCAAAACAACCAAATCAGGATTATATTTATTAAATGAATTTACGGCCTCTTCACCGTCTTGAGCAGTGTAAACGTCGTAACCTACCATTTTTAATCTGGTTTCCAAAATACGTCTGATACTGGCTTCATCATCTGCTAAAAGTATTCTTTGACGATCCTCTGTTTCATTACCCATTTCTTCAATCATTATCATTTCCTTTACTAAATTATATCCTAACTATATTACAAAATATTTATTTTTATAAATTTTCTTTAATATTGTATAATCATCTTAAAGCATTAAAGAAAAATTTGCAAGTACTTTTTTGAATAATTTCAGAGTTTTTTAGAAACAATTTTTTTAAACTTTTCTACATCTTCGGCAGTATCAATACCTACCGGAACAAAATCTACTACGGAAGTTATTATTTTCAGGCCGTTTTGCAGTGCCCTTAATTGTTCCAGACTTTCCGCCATTTCATAAGTTGTTTGCGGAAGTTCGGTCATTTTGATAAGGGCTTCCCTTTTATAGCCATATATTCCCAAATGCCCGTAAAAATCCGCTTTACCAACATTTCTTTCAAACGGAATTTTTGAGCGTGAAAAATAAAGCGCAAAACCGTTATTATCTTTAACACATTTCACCAAGTTCGGATTTTCTGCTTCTTCCGATGTAATTTTTCTAATAAGCGTTGAAATATCGGCGTTTTCGTCCTCTTTGACGTTTCTTGCGACCTCGTCAATGCTTTCGGGTTTAATTAACGGTTCATCCCCTTGTAGATTCACTATATAAGATATTTCAGGATGTCGCATGACAACTTCTTTAATCCTATCAGACCCGCACTTATGCTCCGTTGATGTCATTTCAACATTTCCGCCGAATTCTTTGACACAGTTAAAAATTCTTTCATCATCAGTCGCAACGATTATGATATCCGCCAATTCACTTTGCTGAGCTTTTTCATAAACCCATTGAATAATAGGTTTCCCTTCGACTTTTATAAGCGGTTTTCCCTCTAATCTGGATGAACCGTAACGTGCAGGTATTATAATTGCTGTTTTAGACATTATTTCTTTCCTCCAAATATTTCTTTATAAATATTAAATCTTTTTTAGACGAAAATATAAATTGTAAATTGTATTTTTTAGGTACATAAATCATTAAATCCTCTCTAACATGTTCAATTTGTTTATTCATAATTATTTCATAAGTTTTATTTTCTTTGATAGATAAAAGTTTATAATCATTTATTACAGCTGCCCAGCCAGCGCATTCAGCAATAACCATATCATTATAAATATATAATTTTGCAGGTATTGAATGAGGCTCACTATCTCCATATACGCTTTCATTTCCAAATCTGATTAAAATTAATCCTATTTTTTTTATGGGTTTCTCAAAATTCTTTTTGAGTTTTGAAAATCTTTCAGGAAATATTTTTTTTATTTTAAAACTCAAAATAAAATTAAACAAAAAAGTAAATAAAAAAATTCCGATTAAAATTACGGGAAGACTTATTAATAAAGGAATAAGATTGCTAATTTCTTCCATTAATCTATCCTTTTCACTATTAACGCAACCCACTGTTCTTGGTGGGCTTCTTCAATTAGTTCCAAATTCCATTTTTTTATTGCATCTAACACAACGGGTTTCTTTTCGTCCAAAATTCCTGACAAAACCATGATTGCGTCTTTATTCATGATGTTTTTTAAATCGCCCATGATTTCAGCCAAAACGTTATGGAGAATATTTGCACACACAAAATCAAATTTCTCGGTAATTTTGTCGGCGGTGTTTAGTTCAAACTTACATTCCACACTGTTTTTTAATGCGTTTTCTTTTGCCACATCAATTACCGTTTCGTCATTATCACATCCGTAAACATAACTTGCGCCGAATTTTTTCGCACAAATAGCCAGTATACCTGAGCCCATACCTATATCAGCCATTTTTGCCCCTTTGGGCATGTATTTTTCAATAGCTTTCATACAAAGTTGTGTTGTCTGATGCGTTCCCGTCCCAAAAGCGCACCCCGGCTCTAATCTGATTACAATTTCGCCCCCTTTATCCTCATATTCAAGCCAGTCCGGAACAATCACGATTTTATCGGAAACCCTTGTAATATCCCATTTTTCTTTCCACTTTTTTGACCAATCTTCGCATTTTTTTGTGGTAATAATATATTCCCAGCTTCCTAAATCATCATCTGTCAGACCGCGGGATTTTAAAAGTTCTCGTTGAGTTGTTAATATTTTCCTTATGACAGATTCTTCGCTTCGCTCAGAATGACTGAGAAATACTTTCAAAGTTCCTTCGGTTGTGGAAACCATTTCCAAATCTTTATATGTTTCTTCAGATAAAACAACCCCCTCGCAAGGAAAATTTTCAAAGAAAAAATCCGACATGATATCTTCAATTTCGGGATTAATTTTTATTTGAAGTTCAAAATAATCTGCATTAGGCATTTTTTCCCTCTAAAAACATACCCATTTTGCGGAATTTTTCATATCTTTGTTTTTTTAATTCGGTTTTTGAAAGTTTTGAAAGTTCCTCAAGACTTTCCAAAATAGTTTTTTTCATATTTGAAGAAATTTCTTCGTAATTTGTATGCGCACCGCCTGTCGGCTCTTTTATTTCACCGTCAATTACGTCAAACTTAATCAAATCTTTCGCGGTAATTTTGAGTGCATCTGCAGCTTCAGAGGCTTTTGTCGCATCTCTCCACAAAATTGAAGCGCAACCTTCAGGTGAAATCACCGTATAATAAGCATGTTCAAGCAAGAAAACTTTGTTTGCAACGGCTAAACCCAAAGCTCCACCGGAACAGCCTTCACCCGTAACAATAGCTATTACGGGAACTTCCAGTTTCGCCATATCTCTGAGGTTTGTGGCAATAGCTCCGCCTTGATTTGTTTCTTCCGCACTGATACCCGGATATGCACCCGGAGTATCAATAAGAGTTATAATCGGCATGTTAAATTTGTTTGCATGTTTAAACAATCTCAACGCTTTTCTGTAGCCTTGAGGCTGAGGCATACCAAAGTTATATTCAAGGTTTTCTTTTGTAGATTTTCCTTTCATAGTACCGATAATCATAACGGGTTTACCGTCAATTTTTGCAATACCGCCGATTATGGCTCTGTCGTCCATACCCTCTCTGTCGCCATGAAATTCAATAAAATCTTCGCAAATATTATTTACATAATCCAAAAAATTCGGTCTTTCAGGATGTCTTGCAAGCTGCAGTTTTTGAGAAGGTTTAAGATTAGAATACAATTCTTTTCTGTAATCTTCGGCTTGTTGTTCAAATGTTTCAATTTCTTTATCTAGATCCATGCCTGACTCCAAACTTATTTTTTTTAATTCTTCGATTTTTTCCTGTATTTCCATTATTGGTTTTTCAAAATCTAATATTGCTGTCATTTCACACCTCTTTGTGCATTTCTAAGATTTTAGCAAGAGTATTCCTTAAATCTTTTCTTGGGGATACCACATCAACTTGTCCGTATTTTAATAAATATTCGGCAGTCTGGAAGTCTGAAGGAAGTTTCTGTCTGATTGTCTGTTCAATTACGCGTCTGCCGGCAAAACCTATCCTTGCGCCCTGTTCTGCAATGATTACATCTCCAAGCATACCGAAACTTGCCGTAACACCGCCAAATGTCGGTTCTGTCAAAAGATTTATATATAATAAACCTTCGTCATCAAGTTTTGACACTGCACATGATGTTTTTGCCATCTGCATAAGACTTAAAGCACTCTCCTGCATTCTTGCACCGCCTGATGAAGTGATTGCCAGAACGGGAAGTCTTTCTTCTATTGCTTTTTCTATAATTCTGGTAACTTTTTCACCGACAACACTACCCATTGAACCGCCCATGAAATCAAAATCCATTACGGCTGTTGCGACTCTGTTCCCTTCAATTGATGCAATACCCGTAATAACGGCATCATCAAGCCCTGTTTTTTCTTTAGCTTTTTCTAACCTTGATTTATAAGTTTCCGTATCCGAAAATTCCAACGGGTCTGACGGAAGAATTTCCTGAAAAAGCTCCTCAAACGAATTTTCATCAAAAAGCTGTTGTATGCGCCTTCTTGCATTTATTCTAAAATGGTAATCACATACGGGGCAAACCATATTATTTTTTTCCAAATCTTCTTTGAGAAGTTGCGCATCACAATGGACGCATTTCACCCACAAATCGGGATCCATATCAACTTCAATTTTCCTCTCAAGTTCACGTCTTTGAATTTGAGCCTGTTTACGTTTTTCAAACCAATCTTGAACTGTCATATTTATATCCCTATTTATATTTCCTTTTAATACATATTGATTATACAACCAAAAAATTTAATGGCAAATTTGTTTTATTAAAGGCAATAAGACGATAATGAAAGATGCTCTAAGGAGAATTACATTTATCTGTTCGGCTTATTATTTTTAAAGAATTTTTGCATTTCTTCGGAAATATGCACATTTTGCAAAGACATGTGATACCTCTTAAATTTGCAATAGCATCTTGTTCTTCCTGTAAATCCCGCTTGGGTTTCTTTATTGACGCTTTTACCTGTTCAAATTCAGTCGGTGTTTTTTTGTTTATAAATTTTGCGATAATCTCATCAATATCTGCGCCTGAAATTTGATATTTTGAGGCAACATCTTTTGTCGTTGCGCCTTGCGGTAAAGTATATAGCCAATTAATTGTTAAACTGTCACCTTCTGAAATTTTATTTACCCCTTTTTGATGCGGTGTATACATTATATCTTTCGGGTTATGGCTGTGTCCCAAACCTACGGCATGACCGATTTCATGCAAAATGGTGTGATAAACCTCATTTTCATCCATATAATCGGCATGTACTAATCCTTCCGTCAGGCCTATTGCCACTTCCGCACCATATAACCTGTTTGATGCGTCATAATTGAAGTAGCAATGCCCTAATGCTTTTCTCTCAACCCTTTTCCAGTCAACATTTACATTAGATTCCAAAAGCGTATTTACAACTTTAAATCTTATTTTACCCTTTGTTGAGGTTTCCCATTCTTTTAGCGCACGAATTACGTATGACCTGTATCTCATATCCTGACCCTGTTTTGAATAAAAGTTCATCGGCGCAATATAAACCTTCAACGGCATAAATGTCCACCTCATTATCCTGCCGTTTTTTAAAGATTCCGCAACATAAGTGTACTTTTGCATGATTTTATTATATAATAAAATCGGAAGAAAAAACAGGGAATAAATCCCTCCACCGCTAAAGCGTTCCCCTCCCTTTAACAAGGGAGGCAAAATACAGACTAAGGAGAGAAGATTATGAATATTATGCAAATGATGAAACAGGCTCAAAATTTACAGCAAAAAGTTAAAGATGCACAAAAAGAGCTTGAAAACTTGACGGTTACAGGTGAAGCAGGAAACGGTGCAGTTCTTGTTAACTTTGACGGTCAAGGAAAATTTAAATCAATTAAATTGAAACCTGAGGCTATTAACTCCGAAAACCCGTCATCAGTTGATACTGATACTTTAGAAATGCTTGAAGATTTAATTACAACAGCAATTAACAATGCAAGTGAAAAAGCTTCGGAAGAATCAAGCTCAAGAATGAAAGCCATTACAGGCGGTATCAATATTCCGGGACTTAATTTCTAATGATTTATCCCAAATCGATAGCTTCGTTAATCGAACATTTTCAGAAATTTCCGTCCGTCGGACCTAAATCTGCGCAGAGAATGGCATTTTATTTATTGAGAATGCCGATAAATGAAGTGGAAAAATTTGCGCAGAGCATGATTGATGCCAAAAATAATACAAAGACTTGTGAAATTTGTTTCAATTTGTCATCAACAAGCCCGTGTGAAATTTGTTCGTCCTCTCACAGAGATAAATCGACTATTTGTATTGTTGCGGAAACAAAAGATTTAATCGCAGTCGAAAGAACAAACGAATACAAAGGGCTTTATCATGTTTTGCAAGGATTAATTTCCCCAATGGACGGGATTGGAGCTGATGATATAAGAGTAAAAGAACTATTAAACCGCCTTACTGATGACAAAGTAAAAGAGGTTATATTGGCACTCAGCCCGTCTGTAGAAGGTGAAGCGACAAGTCTTTATCTGACAAAACTTATAAAACCGTTCGGAATAAAGATTTCCCGTATAGCATTCGGACTTCCTGTAGGTGCAGATCTTGA
This sequence comes from bacterium, assembly GCA_017633675.1. Classification (GTDB taxonomy): domain Bacteria; phylum Cyanobacteriota; class Vampirovibrionia; order Gastranaerophilales; family Gastranaerophilaceae; genus Stercorousia. Next base: position 24,636 of record JAGBOW010000085.1, on the reverse strand, counting down.
ATATGCCGACGAAATTACGATTGCGAAAGCTATAGAAGGCAGACGGGAATTGTAACAGGTAAGCTAATTGCAATAATTATTTTAATCAATTAAAATCTTTTTATGGAAAATTTAATTACAATAAAAAATCTCTTTGTTGAATATTGTTCTGATATCGGGGCTTTTGGTAAGAAACAGGTTATTCATGCCGTAAACGGAGTTTCTCTTGAGATAAAAAAGGGTGAAATCCTTGCGCTTGCAGGAGAATCAGGTTGCGGAAAATCTACACTTGCAAAAGCAATTCTAAAACTTGAACCAATAAAATCAGGCTGTATAAGTTTTTCGGATTGTAAGAGTCAAAATAACAAAGATTTCAGAAAATTTGCTCAGATGGTTTTCCAAAATCCGTATGCAAGCTTAAACCCTAAAATGAAAATTATTGATATTTTGAAAGAACCGCTTGAAATTAACACTGATTTAACAAAAGATCAAATTCTCAAAAAAGTTAAAGAAAAAATATCTCTTGTCGGATTAAATGAGAGTTCGTTAAACCTTTATCCGCACGAATTTTCGGGCGGTCAAAGACAAAGGATTGCAATTGCAAGAGCTTTGATGCTTGAACCTGAATTTATTTTGGCAGATGAACCCGTAAGTGCGTTAGATGTTAGTATTCAGGCACAAGTTATAAATCTTTTAAAAGAATTAAAAGAAAAATTTAATTTAACAATCCTTTTAATTACGCATGATATGAGCGTAATTAAATATCTTGCCGACAGAACTGCAGTAATGTATCTTGGTGAAATTGTTGAAACAGGCAAAACGGAAGATATTTTCGCAAATCCTCTGCATCCTTATACAAGGGCATTATTGAGTGCAGTACCCGATTTTGAAAAGAAAAGAAAAGGTCTGACATTGAAGGGGGATTTACCGTCCCCGTCAGATTTGCCTCAAGGTTGCAAATTCCACACAAGATGTCCGAGAGTTATGGATAAATGCAAAACCTGTATCCCCGAAGAAATCGGATCATTTCACAAAGTAAAATGTTTTTTATACGAATAATATAACCTTTCGGATTAAGTTGAAAGAATAATCTCCATTATACACTTGTATATAGTAAATGTATACAAAAAGTTTAAAATAAAAATGGAAAAGGAGATTTTTGTATGAAAAAAGATTTATTTGTTACACTGGCCATAATTGGTGCATTGGCATTCTCTGCACAAACCTCATTTGCGGCGACTTGGGAATGTTGTAATCAGTCAAAAACAATGTCTTTTGTATCTTACCTTAACCCTCTGCCATATTTGGGAATCGGTGAGAACAGGACAAGTTTCAGCTTAAATCCGTTCACAGGATTTAAAAACTGTAACAAGTGCAAAGTAAAAAGGACAGCTTGCAACGAATGTTCAAAAGTAAAGATAAAGAACTGTCCGTCATGTAAAAAGACATTCCACCAAAACAAATGCACAAGCTGTAACGATATGATTTACATTCAGCCGATACAGCCGAGATGTACCTCTTGTGGGAAATAAAGAGCCGAAAGGCTCTTTTATATTACGATTTTTTCAAGAACAGATATTAAAATTTGAGTTACCCTTGAAGATTGATTTGATGTGGAGATAACAAAAACTTTAAACAAAAATTTTGCTAGTAAACTACAATTTCTCTTAATGTTTGAAGAATTTTATCCGTAATTTCCTGAATATATTTTTGAGAAACCATTCCGTTAATTACTGCATCTGATATTTGATAAGCAGGTCTTATATATTGCTGAGCGGTTTTGTTTACATCAGCGAACTGCATATCAGCGGCAGCACCTGTTTTTCCCCGTAAAGCGGCTCTCTTATACCAGCGTTCTTTTATAACTTCCAAAGGTGTATAGACATATACTTTAACGTCCATGACATCTCTGACACTTTCGTTTAAAACATACAAACCTTCCGTCAAAATAACTTTTGCAGGCTTTTTTAAATCCCCGTTCGGATCGGATACACAAGTAACAAAATCATATTTCGGAGAGCGAACTTCTCTGCCCTGCTTTAATTCTGTCAAATGATACTTCATCAAATCCAAATCAATTACATCAGGTGTATCAAAGCTGAAACCTGTTTTAAATAATTCTTCATAGCTTCCTGCTTCCTGAAGTTCTTTTGAGGTATCTTTATAATAATCATCACATCTGATTACTGTATAAATTCCTTGATTCTCTTTCTTTACACAGGCATGAATTGTATTATCAACAAAAACCGTTTTTCCTGATGCGCTTTCACCTGTAATCCCTATTAAAAACGTCTTTTTCTTTTCCTGAACAACTTTCCTTGCAATATTTAGAATAAGATTTTCGGACGTTTTTAAAAACAGAGGTTGTGTTTGCAACTTATCTTCTTCCAGTATCTTTTTGAGGGCATCAACTATTGCAGAAATCAGTTCCATATCACGTCTGCTTGAATAATAATCATAACTTGTCAGAAAATCGGTAACCATTCTATCTCCAATATCCTAATATTCTACATTAAAATTTTTTTATTTTGTAGAAATGATAAAAAATGTAACAATATTATTATTTTTATTAAAGTTCTGTTTAAAAAATGCCGTTTTGGGAATATGTGAAGTATTACAATTTTAATTTAAGGAGATTTGTTTAATGTATCATGATGAGATTTTTGAGAAGGCATTACAAGATGTGAAAGAAGAAAGCTATCAGGCTTTAAAAGACGAAATTTCTTCAATGGAAATTAAGATTGAACGATTTATTAAGAATGTTCTTGAATCTTCAACATTTAAATCCGAAAGAGATTTCAATATTACACCTGTATAAGAAAAAGCTCCCAATAGGGAGCTTTAATTTATGAGGATATTAAGAGAATATACTTTGATTATTAAACGGATTTGATGCCTGATATTGTGAAGTGTATACGTTAAAATTTTCTAACTGTTGAAGTAATGCTGATTTTTTATCATCAACCTGAATAGAGTCTGATGTTTGTGCTGTTAAATCAGAAGTTTGAGCTTGAGTAAGTGATGTTTGTCGTTCATTAAGTAATTTTGTATAAGTATCAATAATTTTTTGATCACTTACTCCGCCTTGAGCATCTGCTTGTGCTTTTGTCGCCTCCAGTAATTCCTGTTTACCTTCATCGGATTCACTTGCTTTTTTTGCTAATGCAAGAGCTTGTTCATCTTTTGCCTTTTCAAGTTCGGATTTGCCCATAAGCGATTTCATACCCTTATGACATAACCAGCTTCCTAAAATACCGCATCCGACACCTATTATACCGCCGATTGCCGCTCCGATTGCAGTTCCCGGTCCGGGTCCGAAGAATGAACCGATTATTCCGCCGATTTTTGCACCTGCAATACCTCCGACTTTTGCTCCGACAACCCAGCCGACTGCCGATGCTGTTGCTGTAGCTGCGGATTTTCCAAGTTGTTTTGTACCTTTTGCTGCGCCTAATTTACTGTATGTTTCAATAATTTCAGGTGTTTCAAAAGCCATTTCGATACCGGCAGTCAAAAGACCTCCGCCTTTTGCACCTTTGCTAACTGTTCTCAATGCTTTTGCACCGATTTTATCACCTTTTCCTGCAATAACTTTTCCGGTATCGTCTATACCGTAAGTCATGCCTTTCAACAAACCTCTGTTTAGTTTGTTATAACCTGATTTTTGTTTAACAAAATTCCAAGCTTTTGCATATTTACCAACTGATTTTATTGTTTCGGCTTTTCTACCCTGAAGAACTTTCAATTCGGCATGATATCCTGCATATTCAAGTTCTTTTAACGCTGTTCGTAATTCTGCGCCTTGCAATGTTTTTGTTTTTTCAAGTATTTCTCTAACAGGTTTGTATGCTTCATCAATTAATCTGTTAGATTTTCTATAAGTCATTCTATATAATCTTGCTTTTGCCGGATTATCTTTCAATAACTCTTTATAACGAGCTTTATCACAATTTATTCTTGCTTGAATCGGTTTTGCTTGCCAGCCTTGATATTCCTGCAATCTTGCACTGCGCAATGTCCAGTTATAAGCACTACCCCACCATTTATCACTTACGGTAACAGCTTTTTTAAAAGTTTTTGCAATATCTTTTTGAGCTTTATGGGCATCTTTCATGCTTTCCCATGTTTTACCGTAATGTCCCCAATTATCATACAACCATTTCGGGCCGTCCCAGACTGTACCTTTTACAAGTGGTAATCCTCCCAAAATTGCACCGACAGCAAGTTGAGAGCCTATATCACTATCCTGAGCATTTCCAGCACCTGCTGCAAATGCGCCCAAGGTGTAATAATCACCATATTTATTTGCATAAATACTTGGATAAGTAGTCATTGATTCCCCTTAATATTTTCCCCGTATATTTATATAAAGATTTTTTTATTAGAAAAATTGCTTGAATTTAAATAATTGTTAAGAATTTGTAATATTTATTATGCAAAAAAAAATAGTCCGAATAATTTTATTCGGACTATTTTTTAATTAAAAAGGTTTTAACTATTGTTTAGTAACTGCTGCGTTATCTAACAAAATAACGTAAATTTCTTCACCTTGTTTTGCGTGGTATTTAAGACCCGGTGTAATCAAACCTGTAGCCAAACCTACAGCAGCACCTACAGGAGCACCGATAGCAATACCTGTACCGATTCTGTCAGGATCAGGAATAAATCCGAAACCGACACCGGCACCTGTACCGACTGCACCACCTGAAACTGTGCATAATGCTAATTTACCTGCTGTCATCCAAGGACCTTCTTTTAAAGAATAGTCTTTAGTGAACGGTTTAGCATTGAATGCTAATTGTTTGCCGTTAGGTAAAACGATTTTGCATAATTGAGGATATACTCTTGCATTTTTGTTAAACCATTTTTGGTCTTGAATTTCGTTGATTTGTGCAACAAATTTAGTACCTGCAGGAATTACAAGAGTTCCTTCTTCAGTAACGATATCTTCTTTGTTGTAGAATGTAACGATATCACCTGCCTGATGTTCTTCTGATTTGAATTTTTCATCAAAAGCTACAACCAAAACATTACCTTCAGCAATTACGTTTTGAATGTTGTTTACATAAACTTCATTAGAAGGTGCATTTTTCTTTACATTTAAGTGTTCTGTAGTAGTAGCACCGCCAACATATTGAGTTTTAACAAGGCTCAATTTTGATTTCAATCTTGCTAAAAGAACAGCAGCTTCTGCTCTTGACAAGTTTTCAGTCGGTCTTAATTCGTTAGCATTAGGATAGTTTACATAAATACCATAGTTGATAGTTTTTGCGTAAACATTGGTAGCCCATGCCGGGATTGAAGATGCATCCGAGAAGTTCTTCAAGATTGATTTGTCGGCAACCATGTCTTTTGTAATGTGGCTGATAACTGATTGAGCTTCATCTCTCAATAAAACTCTTTCCGGTTGGAAAGTTCCGTCCGGATACCCGTAAACCAAACCAAGTTGTTGAGAACGCAAAATGTTTGCGTATCCGGGTGTTTCTTCCGTAACATCAGAGAACTGATTTCTGATGTTAACATTCAGGTTTTCGTTTGATAAAACTTTCAATAAAGCCGTAACAAACTCTACTCTTGTCATATTGTCTTCAGGATTAAATTTGTTACCTGACAAAGACATAACACCGTCATTTACTACACTGACGATTTCCGGAGCTGCCCAGTAACCTTCGCTGACATCAGCGATAGATTTTGCAGCCAATGATGGGATTGATGTGAATGCTAACAAGCATACAGCAATTGCTCCCGCTGAAATAAGTTTTCTCATTTTTAAATTCCTCATATTTACCAGTAAACCTTTTTCGTCCATGATTATACTCCGTGAAAAAATTTTTGTAAAGTATTAAATTTAAAAAGGCAATAAGACGACATGGCTATAGGGCGATAAGCCCTTATCTGTAAGGTATTTCCCGTAAAATTTTTCATTTTAAATATTTTAAAGCTTCTTTACCGTTATTCTGAAATACTGTCCGATTCACACTCCAATTAAAAAAAATGATTAATTTTGACCGGTTTCGGAATTTTCTCCCGTTAAGGATTGTGGCTCTGTTAGTTGTTTTACTTCAGGTTCAGCGGTTTGAGGCTGAGGATTTTGTTTCGGTGTTTTGAAAAGATTTTTTAAACCTTCAACAGAGTTTTTTAATTCTTCATTAGCCTGTTGAGCTTCCTGCCTTTTGTCGGCAAATTGTTTGTTTATAGCATCAATTTTTTGCTGAACCGCTTCTTTTGCCTCCTGATTAATCTTATCTTTTGTTTCTTTCATGACATCTTTTGTCAGTTGAATTTGTTCTTTCACAGTCAATGATTCAATTTCAGAAGTATCGCAAACCGATAACCATTTGAAAGATTTAACCGAAGATGTGCTTTCAATCCCTCCGTTTAATTGAACTTTAAAATCTTTATAATTTGTACTTTCAGAAGATAGAGGAGGAATTTCCGAAATCTTTTCTCCGTATGGGTTAGTTGTAATTGCCTGAACTAATTTTGCTGTAGTGCTGCCTATTCCGGGTATTAATGATACCAGTTTGCTTGCCGAAAGCTCACCCAACGGACCTAAAAGTTTTACGACCTCTGCCGAAATTCTGCCCAAAACAGTAACATTTGCCGTACCGTTTATGAGGTTATATTTTCCCGTAATATAATAAGACATGGTTGAACCCGACATTTTGAAAGGGGTCAAATCTGCCCACCCGTTCGAAAAAGTCAAATTACCGTTAATTGTCTTGAATTTTGAAGTATTTTTTATTGTCGGCAAAGCTCTGATTGACTGTATTCCAGCCTTTAAAACAGGATTTGACATCAGGTTTTGCGCTAAGATTAAATTTTCAAAACGTCCGACATTTCCAAGCTCACCGTCTGTAATTTCAAAAGACGCTTTGCCTTTTAGATTTTTCATCATTTCAACGTCTGTTGCGCCATGCAAAGTTACATTCGCATTAAATCCGAGTTTGCCCGACAGTGCGTTTTTAATTCCCGCAGCTCCCGCAATAGCTTTTTCTGCGTTCATATCAGACCCTTTAATCTCAACCCCGATATGACCGTTAACTATGTTATAAGAAATATTTCCGCTTGTTTTACCCTCAAACGCATCTCCCGAAAAGTTTTTCAGATACAAAATATTATTCGTAAGATTAAAGTCCGTTGTTAAATTTTCGGCAACAATTCCGCCGGAAGTAAGTTTTTTCAAAGTGCTTTTACCTCTTGCAATTAGTCCGTTCAGAGAAACACTTAAATCTTCCAATGTAGTAAGCATTTCAGGTATTTTTAAGGAAGGAATTGTAACCGTTCCTTTTAAATACGGATTGAGCGCATTTCCCGTAATATCGACATTCAAGCCTATTATCATATCTGACTTTTTGAAAAACGGAATTACCATAGAAATATTTTTAACTGTCGAAAAGTTGAGGTTTAATTTTGGGGTTTTGTATAAATCTTTCACACCGCCTTTGAGATATGCAATCGGCGTACCGTTTGAGAAAATTCCCGTATTTGAAAAAGTCAGACTTTCCCCGTTGATTTTTATATCGCCTTTTATTTCCGTTGTTTTGTTTTTTAATTCGTTAACGGAAAGTATTGCAACATGATTTTGCGGAGTTCCTTTAATATTGAAACTTATGTCCTGATTTTTGTCGTTACCCGTAACTTTTACGGTCAGAGGAACTGCACCCGCTCCCGTAACTTCGCTCCTGAATTCTTTTGGAATAAAGGATTTAATATCGTTTGCAATTAAATTTCCGTTAAAATTAATATCAAAATTAATATTTTTTGTTATGTAATCAGTAATTTTTCCGTATAAACCGAATTTAGAATTGTTAAGGAAAATATCTGAATTGTTAATCAATATATCTTTATCATTCATTGATATTTTTAAGTTCGGGGTTGAAACGGAAATATTGAATGGTTTATTTTTTTATGTTCAAATTATCAACTGAAACATTGATTTTCGGAATTATTTTGTCTAATTTACCTTTCAAAAGAACATTAAGGTTAATTGTACCGCTTTTTATATCGTTATCTTTCAGTAATCCTGCCTGTCCGATGGTGATTAGGAGTTCTTTAAGATGTAATTTGTCCGCAATTACCGTTATATTCGCAATTGCATCTTGAGAAACCGTACCTTTTAATGTTAAAGGTTGTCCCATTACTGTAAAACCAGCATCTTTTATGTCGATTAAATTATTTGCAAACCGAATATCCGCAAAGATTTTTTCGATATTTGCGTTGTAGAGTTTGTAATTCAATGAGGCAGAAGGGATTTTCAAATACCCCGAAGTTTCAAGTTTTTTCAAATCCGTTTTTATTGAAAAATCCGCATCAATTCCGCCTGTTGCAGAGATTGTGTCTAAATCATTTCGCCCGAAAGTTTTTGCAACACTGTCCGCTAAATCAATTAGACTTTTAAATTTTGCATTTGATTTACAATTCAGGTCGATTTTGGGATTTTTTCCTGTGGTGGAATTCATTACGAATTCCGTAATTTCATCTTTTGCGGTAAACAGTTTTGCATACAATTTTATTTTGTTTCCGCTTAGTTTTATGTCTGCGTTGCTCGGAGGTAAAGGTTTTCCGTCCACTCCGACAGAAATATTTGTAATATTTGCTTTTCCGTCAAAATTTATGTTTTCCAAAGTGCCTGAAGTCTTGACATCAGCGATTAAATCGGCAGTAATGCCGTTTTTATAAATTGCGTTGAATATGTCTATAATATTTACAGGCTGTTTTACAGCTCCTTCTTCCAATGGGAGAGGGGTGGGGTGAGGTGGCTGAACCGACATTTCCGTCTGTTGCGCAAAAACAAGGTCGTTTAGGTCGATATCAGGCATGATTTTGTTCAAAAGTTTTATATCATAGCTGAATTGTTCCCTGTCGAGGAGTTGAAATTTGCCATCTGCGGTGATTTTTACTTTTTTATTCAGTATAAAATCCTGTATGTAGAATTTGTTTCCGAAAATTGAATAAGTTTTGTCCGAAGTATCAATGAATGAAATATTATAATTGTTGATTTTTATATCGGGAAGATGATTGGATAATTTTAAGCCCAAAGGGAGCGAAGTTATCGACTCTTGCGCTTTATCGGGTTCTGATTGAGGGATATAATCTTCTATCAAAAAATGTCCGTCTTTTTTTATTTTTAAGTTGAGATTAATATTATCCGCACTAATTGTGTCAATTTCAATTTTTTTTGCGATTAACGGGATTATGGATAATTTTCCGTTGACATTATCTGCTGTCAGGAAAATTTCACCTGTAGGAAGTGCCAAATCCAAATGACCGATTTTTGCGCCAATCGTCAGTTTTGGAGTAGTAATAAGTTTAATATTATCGATTTTTAATTTGTACCCGCAGGCATCTTCAACAATTTTCGGAATATCATAATTATTTATCAAATTAGTAAGTAACAAAGGCGCAGATAAAAACAGCGCATACAAAACAAATATAAAAACCCCAAACGTAATCAAAAATTTTTTCAACATAATATCCCTCGTTAACGATATCTTAGCATGAAAATAGATATGCGATATAAGGCGATAAGGCAATAGGACGTTAAGGCGATAAGACCGTATCGTTTAAGAAGTGAATAAGCGAATAAGTCTTATCGTTAAAGTAATTTTAATAAAATTTTACCAAGTCTGCTTTATGTACAGGATTTTCGACAAATATAAATGTCGTGTTGGATAAAAATATCCAACACGACCTACAGTTACTTTTCCATCTTTTCAGGATAGCAATTCCACTTTATTTTCGTATTTTTGCGAAACCATGTTAATTGGCGTTTTGCATAGTTTCGGGAATTCTGTTTTAATTTATCAACCGCCTCATCAATGGTCATTTCTCCGTCAAGTGCAGAAATAATTTCACGATATCCGATAGTATCCACTATGTTTGGCACTCTGCCATATTTTGAAATCAAATTTTTTGTTTCTTCAACAAGCCCGTTTTCTATCATTATATCAACTCGTTTATTAATTCTGTCATACAAAATTTCTCTGGGAAAATTCAAACCAATCCATTCGACATCAAACTCACATTCGGATTTTCTGCAAGCTTTGTTTATCGGTAGTCCCGTTCCCTTAATTATTTCGATATATCTGATAGCTTTTTTTTTGTCATTCTGCTCAATTACGGCATCTTTATCCAGTTCTTTTAAAATATCATAAACTTCATTAAATGATATTTTTGATAAATCTTCTCTCAATTTGTAATCAGGTTCGACTTCGGGCATATCATATTTATTAAACAGAATATTAAAATACAACCCTGTACCTCCCGCAATTATCGGAGTTTTTCCTCTTTTTAGAATTTCATTTATATGTTTTTTTGCCTGTTTTGCATATAAACCTGCCGTAAAATCAAATGTCGGTTCAACAATATCAATCATATAATGAGGAATTCCCCCCATTTCATCAGTTGACGGTTTTGCCGTTCCGATATTCATATCTTTGTAAACAAGCCTTGAATCTGCGGAAACGATTTCCCCGTCAATCTTTTTTGCCAAATCTGTTGCATAAGCGGTTTTCCCGCTTGCAGTTGCTCCGACAACAGCTATAACTTTATTCTTCATCATTACAGAACCTTTTGTTGTAATAAAGGAATACGCAAATCGCAACAAATAAGAAGAAATAAAAGAGAATTACATTCATAAATAAGTAAATAAACGGATTTATCATAGAAAATGTATTCAGGAACAACAAAACAAATCCCACAAACCACAAAAACAAAAACATACGGAATGTTTCCAAAAAATTTCCGAATAATTTTACAATTGATTTAAAAAGAGCTTTTACGGGATTTTGAGTATTGTAAACGACTTCCGGAATCCAAAGCATTATCAGGTATAAAACCAAACACGTTAACAATATAAAAAGTAAACTCCATTCAGCAAAAAATAAAATCTGTTCTGCAGAAAGTTTATCTAAAAATACAGCCATACTGTTATCTTCTGAAATTGAAGTTAACGCAATCTCCTGAATACTTAATAACTCTTCCGAACTCAAAACACCTATTAAGTTCACCCCAACCCAATATACAATTTGGGTGAACACAATCTGAATAAGTCCAAATATTAAATATACACCAACGAATGGCAAAAACAGATTATTTATTCCTTCCCGCATTGTCTTAAACAAAGACAACGAAGCTCCCGTTCTGTCATTATCCAATACATAGATTTTTTTTGAATTATTTACGGCACCTTTTATCATATTAAACCATACCGAACAAAAGATACCGGAAACAAATAAAACCGTTACCAAAACAATAATAAATTTAGGTAAAAAATCAACAGCATGTTTTGTATATAAAGAATATAAATCAATAAATTTAACAAACACTATTAACGGTATTGTTAAAATTATATTTGAATTTGTAATTTTTACAGCTTCTTTTAAAGTTTTAAACACTTAATTTTTCCTTAGCTTCTTTTTCAAGTTTTCTTTTGCGCCTTCTCATTAAATCAGTAAAGGCCTCAAGTCTTGTTAAATATCCGGCTTTTCCGGTTTGTTCGTCCATAATTAAAGGTAATATAGGAATATCACAGTTTTCTCTCATTGCAGGGAAAATATTTTGCGACATAATTTCAGGCATACAGGTAAAAGGACTTATATGAATAATACCGTCAACCCCTCTTTCATCGGCATAAGCGACATCAGATACGCATTCCAATGAATCCCCCCCGATATCACGCATTAAATAAGGCTTAGCCATTCTATATGCTCTTTGAAGATGTGTTTCACTGCCTCTGAACACTTTCGGAATAATGGCATCTTTTATAAATCCGCTTATTGTAAGACTTCTTCTTGTCTGAACTCCCATTTTACCAAGTTCTTTTAAGATATTTTGATTAGAAAACGGATCGCACACAAGATAAATTTCACCGGTTACATCAACATGCAAAACATCTCTGTTTTTGTCAATCTCGGTTTTTTTCATTTCTTCAAATACAAGTTTTTTAACTTTTTTCAGTGTTCTTGTATTGTCTGCATCTTTAATCATTTGCAAAGCTTTATTATAATGTTTTTCCGCATCACCTAAATGAATTTCTCTTGCTCTGTAATAGGATAATGCATCTTCCAAATCATCTAACAAAAACATTTTTCTGATGCCGATATTTATAGCTCTTGCAAAAAGTATCGGGTCATTTTTACCGCTTACTTTTTTCAGATAATCGTACATTCCCTTAATTCCGTCATAAAGGCGCATCTCAACATAATTTGCTTCGTATCCCAAATCAATCAGAGCTTGATGAATACAATTTCCGTATTCACCCAAACGACAGCATCCGGGAGATGTAATCATTGAAACGTAATCGGCTCCGCCTTCAATAGCTTCAATAAAATTCCCTAAAATCAATTTATATGGCAGACATATAGCTTCCGGTGAATGTTTCGTTCCGATTGAAAGCGTTTTTTTACTTGTGTAAGGAGGAATAAAAGGTTCTGCTCCTATTTTTTTTAGTGCTGCCGACCAAGCTATCGAAACGTTTCCCATGTGAGGAAATGCTACTTTTATTTTTCTGTTTTCTTTTGTCATAGTTTCTCTGTATATTTTAAATTCGGATGACGAGCCGCTAATGTTTCGTCAAGTCTTTTTACCGGTGTTGTGTGCGGTGCTGATAATATTTTTTCAGGATTAATTTTTGCTTCATTCGCAATTTTCAGCATTACATTAACAAAATCGTCCAAAACTTTTTTTGTTTCCGATTCTGTCGGTTCAATCATTATCGCCTCATGAACAATCAACGGGAAATAAACCGTTGGCGGGTGTGTGTTTTCGTCCATAAGTGCTTTTGCGATATTGAGTGTAGAAACCCCTGATTCTTTATGTTATTTTTCGCCTGACAATACAAATTCATGCATACAAGGTTCGTCAAATGGCAAAAGGTATGCACCTTTCAACTTTTCTTTCAGATAATTTGCATTTAAAACGGCATTTTCACTTGCTTCTTTCAAATTTTTGCCCATCATTAGAATATATGCATAAGCTCTTACTAGTACACCGAAATTACCGAAAAACCCTTTTACACTGCCGATTGAATTTTTCAAATTGTAATTTCTGAAATATTTTTCACCGTCAAAATCAATGATTGGTGCGGGTAAAAATTCTTTCAAACTTTCAACAACCCCGACTGGGCCTGCTCCTGGTCCTCCGCCTCCGTGAGGAGTTGAGAAAGTTTTGTGCAAATTAATATGAACAACATCAAATCCCATAAGTTTTGGATTTGTATATCCCATAATTGCATTGAAATTTGCGCCGTCATAATATAATAATGAACCGTTTTCGTGCATCAATTTTGAAATTTCCAAAACATTCTCTTCAAAAATTCCCAAAGTGTTAGGATTTGTCATCATTATTGCAGCGACATCAGAATCAATAAGTTCTTTCAATGCTTTAATATCAACCTGTCCTTTTTCGTTCGATTTTACGGGAACAATTTCAAATCCGCACAAATGCGCGCTGGCAGGATTGGTACCGTGAGCAGAATCCGGAATAATAACTTTTTTTCTTTTCTCTCCTTTTACTTCAAAATATTTTTTTATAACCATCATGCCGGTTAATTCACCATGTGCACCCGCTGCTGGCTGAAGTGTAACAGTATCCGTTCCCGTAATCTTTTTTAATGCTTCCTGAAGTTTATACATTAACTCCAATGCACCCTGACAGTCCTCATCATCACTTAAAGGATTGAGATTTGTATAATTTTCCAAACCTGCCAAAAGTTCATTAACTTTCGGATTATATTTCATTGTGCAGGAACCCAGAGGATAAAACCCTTTTTCAATACAGAAATTTTTGTCGGACAGTTCTTTGTAGTGGCGCATAGCAGTTAACTCTCCAACTTGAGGGAGTCCGATTTCACTTTTCCTCAAAAATTTTTCATCAATAAAATTCAAGGTTTCATTTTTATCCGTTAACGTAATTCCTGAAACACCATTACTCTTTTCAAATATTGTTTTCACTAAATTATCCCCTGTTTTTTTAAATCTTTCTTTATTTTATCAAGTCCCGACTGAATTATTCTGGAAATCCTTGATTGAGAAATATCGAACTCATCTGCAATTTCTCTTAATTTTTTATCCTTAAAAAATTTATATTCAATTAATTCTCTTTCTCTTTGCGGAAGTTTTTTCATTGATTCAATAATTTCGGCTTTCAGTTCGGTAAGTTCAATTGATTCTTCGGGGTTTTTGTCATCTGATTTAATTTGGGCAGGCACTTCTGCATCTTGCATTTCGTCAATTGAAAGAATCGTTTTATAAACTTCTTCTCTTAAATCTTCACCTTCTTCAAGCATTTGTTGTCGTTTGTTTTTTAGAGAATACCATTTGTAGCGTCTGCGGACTTCATTTCTTATTGCCCATTTTATTGCAGTCGACAAATAAGTATTATTAAATTCCTCAGGTGAATGATTTTTAAACAAAATATATAAAGTATGATTTCCTATATTAATTAATTCGGGGATATCAATTAAATGCGAATTGGAAAACTTTTGATATTCAACCTTTGCAATAGTTTCTACCAAGTCTTTATAATCCTTTAAATTAACTTTAGATGATGTAAGATTTTTGATTTTAGGTATCATAGCTATAACATATTCCTGTAAAAAATATTTTTCTAAACAAATAATATCAGAAAAAAATATAGATTACCAGATAATGTAATTTTGCTTAACATATATTAAAGTGAAACGTGAAAGGTGAAATGTCGTTTACAATGCTTATATATATAAAATAAATTTTGCACGAAGTGCCGATAAGGACTTCTCACTTTTCACTTCTCACGTTTCACTAAAAAGGAGTTCAAACCAATGAAAATTCTATTCTGTACCGACGGCTCAAAAATCAGTTATAATGCCGTAAAAAATGCTTCTGAATGGATAAAAGAAGCTGTTGTAGATATAATTTGCGTTATTGACTGGAGTTTTTTGCCTGATGATATTACTTTGGAAGCGAGTAATTTTTCAATGTCGTGCGCAAATGTTGCCGATACCGTCCTTGATTATGCGGAAAAACTGGTTATAGATTCAGGGTTTGAAATCGGTAAAAAAATAAAACATTGCGGTTCTGCAATAGAAAGTATTCTTGAGCAGGGGGAAAACGAAAATTATGATTTGATAATGATGGGCTCTAACGGAAAAAAGGGTATCCAAAAGTGGCTGGGTTCCGTATCACAGGAAATTATTAACAGCAGTAAAGTTTCCGATTATATTGCAAAAGAAGAAAACAAAAAGCAAAAACTCCTTTTGACGACTGACGGAACAATTTGTTCTGCAGGAATTATCAGAGAAATTCTCCCCCATCTCAAACTTGAAGATAAAGAAATTTATATTTGTATGGTTAATGAAGATCCGAGTTTTTTGTTTTTGGACGGAAATATTGACCAAAACTGGCTTCAGGATATTTATAGAAAACAACATAAATACGCATCAAGTTCTATAAAAGAAATTCAGGATATTTTGAGTGAATATAATGTTGACGTTACAGGAACTGCTGTTTTGACAGGAAATCCCGCACAGGAGATTATTAATTACACACAAAAAAACAAAATTGATTTGGTGGTATTGGGTTCAAGAAACAAATCAAGACTGGACAGGTTTCTGACAGGTTCTGAAAGCAAAAGAATTTTGGAAAATACAATGAGTGATGTGTGGCTTATCAGGTGTACAAAATAACTTACCACGGATAATCGTCTTTTATTTTCCAACCGTCTTTGACTATTTTGCCGGAACACCATTCCCCGTTATTACCTTCTGTGCGGGTTTTATTACAATAGTCATTTGGATTACTATGAGAACCAGCGGCAATTACTCCCTTATTATATATGTAGAATGTGAATAGGTCTCTCCCATACCTGTTTGGGCCAGCTCCTGCATTAAGATCTATATGTATTGCATCACCAGCAGTGTTAAATGTTATTAATGTTCCGTCATTTATAATAAAACTCTTTTCACCAATGCTTTTTTGTGTTTTTACAGAATTTATTGCGTTCATCCAAGGTAAGGCTTCTGAATATCCGCAATCTGTATAGTTTGAACATATCTTTATAACTTTTAAGTAATGCTGCCAATATTTTTGTGAATACTCAACTATCCCAATAGCTTCGACTTTATCCCAATTTTCATAAATGTCATTATCAATTTCCGACATCTTAAATGCCTGATTTAAAACTGTGTAAACTTTTTTTAATTGATTTACTGTTGTATATTTTTGATAATTTTTTATAACAGTCGGCAGAGTTAAGGCGGAAACAACTCCGATTATTCCCAATGTTATCAAAATTTCCGAAAGATTGAATGCTTTTTTCATATATTCCCCTTCTGCCTCTATGTATAGAAGTGCTGTTTATATTATAACATTAAAATTCTATATATGCAACATGCAAATACCAAAAAATCAGAGATTATTTTCAAAACTTTATCAAAATTATTAAGAGAAGAACGTTTAAGACAAAATAAATCTCAAAGGCTTTTAGCATATGAATATGATATTCAAATGTCTTTAATCAGCAGGCTTGAAAACGGAATAAACGAGCCGAAGTTAATTTCTTTATGGACAATATGCGAGGCATTAGGAATACCGCTATCAGAGTTAATACGCAGAGTTGAACAAGAAATTCCTAAAGATTTTTTACTGATTGAACAATAAAATATTAATCGCTCACAACTAATAAGCAATACCATATAAATAACTGAATTTACAAAGTCATTAATCAGTTAAAATTACAGACTTTTTATCCTCTTTCGCATATCGTTCTTGCAACATGAACACCTGACGCAGAAGCCTGAATTAAACCTCTTGTTACCCCTGCACCGTCACCTATTGCAAAAAGATTTTTTACTCCCTCTGTTTCAAGTTCATTTGTCAGTTTTACCCTTGCCGAATAGAATTTAACTTCTATACCGTAAAGAAGTGTATATCTTGATGCAGTTCCCGGACAAATTTTGTCTAATGCCTGCAACATCTCAATTATGCTTGTCATTTGTCTGTAAGGGATAACTAAACTCAAATCACCCGGAGTTGCACAGGTCAAAGTCGGTGTGATTATGCTTGATTTAATTCTTTCGGGAGTTGATCTTCTTCCGTCAAGCAAATCACCGAATCTCTGGACTAAAATTCCGCCCCCCAACATATTTGCCAATCTTGCAATATGCTGACCGTATTGGATAGGTTCTTTAAACGGTTCTGTGAATTTTTCGCTGACTAACAATGCAAAATTTGTGTTATTTGTAGTTTTTTCAGCATAGCTGTGACCGTTAACGGTTGAAATACCGTTATAATTTTCCTGTACAACTTCACCGTTAGGGTTCATACAGAATGTTCTGACAGCATCACCGAATGTAGGGGAATGATAAATTAATTTTGACTCATATAATTTATCCGTTAATGGCTCAAACACAGGTGCGGGAAGTTCGACTCTTACACCAACATCAACGGCATTATTTACCATACCGATTTTGTGTTCCGCAAATTCATGAGTAAGCCAATCTGCTCCTTCTCTACCCGGTGCAATAATTGTATATTGAGCGCATATTGTTTCTCCGTTATCCAGAACAATACCCTTTACCTGTTCGCATTCAACAATAAGAGATTTTGCGGTTACGTTATTTAAAATTGTAATTCTTTCATCTAAATAATCCTGCATGTTTTTCAAAACATCAAGACTTCTTTCCGTTCCCAAATGTCTGACAGGAGAATGTACAAGTTTTAATTCCGCAAGAGAAGCCTGTCTTTCAAGTTCTCTGAAGGTGTTCATATCAGTTCCGAAAAGTTCATCAGTTGCTCCGAAATCCAGATACAACCGATCCGAATAAGCGATTAAATCTTCAACATGTTTTCTGTCCATGTAATCAATTAAATTCCCGCCCACATCAGGTGTAAGGGTTAATTTACCGTCAGAAAAAGCTCCTGCCCCGCCCCAGCCGCAAAGTAAACCGCATTTCGCACAATGCGGACATTTATCGTAGCCTTCTCTGAGCATGCATTTTCTTTTCTCAATTTTTTGCCCTTTTTCTACAAGAATAACTTTCCAATCTGGCTTAAGTTTAATAATTTCCAAAGCCGAAAAAATTCCTGCCGGTCCTGCTCCTATAATGGCTACGTTGTACATTTTCCATTCTCCCTTATTCAATCAACCAACCAAGTGTACAACAAAAATTTTTATTTTAAAAGAATTTATGAAGATTTTGTAAACGATATTTATTACTTAATACTTAAAATTAATTTTCTGATTTCTTCCGTATCGGAAATTTGCTTTGCTTTTAAGGCATATTCCTTTGCTTTACGTGTATCACCGGTATTCATATAAATCAAAGCCAAATTATACAATGATGCATATTTTTCGTTATCTGTTTTAGACAGCGAATATGCTTTATGCATGGCTTCCAGCGCTTCATCGGTTCTTTTTAACTCGGAATAAGCTATTCCTAAATCAATGTAGCCGCCTGCCAACTCAGGTGCATTTTTTATATAATTTTTTGCCTCTTTAACTTTCCTGTTTGAAATCTCTTCTTCCGTGCCCAATATTATAGGTGCATAAACAAGTCCTTCGGTATCAATTTCATCAGTATCGGTTATATCCGGAATAAGTTTATATAATAAGGTAATTGTATTTATATCATTAGATGAAAGATACTGGAAATAACTCCTGTGAGCTGTGTAAATATTTTCCTGCTCTGCGGACATATACATTATGTCATCTTCATTATAGCTGTGTCCCATTATACCTAATGCGTGTCCGGTTTCATGCAAAACGGTATTAAATAAGTCTTTGTCGGGGAAATATCTGCCAAAAGGATCTTTGTCATACAATATAACTTTCATATTATTTAATATTTTGCCTTTGTAATCAGATGTTGTAAAGCCAAGAACAAATCGGCAAGCATTACCTTCACAAACATTATCCGGAAGCTTATTAATTTCATAAATTATATCTGCGTTACTTTTATCGGTTGTTTCGGCAAATTTTAAAAAACCTGTTGAACTCTGCCATTGTCCCAATGCTCTCAAAATCTCTCTTCTGTAATAATCAGGGAGAACTTCGCCCGTACTGTTTATAATAGTATATTTAATCGGAAAACTTGACCAACGCATTATCTTTTTGTCAATCGGAACTTGCTCTATATAATTATTTCCGATATTTTGCAATACACCGTATTTCCATCTGTTAACCTGTCTTTTTGCGGAAGCATGTGCGGAATCGTCCTTTGAATCCGTTGAAATTTTAAACAATTCCTGCTGGATTTCCTTTGTAGGTTTCATTTTTAACATGGTCTGAACATAATAATATCTGTAATCTTTATCATTCTTATAAATACTATGCGCCTTTGTAAAATAATTGTATGCTTTTTCGTAATTTTTCCGATTAAAGTTAAGTTTGCCCTGTACATAAAAATAATTCGGCAAAAATCTGTAAACCAATGCACAGATAATAACCAGAATGCTACAAAAAATTAATTTTTTATTCATTATCTTTTACACCTTTATCAATTTCCAGAATTTTTGCAAGAGAGCGTGTATCACCTTTTAATTTGAAATATTCCGCAAATTTCGGAGTGGTTTTTAAATTAAAACTTCTTCCGTTTTTATCTTTTATCTTAGCAATAAGCCCCTTATCAACAAGTTCCTGAACCTGTTCATAAGTGTTTGACCCTCTTAATTCTTTTAATTCGGTTTGTCTTATCGGCTCTTTTAAAGCTATAACGGAAAGTGTCCTCAAAACAGCCGGTTTTATATCAACAGGGCAAAGAAGTTCCACCAAATCCATGTGTTCATCTTTTACCTGTAAAATATAACCGTTTTCATCATCAATTTCTAATGCCCCGTCTCTTGCGGAATAATCCATAATAAGCTCTAATATCGCTTCTTCAACATTTCCGGTTTCTTCACCAAGAATAGTTGCAATTTCATCTAATGAAATCGCTCTTGCGGTAATAAACAAAACCGCCTCAATTCTTGATTTAAGCTGCTCCGTGTTCATCTTTACCGCCCTTTACCACATACAAATCGGAATAAAATTCTTCCTGTTCCAGACTGTAATCCGTGTTAACAGTTAAGAACAATAACGCAATATATGCGCTGATTTTATCCATTCCCAAAAGTGTAAGTTCATTCAATTCAATTTTATCATTCTTTTCAAAAATCTGAATTAAATTTTCTTTCAGAGTTGCAACGCATGTTTCAATGTATTCTTCTTGCGCAAGGTTAACAATATCATCAGATGTAAGTCTTGAATATGACTGAACTCTGCGTTTTGCCCTCTCCTGCCTGTTTTTTAAAGTTTCATTTCTGTCTAATTTTTCGTAAAATTGCAATTGTCTTATCAAATCCTGCAAAGTTACGACACGATTATGATTTAATCTGACACTTGTTCTTCTCTGCAAAACCTCATCAATAGAAATTACATTGTTTGTGGGTACATAGTCGTCATAATCCGCAATAAATCCGTCATCATCAAACTGAGGTTCGGGTTCTTGCGGGTCAAACTGCATTATATCAATACCTTCAAGAACATTGGATTGCAATTTTACAAGAATAGCCGCAAAAAGAAAAGTCCTCCCTGTAACCCTAAGATTTTGGGATTTCATTTCAACCATGTGTGCGAGGTATTTATCCGTAACATCAACAATATCAATATTCCAAGGATCAATTTTTCCGGCTTTGGCCATATCGACCAAAATTCCGATACCTTCACTTTTTTGATTTTTTCCTAAACCTAAATCGGGTAAATCTATATTATAATTCAGTGCTGTTGTCATTCTTCATCCCTCAGTTTAATACCCGTAACTTTAGTGATACCTTTTTCTTTTTGAGTTACCCCTAAAGTCCTGTTTGCTGATTCTATCATAGGCCGCTTGTGACTGACTACTATAAATTGCGTATCTTTTGACTGCCTCTGCACCATTTGGGCGATACGTTCAACGTTCATTATATCCAGACTTGCATCAACTTCGTCAAAAGCATAAAATGGGGACGGCATGTATCTTTGGATTGCAAATACAAAAGCAAGTGCAGTCAATGATTTTTCACCGCCCGATAAACTTCCTAATCTCTGGTGTTTTTTATCCCTTATACTGACTTTCATATCAAGACCGCCCGACAAAGGATCATCAGGATTTTCCAAAACAAGTTCTCCCTCACCCTCAGACAATTGATGAAACACTTCTTTAAAGTTTTCGTTTATGTGGTTGTATGTTTTCATAAACGTTTCTTTTTTCAGTTGTTCATATCCCTTCATTCTTTCCAGGATTTCTCTGCGCTCTTTTGAAAGTGTTTCAATCTGTTTTTTTAATTCTGTCTGGCGTGTAAGAACTTCATCATAAGTATTCAGGGCGCGCATATTGACGTCCCCAAGTTCTTCCATGCGTTTTTCAAGACGCTGAATTTTTGATGTAATTTCTTCTATTGAAATTTCTACGGGTTCAAGTTTATTTATTTCAACTCCCGCATCAACAAGTTCTTTTGTTGCGGTTTCAAGCTGAGGTTCAAGTTCTCTCCTGCGGGCTTTGAACGATTCTATCTGCTCCGCAATTCGTTCAATGTCCGCAATTCTAATGTGTTTTTGTTTTTCAAGATCAATAAGTTCTGTGTTAATTTCATCACGTTCTTTTAAAAGTTTGCCTAATTTTTCTTCGATTTGACCTATTTGCTCTTTAAGTTCTTCCGTTTTTTTGTTCAAATCCTCAATTTCACGTTTAAATCTTTCCTTGTCAGCTTCTAAATCAACATTTTTGCGCTCAATTGACGAAATTTCTTCCAATTTTGTTTGAATTACGTTTTCGTTAAATAAAATTTCTCTGTTAAATTCATTCTTTTGCCCTTCAGCCTGCATAATTTTTTGCTGAAGCCGTTTTATTTCATTTTCAGTTCCCTCAGTCTTTTCTTTCAGGTCTTTCAGGTCTTTATCATTAATAAGTTTTTCAACTTCCCTGATCTGTTCCTGACAAACCGTCATTTCATCATAAATTTTAACATTTTTTTCTTCAAGTTTGTCAAGTTTTTTGTTTAATTCATCAACTTTAGGAGTTGCAATACTTATAAAATCTTCTTTTTCTTTCAGAATATTTTCGCTGTTGGCATAATTTGTATTCATGTTGTCGAGTTCAACTTTGGATTTTGTATATTCGCTCATGGAATCCGAATACTTAACCCTGACATCATCTAATTTTTGTTCCAATGATGTCTTTTTATTTTCTAAAGAACCTAATTTCTGCTCCATTTCTTTCAGGCGCTCTCTGTATTTGTTCAGTTCATCATCATCATTCTGACTGAAACTCATGCCTGTTCTCAACCTTGTTCCGCCTGTCATTGAACCCGATTTTTCCAGCAATTCGCCCTGCAGAGTAACCATTCTGTATTTGCCGATAAGTTTTTTTGCACATTCAATATCCTCAACGACAATTGTATCCCCTACGGCATAGAAAAACGCATCAATATATTCATCATCAAAATCGACAAGGTTTATTGCGTAATCTATAACTCCTTTGTCTTTCGGAAGTTGCAGTTTTGACGGTGCTTTTTTAATTTTGTTAAGAGGGATAAATGTTGCCCTGCCTGCATTTGAAGATTTTAACATCTCAATTGCAACAGATGCGACATGTTCATCATCTACGACAACATGCGCCATTCTTCCGCCAAATGCGACTTCCATAGCGACAGCATACTCTTTATCTACCGTTCCTAATTGTGCAAGAGGTGCATGAACTCCTCTCAATTTAGCATTCATAATCGTATCAACCGCACGACCGAAATTTGCATCTTCGACAGCCTGTTTTTTGGCTTCCATAGCGGAAATCTTTCTGTATGCCATTTGAATGTTATAATTTAAATCATTAATTTCATTCTTTGTCGTATCCAAATCGTGCAAAGCATTTTGCTGAATAATCTTGAAATCACCCATCTCTTTTTGGAGCTGATCTACAAGTGATTTTTTCATGTCCTGATTGTTTGCAAAATTCGCTTTCATTTCTTTGAGTTCGGAGAGTTTTGTTTTCGCATCATTAAGTTCTTTTTGAAGATTTTTCAGCTCATTTTCAAGCGGTAATTTCGTCTGAATTAATTTTGTTTCCTCATCTTTCAATTCTTCCAAGTGTTTTCTCAAATTATTTCTTTTTTCGATATGCTGATCTGCAGTAGCATTTAAGCCCGTCATATCTTCAAGAATTTTCTTTAATTCCGCTTCTTTAACATTCAGATTTTCTTTAAGATGAGTAATTTCATCATCTTTGAGTTTAATATTAAGATTTGAATTGTTAATTTTATCTCTTAAATTTTCAATTCCGTTTTTAGCGTTTTCTATTAGGCGCAGACCGTCATGAATTTGCTTATCGGCATAATTTGAGGCATTGGTTTTTCTGTCAATTTCACCTTTTAAGGCTTCTTCCTGCTTCTTTAATTCAATTTGTTGTGCTTCGCCTTTTTCTTTTACAAGGTCTGAAATCTCTTGATATTTATGTTTAATAAGCTCTAATCTCTCATCTAAATCCTTGTTTTTAACTTCTTCCTCTTTTTTCTTTTTGGTAAATTCGAGTATGTTTGTATGAGCCTGTTCAAGGTTTCTTTTTATATCAAAGAAACGAACCTTGTTAATTTGGCTTTCCAAACTCTGTTTTTCTTCGCGTAATTTTTGATATTTAAGTGCAACTTCTCTTTCTTCTTTGAGCTGTTCAAGACGGGTGTTAACTTCGTTCAGGACTACGGTTGATTTTTCGACTCTCTGCTCAACTGTTTCAAATTCAGTCGTTGCTTGCTCTATTCTCCTGTTATAATCTGCAATACCGGCAATTTCGTCAATAATTTTACGTCTTTCTTTGGGAGAACAGCCGGTAATTCCCATAACATCACCCTGCATCATGACATTGTAGCTGTTCGGAGTTACGTTGTATTTTTCCAGAATGGCATGTATATTTGTAAGTGTCGTAACACTATCATTTATATAGTACGTACTTGCATAACCCTGATTGGTTTTGCGGATTTTACGGCCGATAGACAAATCCTCTCCGTTTTCGGCTTCACCGAAAGTAACTTTTACAAACGCATCATTTCTTTTTGTGTAGGTTGAAATAAAATGCGAAAGGTTTTCCGCCCTGAGTTCACCGGCATTTGCGAGTCCCAATGCGAACAATACACTGTCAATAATATTACTCTTACCCGAGCCGTTAGGACCGGCAACAGTCGTAAATCCTTTCAAAAACGGAATTTCGGATTTATTTGCAAATGATTTAAAATTGTCTATTTCTAACTGTTTTATGTACATACAACTTAATTAGACAATATATTCCTATTCTTGTCAAAGTTTTAAATAAATCTTTACGTTTTTTGAAGGCAATAGGGCACTAAGGGAAAATTGAAAGTTGTAGGGTAGATTTTAGTCTGGCGGTTTAAAGTGGCGATAGGAATTATAGGTGGATAAGAGCATAGGAGCATAGGAGCATAAGAAAGCTAAAAGCCTCCCTTTTAAGGGAGGTGGCACGAAGTGCCGGAGGGTTTTTATTATTTTAAATGGCGATAGGACGATGGGGCGATAAGGCGATAAGGCCGTATCGTTTAATTTAAAAAATACAACATAAAAACACATCAAAATAAATATTTTGATGTGTTTTGTTCTAACATATACATTTTACAATATTTTTCACGATTTGTCCAGTCCTCAAAATGATGTATTTTT
>JAGBOW010000084.1 GCA_017633675.1 bacterium | reverse complement strand
TCCCGACATGGCAGCATGTATAAGTTCCATTCTGGACATTGATTTCAGATTAGCTTTGGCAATTTGTTCAAAAAGTTTTTTATTTTCGTCTTTGTCAATCAAAACGTATTTATTTTTGTATTTTATTAAACCGTTTTGACCTTCAATCAGGTTATTAAATTCTTCAACCGTTAATTTATCATTTCCGATAGCTATTTCATAAGAGAAATCAAGAATATCGTCCAATGAAATCTTACCGGAAGAAGTGTTGTTAAAAATATCGGTTAATTCTTTTGTTCTTGAGGTTTTTACTTTGGCATTTATTGATGCTCTGGGAATAACAATATTTGCTAATTCTTTCGGTAATACGACTTCTATTTGCGCTTTTTGAAGATAATAAGCAGTTTGAGTGATAATTTTATAGACTTCGTTTAAATTCAAATCAAGAGCAAGTTTTTCTTCATCTTCAAATAATTGTTCCAGTTCAGGCATGTAACGGTTTGCATAGTTAAGTTGTTTTTCGACTATTCTTGCAATATCGGACGCACTTGCATCAAAAACCGTTTCGTCGGTATATAACTTATCAATTAGGACATCTTCGCCTGTTTTTCGATTTTTGATATGGACTTTTAATCTGAAAATTTCTTCATTATCAAGCTTATTTATCTTAAAGAACGGAATTATATCATATTTTCCAAGATAAAGTTCATCAAACCACTGGGAAATATCTTCGGCAAGATTTTGCCCTTTCATAACAGCCTTTTGGTCCTGATCTTTAATCATGTATGTTCCGGATTTGACATCTTTAAATTTATACGCTTTTATGGACAAAAATTTGTACAAAACATAGTTTAAATAATTATAAATAAAATCAGTTATAAAATTCTTAGGCTTTTCTCCTTTGATAAACAGGTTTTCAGGAATATTTTCTTCAAACTGACTTACAATTTTTGAAATCTGCTGAGTATTTATAATCGGTTCATACACAATTCTGAACATTGAACCGTGAATTTTTACCGTAGGTATGAAATATAATTTTTCAATTAATTTCATTACAAAATAAGTCAATTTATTCAAATATACAAAGGTTTCGGACATTGATCCCGTATCAAGAACATTTCCAAACCCGCCAAAATAATCCATAACAAGGTCAAGGGGCATGGAATACCCGACCTTGTCTTCCATAATTTCCGATTTAAAACGGAATAAAGAACCTTTTGATTTCAGATAATACTGAAAATTATTTGTCGGAGTAACAAAGAATGACAATTTATCATTATTGTTAATAATAAAGAAATCCGTATTTCTCGCAGGCGCATTGGGGCTTAAAAATATCCCTTCAAATTCATCTTCAACGGTTTGATAAATCAAACTTAAAGTGTATCTGAAATCTTTGTTTTTAAATCCTTCAGGGTTTTCGGACAAATTGAAAAACAATTCGTCTACATTATTCTTTTTAAATGAAAAATCTATATCCAGTGTTTTTGTCTCTGCTGTCATTTTTGTTCCTTTTATTTTGTGAGTAGTGAGTAGTGAATGGTTCAAATCATAT
This sequence comes from bacterium, assembly GCA_017633675.1. Taxonomy (GTDB): domain Bacteria; phylum Cyanobacteriota; class Vampirovibrionia; order Gastranaerophilales; family Gastranaerophilaceae; genus Stercorousia. The sequence goes on along the minus strand of JAGBOW010000084.1, from coordinate 2,458 downwards.
TGCTATAGTGATAATTTTTCATTTCGACCGCATTATTAAAGAACTACTCACTTAATTAAGCTTTCCCCTGTCATTTCCGCCGGCTTTGTAATACCCATCAGCTGCAGAACTGTCGGAGCTATATCACATAATGCTCCGTCTGTTTTCAATTCTGTTCCCTCAGGTGCATTTATCAAAACAAACGGAACTTTATTTGTTGTATGAGCAGTTTGAGGTTTACCGGTTTCGGAGTTAACCATAACTTCCGAATTTCCGTGATCTGCAGTTAAAATCATGACAATATCGTTTTCTTTGCAGGCCTGTGCAATTCTTCCCACACATCCGTCAACGATTTTACAAGCTTTTGTTGCAGCTTCAATAACTCCGGTATGACCTACCATATCAGGATTTGCAAAATTTACAAGAATAAAACCGTAATCGGGATTTTTAATTGCCTTTAATACATTCTCACATACAGGAAGCGCACTCATCTCCGGTTGCAAATCATAAGTTGCAACTTTCGGTGAAGGAACAAGCACTCTTGTTTCATGCTTTTGCGGTTCGTCAATTCCTCCGTTAAAGAAGAATGTAACGTGCGCATATTTTTCGGTTTCTGCCGTTCTGAACTGTTTTATCCCGTTATTTTCCAAAACATCACCCAAAATGTTTACCAGATTTTCTTTCGGAAATGCAACAGGAAACGTAAAATCTTCATTATACTTTGTCATTGTTACATAATAAAGATTTTTAAGAACTTTTTTACGTTCAAAACCGTCAAAATCAGAGAAATTCAATGCTTTAGAAATCTCTCTTGCTCTGTCGGGTCTGTAGTTAAAGAAAATAATTGCATCATTGTCTTTTATACGTGATTCTTCTCCGCCGATAACCGTCGGCAAGACAAATTCATCATTATCTCCTCTTGCATAAGATTCCTTAACACCTTCGCAAGCTGATGATGAGTGTTCGCCTTCTCCTAACAATAAAGCATTATATCCTTTTTCTACTCTTTCCCACCTGTTATCCCTGTCCATTATGTAATAACGCCCAATAATCGTTGCGATTGGAGGGAAATTGTATTTTTTAAGTTCTTCTTCAACTTGTTGTAAATATGTGCAGGCACTTTGAGGAGGTGTATCTCTGCCGTCCAAAAATGCATGAACATAAACCTTTGATAATCCCTCATCTGATGCAAGTTTTATTAATGCCAACAAATGGTCTAAAGATGAATGAACTCCGCCCGTTGAAACAAGTCCGAAAATGTGGAGCGCAGAATTGTTCTTTTTGGCATGGTTTATAGCTTCCAAAAATCTTTCATTTTTAAAGAATGAGCCGTCTTTAATAGCTCTGTTTATTTTTGACAAATCCTGATAAACAATTCTTCCTGCGCCTAAATTTAAGTGTCCTACTTCGCTGTTTCCCATTTGACCTTCAGGAAGTCCGACATATTCACCGTCAGCATGAATTGTTATATATGGGTTTTCGGATTTTAATTTTTTAAAATTTACGGGGTGTGAAAGTTTTGTTGCATCAAATTCGGGGTAGTCTTGGCTGATTCCCCAGCCGTCCATAATACATAATAAAACTCTTTGTGTCATTTTCTAATACTCCTCATTAGAAAAATTCTAACAAGAACATAAATCTATTACAAGAGGGCTATTTTTGAACATATGAAGATTATGTTTTGAATAAAAGAAAAATTTGTCGGATTAATTCTCTGTCCCTTTTTCATTTTATTCTGCAAAAAAACACTAAGCAAGGTCGAGTTTTAACACGACAAATATATATATGTTTTGTCGGGTTGAAACCCGACCTATAAGCTAATTATTACCTACGCACAAGACCCCGGATTGGTGGTTCTTCTTGCCATCATTAGATATGTCACCCCATTGCATACCAGTGAGTTTCGCATTATACTTACTGTATTCTTGGTTCGAAAAAAAGAAACCAGAATTAGGTATAACCGAGATGCAAGGAGTATGATTTCTAGTACAGTTATTATTATAGATTACAGCCAGTTCAGATTGACTTGCAAGAGTCATTTCTATATTTGCACATGCTTTCTTTGCGCCTGCCCAATAATCATTTGAATAAGGTGAAGGCCAAGAACCGCAATATGAATAATCAGGACTTGATGAATTACTGCAATCTACTGCACTGTAGGTAGTAAGTTGTTTTACACATAGATTTCCTACCTCAAAATCACAAACCATGCCTTTGGCAAACTGTGCGCCGTTGAAACTTCTGATGTCATGCCATTTTCCGTTTATGGTTTCACTATTCGGACCTTTACCACCGTTGACGTCCATTACAAAATCTATTGCGCCTGTTACTGAGGTTGTATACGGAAAATCTTTCAGTTTGCCGCCACCAACAGGTAATTGTGTTCTGCTTGCTTTTACTTCACTTCCGACATCAAGTGTGTTATCTCCGTTTTCATCATATGTCATGATTAAAGATGCACCGTCTGCTAATACTAATC
>JAGBOW010000083.1 GCA_017633675.1 bacterium | reverse complement strand
CAGTCCTCAAAATGATGTATTTTTTAAATTTTGGGGTGGTGAAAACAGGCACTATTCTTTTATTTTCAGAATAATACATCATAATATTTATTTTGATGTGTTTTTTATGGTGTATTTTTTTAATTAAACGATAAGGTCTTATCGCCTTATCGCCCTATAGTCCTATCGCCATTTTTCAACTAAAAAAGCAGAGCAGGTTTTCCTGCTCTGCTTTATATCCTATACGTTTCTCAAAACTATTTAACCAATTCTTTGAATTTTTTACCGGCTGAGAAAGCAGGAACTGTCTTTGCAGCAATTTTCAAAGCAGCACCTGTTTGAGGATTTCTTCCTGTTCTTGCAGCTCTTTTGCGCGGTTCGAATGTTCCGAAACCAACCAAAGTTACTTTTTTACCTTTAGAAACTGTTTTTTCAATTGTTTCTAAAGTTGCTGCAATAATGTCAGCTGTAGCTTTTTGAGAAACTTTCGCTTTTTTTGATACTTCTTTTACCAATTCTTCTTTGTTCATTTAGAACATCCTTTTTAATTTTGTGCATGAAACCATATTGTTAGCATGCTCTTTCCTCTATCGACGAACTTATTATAGCATTTTATTTTTATTTGGCAAGTGTTTTTATAAAAATTTTTAGTTATAGTCTTAAATCAGGGTTAATAATAACGGAAAACATTTGATATTAAGGTGATTTGAGATATTAAGAGCCTAAGAAGCTAAGATATTAAGTTCTTTACAAAAATAAATCTAAACAGTGTTCACAAATATAATTATAACGGCATAAACTTAGGTTCTTAAGCTCCTAAGCTCTTATAAACTTTAATTATATGATTTCGGATCAACTTTTGCAAATTTAACATCTTTATAAAAATATTGTAAGATTTGATACGCATTATAACCCTGTTTCGCCAAATTATTTGCTCCATGCTGGGACATTCCGACACCATGCCCGTTCTTTTTTACATTATCATCAAATGAAGGGACGGAACGCAGATAAGGTAACGAACTCCCCCAACTGTTTGTATTGGTCTGACCTCCTGCTGATGCAGAATAATATGCGCTTATGACTTTTTTATCATATGTTAAAACAATTCCTTCGGTATCTTTCACGGCAGAATTTGTGTCATGGGTTTCTGCCGAAGCTCCTCTGTATGCCTGATCATCTTGAGTATCATTCAAATCATATCCGAATCTTGCACGTTTACCCAGATTGGCAAGCGCATAACTCCTTGCGGCAATTGCCTGCGCTTTATGTGCTTCATACTCCCAGCTTGTAGGCATTTCAGACGGTACAACTCCTTTTATATAATCTTCCAATGATAAATCATTAATAACCGTCAGTTTTCCGCCTTTGTTTTGTATTCTTAAAACCCCTCTGTACCAGCGGGCTTTTGTACTTACAAATCCCGCAGAAATAGGTTTTATTACTATATTATTTGATTCTACTTTATAATAGGAACCTTTATAACTGATTGCCATTTGATTATGAAAAGGCTTAATCTCATAACCTTTCATAGCTTCCAGTTCACAAATCGTTTTGTTGGTATTTGCATCAATGATTGTACCTTTTACCGAAGTACCAACCGAAACCGAAGAAACATCAGTAGAAAGTCCTATTTTTATTGCATTTGCCGGAAGTACGGTAATTATATATATAAATAGTGTAATAAAAATCTTTTTCATATATACATGATAGCACGAGAAATTATTGTAGCAATGGCGATAGGACTATAGGGCTATAAGGCGGTATGTCCTCATAATAAATTATTTAAAATTTCAATTATTATCACTTTATTTAAATACTTATTGCCCTATTGCCTTATATTTTATTATCTCCGAAAAGTTCTTTTACCTTTGGAACAAGATAGTCTTTTGCATTTTTTTCACCTATAGCATAAGACGACATTGATGCTGTAACAAATGTAGCCCCTTTAATAATCATTCCGGCTTTTCCGTTTAAATTATTTTTTGAAAGATATCCGAACAGGTTTTTCAAAACCGGAACTTTAGATGCTTTTTGAAGCATGTTTTTACAGGCAGTTGATGATACAGCCTTGTCATAATATCGTTTTGTCAAACCTTCTCCCGCAAACATTGCCGTAAGTGCAGCAACTTCTATTGTTCCGGTTTTTACTTTGTCATCAGACATCATTGTTTTTATACCGCCTGATACACAAATCAAAGGATTAACATTATTTACTGCAAATTTTGTAACTTTCCCCGCATATTCGAAGGCTTTATTTTGTTTAGCCAAATCCGAAAAAACCGAACATGCACTTCGGGCAGTATTTGCTATTGCACCGTCATACTTAGCCACCTCCTGAACAACTCCTGCTGTCTGTCCAAGAGCAACGGCACTTCTGCCGACTTCACCATCTTCGGTTTTTTTAGCGTTTCTTACCGCAAAGAAACTTGATGCTATTGCACTAAACACTATAATTCACCTTTCTACACCACATATATATAAAGTATTTTTTTTATAAAAAATTGCTTAATTAAATAAAATACTTTACATTTGTAACAAAAAATACAGCATAAGTGCATATCTTTTACTGAATTAAATTAAGGCTTTTTTGGCTTGTTTCCATAATATATCATATTCTTCAAACGAATATTCTTCTAAAGGTTTTTCGGCTAATTCTTCCATTTTTCTGAAACGTTTCATAAATTTTTTGTTTGCCCTTAATAATGCTTGTTCCGCATCAATTTTGTACCAGCGGGCAAGGTTTACGACTGCAAACAAAATATCTCCCATTTCATCTTCCATGTGGTCTTTATTATTTTCTTTTACTGATTGTTCAAACTCGTCAAATTCCGATTTAATACAGGCATGCAAAGATTGTACATCAGGCCATTCAAATCCTGTTTTTACGGCACGTTTACTGATTTTTTGCGCACTCATCAGGGCTGATTGGGATTTGGAAATTCCGTCCATTTGGGATTTTCTGTCTTTTTTTTCTTCTTTTTTTAATTTATCCCATGCCTCAAGTATTTCATCAGTTGAATTAACTTTTTTATTTCCAAATACGTGAGGGTGGCGGTGAATAAGTTTTTCATTCAACTCTTTTGACACGTCATCTATATTAAATTCACCGTTGTCATCTGCAATTTGGGAGTGTAAAAGAACTTGCAAAAGTACATCTCCAAGTTCTTCTTTCAAATTTGCAATATCTCCGTCATCTATCGCATCAACGGCTTCATAGGCTTCTTCGAGCATGTTCGGGCGTAAACTCATGTGAGTTTGTTCCCTGTCCCATTCACAACCTTCTGGCGAACGCAAAATTCTTATGGTTTCTATTAGTTTATCTAAGTTTTTATGTTTCATAAAATACTACCTTTATTCGTGAAAGGTGAAAAGTGAAAGGTGAAAAGTTCTTATCGGTTTGCTACGCAAACGAAAAAATAGATATTTTTTCGAGCGGAGCGAGCTTAAAGGTCTTTTCACTTTTCACTACTCACCTTTCACTTAATAAATTCTACAACTAAAGTATAAAAATTTCAAACAAGAATACATCAAAAGGTTGAGCAAGAATAAAAACTCTGATGATATTCTTGTAGAGCACAGAAAAGAAAGGACGAAATAATGGCAAACTTATCTATCCCCTCTATTCGTGAACGGTTGTTTAATACAAGCAGGCACGAACAGACAACTCAAAGAAGTTCAAATCCGTTTGCTGCATCAACATTCAAAGGTAATGTTTTAACTGCTGATGTATTTGAATCTTCAACAAAACAAAATCAACCGACATTTACCGGTAAATTGAAAGCAAGTACCTTTGTCGGTTCAATTTCAGGTATCGGTGAAAGATTTCAACACATGATTGATTCAGTAGTTAAATTCGGTGTCAGAGTTAAAGAAAGTGTTGTAAACAGCTGGAACAAATTGGAAGGTATTGAAATTTCTTTCAATCCGCTGAAAGAAAGAATGACTTCTACATACAACCATGCTAAAGAAATGTTGACTACACCAATATCGGAAATGTTTTCAACAGGAATTTCATCAAAACAAGTTGCTAAAATGGCAGATATGACAGAAGCAAGACAACTTTTGAAAGATAACTTGGCACTCTGGGAAGCAGCAGCATAAGGAGGATTAAATGACAATAACAGTAGATAAAAAGACAGTAAAAAATGTAACTAATATAATAGAAGGTTTGGGACAAAATCCTAATTCTGAATCTGTTGTTATACTGGAAGATATCGGTACTAATTCAAAAGTGGATTCAATCAGAGAATTAACCTGTCGTGCTTTGGTAAAAAGAAACGAACATGATTCTTTGAAAGTTGTAATCACAAACAAAGGTAAAGGTATTAATGACATGTCAACAATTGTTGCAATGAGTACAATCAATGAATTGCTGGCACTTGATGATAAAACGGAAGCGATGAAAGTTTTGACGGATACGGTTGAAATGCACTCTGACGAAGAAGTAAGAGATAACGCAAGATCAGTTAAAGCGTTAATGGCGCTTTCATAAAAAACAACAGGTAATTTTGCCGATTTTATATATCAAAAAAGAGCCTTATATAATAAAGGCTCTTTTTTAATGCAAACGAATGATATTTTTTGATAAAACGTTTTGTTGATGATAATATTTTGGTATGAATATGGAAGAACTGATATCCAAAATAAAAGATCGTCTGGATATCGTTGAAGTTGTATCACAACAGGTTATATTAAAGAAAAACGGCTCTCATTATTGGGGTTTATGTCCGTTCCATAAAGAAAAAACTCCGTCTTTTTCAGTAAATCCGTCACTTGGAATTTACAAATGTTTTGGCTGCGGAGAAGGAGGAGATGCCATTTCATTTATCCAAAAAACTCAAAACAAAGAGTTTATGGAGGTTATCTCAGAACTTGCCGAACAATTCGGACTTGAAATGCCGAAAAAATTCGTAAAAGGTGAAAGCAAGGGCTTAAAAGAAGAAATGATGAAAGCCTGCAAAAAAGCTTCCGAATTTTACAATTTAAGACTTTTAAAAGATAAAAACCCCGAAACAACAAAAGTTCTTGAATACCTTTCAGGCAGAGGAATTACAAAAGAAATTATTGAAAAATATACTCTCGGAGTTGCCTCAAAAGCTTATGACGAATTCTATAAAAAATTTAAAGATGAATTTTCGGACGAAGTTCTTGAAAAAGCAGGTTTAATCCTAAGAACCAAAGAGGGTGACAGATTTATCGACCGTTTCAGAAACCGTGTAATTATCCCTATCCAAAACGAACACGGTGAATACGTTGCGTTCGGTGCAAGAGCAATCGAAAAAGATCAGATGCCGAAATATTTAAATTCGTCAGATTCCTTGATTTATAACAAAAGCAAGCTCCTCTACGGGCTTTACACCGCAAAAGATGCAATAAAAGAGCAGGACAGTGTTGTTTTAATGGAAGGATATTTTGATGTGATTTCCGCTCAGGCACACGGAATAAAAAATGCCGTAGCATCTTGCGGAACCGCTTTGACACCGGATCATATAAAACTTCTATCAAGATATACTCCCTCAAGAAAAATTTATCTTTCCTTTGATACGGATTCTGCCGGTCAAAAAGCTACCCAAAGAAATGCCGAACTTATAAAAGAAGCTTTTCAGGGATTGGGAGATATAAAACAGTTTGATGAAAGCTATATTTCAACATCTGATGACAAATATTCCTGTGAGATAAGAGTAATTGCACCTCCGGAAGGAAAAGATCCGGACGAATTTATACGTTCGGTCGGTGCCGAAAGTTACAAAGAATATATGAAACATGCTCCGTTGTTATTGGATTTTCAAATAAATTCGATTATGAAAGAAAAACCCAAAACTCCGACCGAAAAAACAAAAATTGTAAAAGAATTAATCCCTGTTCTGCAGGAAATTCAGAATGCAATTATTCAATCCGAATACATAAAGATGATTGCAGATACACTTAACATAGACGAAAATGCTCTTATACGTGAAGTTAAAAAGGCAAGAATGTTTGTAAAATCCGCAAACAGTGATGTTGACAAAATTGTTAAGAAAAATGTAACAATTTCAGAAAAAGCGCAAAAAAATTTATTGAGCGTTTTTCTGGTAAACGACAAACATATTTCTTTTGACGAAATAAAGAAAATGCTTGTAAATACAGAGTTTACGAACGAAACGTTAATAAATGTAAAATCTACAATTGACAAATTAACATGTACCGTAAATAATGTGAAGGAATTGACGGCAAAACTGTATACCGCATATGCCGATAATCAGGAAATACAAAGGATTTTAACCGACCTTGTAACTATTTCCGAAACTTTTCAAAATCTTGATGACAAGGATTTTATAACAGCAATTCAGGAAAATATTAATAAGTTAAATCAATGTCAAAGAGAAAAAGAACAGGAAGAAATCAGAAATTTATATAAAAGCGCAAATGATAACGAAACAGAAGCCCTTAAAATTCAAATGCAGCTTAGAGATAGGATAAATAACAGGTTAAGAATCGGAGAAAATGAATGACTAAAAAAAGAACAAACTCCTCAGTTGTAAGTATCATGGATGAAGACAACATGATGAATGATGATTTGCAGGATATTGATGAAGAATCATTAGCAGATGCAGATGACGGTATCAATTATATGAATGTTGATATTAATACCGATAATATAGAGGATATCGTTACGGAAAAAATGGAAAATAAACCCGATATTGAAGATATTTATATTACCACAAATCGGGAAGAATCCACTGATATGGGAGTTCCAAAGGGTGTTGCCGTTGATGATCCCGTAAGATTATATTTGAGAGAAATCGGAAGAATTAAACTTTTGTCGGGTGCTGAAGAAATTGAACTCGCAAAGAAAATCCTTGAAGGCGGCACTGCAGGTGCTATTGCAAAT
>JAGBOW010000082.1 GCA_017633675.1 bacterium | reverse complement strand
GTAAAACTGTTATTTCTTGTAGAAACAAAATCCATAGACGAGCTGACAGAAGCTACTTGTAAAAAATTGAATGACGGTCTGAACGTTATAATTTTCCCTATGGGAATAAGACATAGAAAAAATGAAACACCAAGAATTAGACGGGGAACGGCTTTAATTGCTCAGAAATCTCATAAAAATATAGTTATGTTAAATCTTGAAACAGATTATGATTTTTTACAAATTAACCAACCAATTTATGATGCGGGTGATAAATCGGTATTATATACATTGGAATATTTGGGTCAAATTAATACAAATGATTATTTAGATAAATATCCTGATGCTGTAACATTTAATACTAAAATTACTAAACAAATAGCAAAAAATTTATATAAGGATAAAATTTAAATTTTTATGCTATAATGGGGGTATGGAATTAGAAGAGCAGATTAAACATTTAATAATAAATTCGTTAGAATTGGAAGATATTTCAATTGATGACATTGCGGATGATGAGCCTTTATTCGGTAACGGTTTAGGACTCGATTCTATTGATGCATTAGAGTTAGGCATGGCATTAAAAAAAGAATTTGATTTAAATTTGAGTAAAAACAAAGAAGAAAATAGGAAATATTTTTATTCAGTAAAAACAATTGCTGATTTTGTAAGGAAACAACAGAATGGATAAAAAATATTCAAAAGAAGAAATTTTTAAAGAAGTATGCAAAATCTTAGAAGAAGAGTTTGAAATTGATAAATCAAAATTAAAATTAGATGCAGATTTGTTTCAAGATTTAGAATTAGATAGTATTGATGCTGTTGATATGGCAGTAAGATTACACCAATATATTGGCAAGCGTCTTTCGCCTGAGATGTTTAAATCAATAAAAACTCTTAATGATGTTGTAGAAGCAATATACAGTCTTATATAAAGGAGTTTTTTGTGGGTAAAATAAAGAGCTTTATACCAATTCTTTTTACTTTATTTGTGATTGTATTATTTTGCGTAAAACGATTTTTTTTCTTAAAATTTTATCCTCCTTTATGTAATTTAACAGTTTTTATTGTGTTTTATAGTTCTTTATTTCAGAAGGAAACTGTTATACAAAGGTTTGCGAGACGATTTGGTGATAAACTGGAAAAGCCTGCATGGGATTACACCCGAAGACTAACATATGTTTGGTGTGTTTTTATGTTTATAAATTTATGGCTATCTATATGGACTATATTTTTACCCGATAACATATGGATAATTTATAATAGCTGTATTTCCTATGTTTTGATTGGGTTAATATTTGGCATAGAATATATTGTTAGAATTATTTTAAGGAGCATGAAAGTAATTTAATGTTGCAAAAAATTTTTACTACATGTAAATATGACAACAAAATTGCAGTTACAGACGGGTTGAACGATTATTGTTTTACGGATTTAAAAAGATTAATTGCTTTAGAAATGAACTTTTTAAAAAGCAAAAAGCAAAATATTGTTATTCTTGCAGGTGATAATTTTTCTTTTATAATACAATTCTTTGCTTCCTTATTTTGCAATAAAAATGTATATCTTGTTACAGACCGAACTCGATTGAATAACATTGGATTTGAATATGATTTGCTTGAAGGGTATATAAAAGAGGGAAATACCGATTTTGAATTCAAAAATATTGATATAACACAGCCTATAATAAACTTTTATACTTCAGGTTCTTCAGATACCCCAAAAATAATTAAAAAATCATTATACAACTTGATTAGAGAAGCAGAAGATATCGGTAAAGAATTTTGTTTAAAAGATTTAAATTTAACTGTTGTATCAACAACAACAATGTGTCATTTATTTGGTTTAACATTTCACTTAATGACACCATTATGTAACGGTTTGGTAATAAATACTCGGAATGTTTCATATCCTGAAAATATTTATACGGATAATACGATACTTGTATCTACTCCAACATTTTTAAGTGCGGTTCCTAAATTTGAGATACCTTTTAAGGTCTCACCAAAATATATCATTACGGCAGGATCTAAATTAGATGAAAAAGTTTTTGAATATTTAGAGCAAGAGTCCAATATTATTGAGATTTATGGAAGTACAGAAACTGGTGTTATAGCACACAAAATACATCATAATGATAATTTTGAATTGTTTAAAAATGTAGAATTAAAATCAAAAGAAAATTGCGTTGAGGTTATTAGTGATTATTTTTACGAAGAAAAAGTAACTATTAATGACAATATTGAATTGAACGATCGTTCTTTGATAATCAACAATAGAACAGATCGTCTGTTTATAATTTGTGAAAAAAGAGTTTGTGCCGATGAACTTGAACAATATTTAAAAAATTGTGATTTTGTTGATAATTGTTATATTACAAAACGCAATAACAAATTAGTTTGTTTGTGTGCTTTATCTTCAAAAGGGAAAAAGTATTTATTAGAAAACGGTGTTGCGAGTTTAACTAAAAATATAAAGCATTTTATCTCAAATTATTCAGAAGTAATTCCTCAAAAGTGGAAATATATTGACCAAATTCCAATGACTATATCGGGGAAAATAGATAAAAAATTAATTGAACATTTATTTGATGTGAATTTATCATTACCAATAATACTTGATAGAGATTTGGACAAAAATTCAATAAATTATACAATATTTTTTCAAAATCAATGCAATTTTTTTAGAGGGCATTTCCCAAAATTTAAACTTGTTCCCGGAGTTTTACAATTATACTTAGCAAAAGAATTTGCCTATGCTCATTTCGGAATTGGATTAGGACAAGGACAATGGAAAAGGATCAAATTTTCAAATATTATTAAACCTGATAGTATCGTAAATTTAAAACTTGAACGTAGTGATAAACATGTTACTTATGAATTTTATTCTAATAAGAAAAAATATTCATCAGGGGCATTTTTATGCGAAAATATATTTGAGGAAGTGTTATGAGTCTATATAAATCGGAATATGAAGTCAAAGTTTCTTTTGAAGATTTAGATCCAATGAATGTGGTTTGGCATGGTAATTACATGCGTTACATGGAACAAGCTCGTTGTGATATGTTAGATAAATTACGCTATACATATATGGACATGAAAGCTGATGGGTATGCTTATCCTGTTGCTAAAATGCAAGTTAAATATATTAAGCCTGCCGAATTTGGCGATATCCTAATAATTAAATCCGAAGTAATTACTGTTGAACCATCTTTAAACATTAAATACACTATTTTTAATAAAAAAAATAGAGTCAAGATATTTGAAGCCTCAACCATGCAAATAGGAGTTAATATAAATACACGAGAAAGCGTTTATACTCCTCCAAAGAGGTTGATACAAGCTATAAAAGAGGAACGAAGTGAAAAAGATTAGTATAATTATTTTTTTATTTTTTATTGCTTTCCCTGCTTTCGCAGATGTCTACAATTCTCCGTCTAGCCTTGAAAATATCTCAAAACAAATACCTAAGATGGGTAGTATAAAGTGCAATTTTAGGCAAGAAAAATATTTAAAAAACATTGAAAAGCCTCTTGTATCATCAGGCGATTTTGAATTTGCAGAAAAAAACGGAGTATATTTCTATACCAAATATCCTGTGCAATCAAAAGTTGATTATACAAATAAAAATTACAAGCAAATAAATGATGTCGTAAATGCTGTTTCCTCCAAAAAGTATTCTAGATTAGAAAAAGAGTTTAATTTTTACTATGAAGGGAATAGTGATAAATGGACATTGGGCATGAAACCCAAAGAAAATTCAAATGCCTATAACTACGTATCATCTATTACAATTGACGGAACGGATTATATAAACAAGATTAGTATTCTACAAACTAATGGAAATAAGACGGTGCTATGGTTCACAAAATAAGATTAGTTATATTTTTTCTAATAGCCATTCTATTATGTTTTATAGGATTAACACATAAAGGGCATATTGAAACAAATTTATTAAGGACATTACTCCCTCAGTCTGTGATTAATTCAACAGATATTGCTTCTATTGCGAATAAATCATCTTCTTTAATTAAAGTTGTATTTGAGTCCGATAATCAATCTAATTTAGAAAAAATAATCCAAGATTTTAATAAGCAAATTGATACTAGTTATTTTGAAGTTAACAGACCGAATGTTTCAAAAATTTTGGATAAATATCTAACACAACCAACAAATTTTTTATCTGAACAAACAAGAAATCGTTTAATAGATAAAAAATATGATGAAATTTATAATAAAAGTATTGAAAGCCTTTATAATCCAACAGGCATACAACTGACTACATTGGATAAAGATCCATATTTGCTACTTGATGATTTCATCCTATCAAGTATAAAAATGCCAAATAGCATAGATTATCTTGATGGCAAATATTATGATTTTACTAGCTTAAAATTTAAAAATGATCAAGCTCTATCTCCAACTTTGAGTAATGAAAAAATTAAACAACTTACAAATATTCAAAAACAACTTTCAAATCAACATTCTAAAATTTATCTTGCAGGAGCACCTATACACTCCTATTATACAAGTACTCGTTCAATAATTGATATAAATATTATCTGCATATTATCAACATTGATAATTATTTTTCTGACATATAAATACTTTAAAAACCTAAAATTATTATTACCCATCGCATTAAGTATAATGTTTGGAATGCTATGCGGATACATTGGAACAAAGGTATGGTTCGATAATTTTCAAGTAATCACAATGGTGTTTTCAACAACCTTAATAGGTATCGGTATAGATTATTCGTATCATTACTTTTTTGCAGACAATATAGATAAGAGATTTATAAAAAATCTCTCATTTAGTTTATTTACAACTATTGTACCATTTGCGTTATTATATTTTACAAAAATTGAATTACTTCAACAAGTTGCAGTGTTTACTGTATTTGGGCTTATGGGAATATATTTAGTTGTATTATTTATTTACCCATGCTTTAAATATTCTGTACCAATTTTAACTTATCATCCCAGACGAAATTTATATAAGTTATCATTAATTGTACTTTTGATATTAAGCGTAGTTGGCATTACAAGATTTCATTTTAATGATAATTTAACTGCATTATACAGCCCGTCAAAATCGTTATTAAAAGCGGAAATACTGTATGGTAAAATTTCGGGGGAAAATGTAAATACACAAATTATTACTGTAAAAGGTGATAATCTCAATGAAATCATTAAAACCGAAGAAAGAGTTACAAAAGATTTAAAAACTGACTATATTGCTTTATCAAAATTTTTTCCGTCTGAACGAAGACAGAAAGAAAATTTCAAACTTGTAAAGCAATTGTATAATTTTAATTTAAATAAATATTCTAATATTCTTACACAAAATCAAATCAAGAATTTAAAGAATACTAAATTTATCCCTGTACAATTTGATAATCTTTATTCAAAAGATTTAATGCTCGATTCTAATACATCTATGATAATTATATTTAATAGTGAAAAATTAAATTTAAAAGAAAAAAATGCTCACATAGTTAACTTTCAATTAGATATAAAACATTATATGACACATTATCGCCATTTATTATTAATTTTATTCCCTGTTGTAATTATATTGTTGTATGTCCTATTAACTTGCTTATATGATTATCGAAATGCATTTAAAATATTAATTCCTTCTATGGCAGGAATTTTATGTTCAATTTTATTGACAACATTAGTATTCGGGGAACTAAACCTATTTAGTGTTATAACAATGTTTTTGATTTTAGGATTTACGATAGATTATTCGATATTTAGAATAAATGCTGAAGAAAAAACAGAAAGTGCGATTTTTGTTTCTTGTGTGACAACTTCTTTTTCATTTTTACTGCTGGCATTATGTGGATTTAAGATGTTGAGTTCTATGGCTCTGATATTATTTTTTGGAATTATAACATCTTATTTAGTTGGTTATTTATTATTAAACAATAGGTTGGAAATAAACAATGAAAACTCTTAAACGAAAAAAACAAGATTCTATAATAGATGCTCTTACTAATGCACAAAAATTTATATTTGCCCCTTTAGCATTTCAAGCTTTGGTATCTATGCTTGAGCTTGGAATATTTGAATTTATAGATAAAAATTCCGCAACCGAAGATGAAATTATATTCGCATTGGGTTTAGATGAATATACAGTTAGAACCCTTTTACAAATAGGTATAACAAATAAACTTATTCAAAAGGATGAAGCTACTTATAAATTGACTAAAATGGGGCAATTATTTTTGTATGATGACATGACAAAAGCAAATTTTGGATTTGTCAAAGATGTTTGCTATCTTGGAGCTAGTGAATTGACTGCCTCTTTTCAAGAACAGAAACCAAAAGGTTTGCAAAAATTTATAGGGAATTATCCTACAATTTATACTGCACTAACAGAACTACCTGAAAAAATGCAGAATAGTTGGTATGAATTTGATCACTTATATTCAGATAATTGTTTTGAAGAAGTTTTTCAAATAATAAATAGAAAATATAAAACAATATATGATATAGGTGGTAATACTGGCAAATTTGAAGCATTATGTCTTAAGCACGATAAAAACTTTGATATTACAATGTTTGATTTAAAATCAAATATCAATAAAATAAGAAATAAACCGGAATTAAAAAACTGCAAATTTCATCCAATTAATGTTTTAGATGAAAAACCTAACTATCCTAATATAAAAAATAGTGCTGTTTTAATGAGCCAATTTTTAGATTGCTTTTCAAAAAAAGATATTATTAAAATTTTGACAGATATAAGACAGCATATGGATAGGGGTTCTAGGTTATACATTTTAGAGCCATATACGGATATGCAAAAATTTGAAGGAGCGAATTATTCGCTATTACATACATCTTTATATTTTACCTGTATGGCGAATGGAATAAGCAAATTCTATTCTTTAGAAGAAATGAAAACACTCATTGAAAAAGCAGGTTTTACAATCGATTGTTATCATCAGGATATTGGTTCTTATAATTATACACTTTTAGAATGTGAAAATAGTGCATTAGGAAGATGGTTTCAAATAAAAGAACAATCCGCAGGAGAAAACAGACTTCGCTTATCTTTATTTTTGTACAAAATCTTTGGTAAAAATGTTTTATATTTAATTGCGTTTTTAATGTCCGTATTTACATTTATATTTGCTCCTAAAGTCAAAGAGTACTCAAAGAAATATCTTAAAGTTATTGGAACAAAAACAGGTTTAAAACCTAGCTTGATAAATCAATTTAAGCATATACACTCTTATGCTAATTCTTTGGTTGACAAATTTTTGGTTTATAGTGGGAATTTTGAAACAAATGATGTAAAATTTTCTGATAAATTTGCCGAAAAACAATTATACGAAGATCTTGATAAAGGTAACGGAGTATTTTTTATTTGTAATCACATAGGTAATGTTGAAGTTTTTCAAGCATTTTTTCAAAAATTAAATAAGAAGAACAATATTGCAGTTGATATATTTGTTAGTGGCAAGCAAAGCCAAATTTTTAATAATTTTCTTTCAAAAACTAAATTAACTATGCCAATTACAACATTCCAAGTTGATGATATTGGTTTAAACACAGGAATAGAATTAAAAGATGAACTAAATAAAGGTAATATGGTCTTTATTGCTGGCGACAGAGTATCTGAAAACAATTGCACTAAAAATATCACTACTGAGTTGTTTGGGCATACTATATTACTGCCTAAAGGGACATTTAAATTAGTGCAACTCATGGAAGTTCCGACATATTATATATCAGTTATAAAAAACAAATCAGAATATGAAATTGTAATTCAAAAGCAAGAAACTTTAAGCGAAAAAGAATTAATTACTTCATATACTCAATTTTTAGAGGGCATGATAGTAAAAGTTCCGTTTCAATGTTATCAGTTTTATGATTTTTTTAATTAATTTTAATTATCAAGATTTTTAGCTTTTTTTGCTGCTTTCTTTTTGGCTTTTGCTTCTTTTTTAGCGTAGTGTTGTCTTGTAGATTCTTTTAAATGGCATTGTTTCAATATTTTTTGATATGCAGCAGCTCTTTCTGTATCATCTTGAATTAGTTTGGCTTTAGCAATTTCTTCATCAAAAATATTTTTTCTATTATTATATGAAACCATCTTTACTTTAGTTGTACCATGTATTGTCATTGGAATACCAATTGGAGCCGTAAGGATTAAATCCGTTAGTATGACACCTACAACCAACTCTGCAATTGAACTACCTTTTTTAAAGTCAGATCTTGGGTTGCGATATTTAGGGGCAACATACTCTGCCCATATTGGAGCATCATCATGGACAACCAATTCTTCTTGTTGTTCTTTAATTTTTCTTTCTGAAGGGATTGGTGCTGAATTTTCAAAATCTAAATCGTCGATTGCATAAACGCTTGAATTTACAACAAACATAGATATTAGCAGTATTAATGTAATAAATTTCTTCATTTATTTATCCTCATCTTAGTATCTTTTTTTTATATCTTTTTTGTCTTGTTCGTATTGTGTCTTTAAACGATTCTTTTCCAAATTTATTTGTAAAATTTGAGATTCCAATTCTCTTAATCTATATTGTTTTTGATATGAATTGATAGTTGCATCTTCTGCAATACTAGTATATTCTGCTTGTATTTTATCAAGCTGGCTATTTAACGCACTTTTTTGAGCTGAATAAACTTGCCGTTTTGCTGTTATCCTACTTTTTGCTTCATCAGAGATTGCATAAACACTATTAGCGATTAATAAAATGGATAGAATTAATAAATACTTTTTCATAAAAAGTCTCCCACTGATACTTACTCAAAATTAATTCCTATATTTTTATAGTAGAATGATAACATGAAAAAGATTATTTTGACTATTTTATTAATAATGTTAAGTACATTACCAACATTTGCCAATCTTAGTACTGAGCAAGAAATTCAAACAAAAATAGATGAAATAGGTACAAACATTCTAAATTCCAACAAAGTTCAAGCTCATATAGTTTTTACTTATAATAGGAAATCACGTAGGAATGTTTATAAAATGATAAAAGGAATTAAAAAGAATCAAATTATTATGTATGATGGTACGTATCAATATACTGAAACTGATGATGAAATTGCTGCAATATTATCACGTCAGATATATTTTGTAAGCAAAATTTATAGTAAATTTGATAATAGGATGAATGTAGCGAAGAACCCAAGATTTTATGAACAAATTATTGATAAGAAGGCTGTAGATTACATGGTTAATGCAAATTATAATCCTCTTGCCCTAATTACATACTTAAATAAAACTTATCCTGAATATAGGTATTCTTTAAGACATAATCGCACAAATGATCGTTTGATTGCGATTTATGAATATATTTTGTTGAAATATCCACAATATTTAAATAATGATAACCAATACATTGATAATCCGTACTATCAGAATTTTTTGTTAAATACTGTATTTGAAAGAGGTTTATTGAGAACAAAATTGAATAGAAATAGTATTAAAGATGAAGAGTTTGAAGATGAATAAGATTTTTGTGCTTATATTTACTTTTATATATTTAGGTTACTCTTTTTGTTACGCCGCAACATCACCTAATTCTAATAACTTACCTTATAACTATGATTCTACAGAATATTACGTTATAAAACTTTCTCCAATTGATAAAATATCTACAAAAGACAATTTTATTGAGGGTCAAATTGTACATTTTAAAGTTTGCGATGATGTTATTATTAAAAACAAACAATTTCTACAGAAAGATGAAATTGTAAATGCAAGAATTGAGACAATTATACCACCTGCAAGAGGTGGATTACCTGCTGAATTAACAATTGATAATTTTGAAATTCCAAATACAAATAAATCACAACTTATCAGTGAAATTATAATACAAGGTAACGTTAAATGGTGGTTGAAATTAATAAAATCCCCAAAACCATCGCCAGTCTCGGTATTACCTATCAGCCAACTTATTAAAGGAGGACATGCTAAAATATCTCCTAAAGATGCTATTAGAATAAAATATTTCCCTGATTGGAAATAAATTTATATGTTATTTATAGTTCTATTTACTTTATAAACTCCCAATGATATCCAAATGAAGTTCCTTTTTTGCGGCAAGCTCGTTTTATTAAATCTGTATGGCAATATCCTCTTTCTCTAACATAAGCAACCCATTCTGCCGCCTTTCTTGCATTTTCAAAAATTTGTCCGGTTTCAATACATCTGACATTTTTACAAATATGACCGATTGAACGATAAGGTTCAACTCTTTCCCTTATTTTATTAAATCGTTTTTCATCAATTTTATAATTCCCCATCAAAACATCTTCTTGTTTTAGAGTTATAAAGCATTTTTTATCATATAGTGTTCTAAATGGCTCTAACTCTTTTTGCAGGGAACGGAATAATTTTTGTGTTGGTCTGAATGTTCCTATTATTTGACCGCTCTGTTTTAATTGTACGGTGCATCTGTTTTTCATTTTCATTATACAAAATTTCCTCTCTCATAGGCTCGCACAATTCCGACATTTGCAATAAACCCATTTGTAAGCCCATATAAACGGCATCTATTGCAGTATGAATTTCACCGAGATAACAATACAAACGCCATTTTTGAGTTTTAAGGCAAGACAACGACATTTTCATTTTTCTTGCAATTTGCTTATTATTATAGCCTTTTGCAATAAGTTTCAGGATTTTATATCGCCTATCTGTCATTGTCGCTCTATGCTTGTACATAAACCGCCTTTCCGAGTGAAATTAGATTACATTTTATCCAATAAGTAATGCAATTTTTTTGTGCCGATATATTGCACAGTTGGGCGATTGTTTTTGTAAAAATTGTCTGCTACATTAAGTTTTGGTAATTGAATTTCAAAGCCTAAAAATTCAAGTATAATAGCAAAAAATATTATTTTTGAGTTTTTAAATATACAATATGGATATTTTGTAATCCATTCAAAATGTAATGCAATCCCTTTATTAGAGAGTGTTTAGGACTATAAAACAAAGTTGTTGTATGAGTAATCAATTTGATCCTGCTCTATTCCTATATAACGCAGAGTTATCTGTGGAGATGAATGATTAAAGATTTTTTGCAGTAAAACTACATCTTTAAACTGTTGATAATGGTGATAGCCAAATGTTTTACGCATAGAGTGCGTTCCTATTTTTTCTTCTAATCCGGCAGCTTTGCAAGCATCTCTTATCATATAATAAGCAGTAATGCGATTATATCTCCTGCCCCACAAAGACCTGAACAACGGTTCTCTGTCTCTTTTACCTTTGACATACTCAGCGATTAATCCTTTTAATTTTTCATTCAAAGGAAATCGTTTGAATTTGCCCGTTTTCTTCTCTACAATTTGAACATAGTTTTTGTCTCTGACATCTCCGACATTAAGTGCAACGATATCAGAAATCCTGAGACCGCAATTTGTCCCAAAGACAAAAATTAAATGATCTCTTGCACTTTGTTTTTGAAGATATCGCTCGACACGCTCGACATCTTTTTTGTTTCTGATTGGTTCTACAGTAGTCATATTTTACTCCTTTCCTGCTTGCCGTACCCCTTAATTTTCTTGCAACTAAGGAACATAAAACAGTTCGGCAAAAAATTAGGAATTAGTCATCTTTTAAATATTTTTCAATTTCATGAAGAATCTCATCATAATCCTCATTGGTTAATTTAAGATACGGTCTTGCAGGGATTTCAACAGATTTGTTTTTGCCGGCTTGCCCTCCGAGTTGATGAATTGCCGCATACTCTAAATTCGATCCGATAACCGCTGAATCATTGTCATAATATGTATTAATTGATGCGGCAAGTTTGCCTTCGACTTGTAAAATTTGTCCCGGCCACTTACGTTTTTTAGTTCTCTGTTTCTTTGTCGATTCTGCCAAATCCACCCATTTATCAGGTCTTCCCTCTTCTTTGAAATTCTCTTCAGTTGAATATGCAAAAATCCCTGCAATATTTTTCATCAACGGTCGCAGGTTTTCTGTCCTTTTTGCAAGATTAAGGAGTTTTTCATGAACTTCTTTATTATCAAATTCAATCTCAATCGGCTTGTCGCTCATAAAGTTCCTTTATCGGATAATTAGCAATCAACAACTCTTTGAACATTTTGTTTCGATTTTCAACACCCTCTCTATTGTTGATTCCGTTTAATCTTTCAACAGCGATCATTTCAAAACCTTTGTATAGTTCTCTGATTTTAGGTGAATCGTCATAAGACAATAGAAAACGACCTTTGACCGCTCCTAAAACCTCTCTTAAACGTTCGTGGTCAAAATCTTTAGTTGAGGTTACTTCATAACCGCAACCTCTTGAGTACGGAGGATCGCAATAGAAAAATGCTCCCTCATGGTCGTATTGATTGATTAGTTTTTCAAAATCACGACCTTCAATCATTACGGTATCCAAACGCTCATGTATAGCCTCGATTTTTTTAGGAACATTGTGCAGGGATTTGCAAGCACCGCCGGAAGTTTTCTTTACAGTTCCGAACGTATCACCACGACCACCGAATGAACGTGTAATTAAAAAGTAAAATTGGACTGCCTTTTGAATGTCCGTTATAAATGTACCGTTCAAAAATTGCAGAAACATTTCACGAGAGCCGAGTAAATGCCTCCATTCTTCAATAAAAGCATTAGGGTGGTATTTGACAATGCGGAACAGATTTACAAGTCTGCCATCAAGATCGTTGTAAACTTCCAAATCTGCCCACTTGTCTTTATAAAACAAAACCCAACCGCCACCGCCAAAAGGCTCGATGTAGGATTTAATATCTTCAGGTATTAGTTTGGCAATTGTTTTTCTCAATAATCTTTTACCGCCAACCCAATTTATTAAGCATTTTTTATCAATAGTCATAATTCAAACTCCTTTTTATTACTGTTCAACTCCCGTTTTATTCCTGTTCAATAAGACCGCTTGCAGGATTATGCGACCACCCGACATCAGGTGCTACTCTTTTACCAGTCAGAGGATCTGTGTAAACTGTAACCGGCTTATACTCTCCTGACTTTTTAGAAACGAGTGCCAATTCCTCCGATAATGTGCCGGCAGAAGAACTGACCGTTCGGTTTTTCTTTTGCAGGTTGTAATCAGAAAGAGCATTTACTCTGCACCGACACCTCCATCCGTTCGGCGGATAGAAACTATTCCAAAACGGATCATCATATCTATAAACAAGTCCGTTGAGCATTGCGTGTTCAGGTCGTGTCGAGGCATCCATAACCGCCACATATTCCCAATACGGTCGATTATCCACATTCTCGTATTGAGTTTTATATCGCCCTGTTTGATATGCCGTCTGCATATTTACCGAATAAATCGTTTTCAGACGGTACATTGAGCCAAGTTGAACTTTTTCTGCGACACCCTGACTATCAACAACTATCTGCTCACCCCACCAACCTTTCTTTTGCAGGGTTGGTTTAAGTTCTTTTGAAAATTCTCTGAAGGTTTTTCCTTCTGTGAGTGCTTTTTCGAGAGCAGAGCGAATATCTTTTAAGATGTCCTCTCGCATTGCTTTTGCTACTGTGAAAGATTTTTTATGTGCATCTTGCCATAATTCGTACCAGTCCCAAGAGAACTTATTGTTTTTGTTTTTAAAGTATTTAATAGCCATCGCAGGAGCGAGTTTAAATAATGATTTTAATTGAATCATCAGTAGCGTACCCCCAAGAAGTCTAAAACTCTGCCACAACCGAGAGTGTTTATACAATAATCGTGCAACTTTGGATGTGTTTCTCTCATTTTTTCAAATTTATTCGGGGATTTTTCACGATGCACTCCGAACATACAGAACATACATCCTGTGCGATCAACTTTTGTCGTGTAATATTTCCCTTTATCATCTTGCAGGATATCGCCATAAACAGAACAGTAAGGAACATCAAACTCTTTTATATACTGATAAATGTCCTGTTCAGTCCAAAAACCAAGTGGAGTGGAGGCAGGACGATCGGAATTAAAAGAGTTACATCCTTTTTTGAGGTACTCTGTTTTTCTTAAGTTACTTTCTGCCGCCATTGTTGCGATAAACGGTTTGAGTCCTGTTTCTTTTTCAAACTTCTTTGCAGGAGTTTTTTTTATAACCTGACAGCACTTTGAAGATATCGGAATATCACTATCTCTCAAAAACTGCCACTTTGCTAAACAATAGTGAGTGCCGTATCTTTTAACATAGTCACTATTTGGATCAAACTTCTTTTTCGTATATCCTTCAGGATTCCTACGGTTTTCTTCAATATATTTGGCTACTTCTTTGCTTATAACAGGATAGCCGTATTGTTCCAAGACTTGTTTGAATGTGATTTTAGGTCTTATTGTAATTGTATTTTCAGTTTCTTTTACAAACTGTCTTACTTCAGGATATTCAAGTCCTGTGTCCACGAAAACCGCAGGAACTTCAGGATAAAGAGAACGGACAAGATGCAACAAAACTGTTGAATCCTTTCCGCCGGAGAAAGACACATAAACTTTACCGTCAAAATGCTCATAAAATTGCTTTATTCTATTCTTTGACAGTTCAATCTTTAAATGTAAAGGCAGACTTTGCCTTTGTTTTAAGAAGTTGCGTTTCATCGCATATTCTTCAGGGGAAATGGATGCCATATTAAGTACCTTTTTTAATTCTTTCTTCAGCAAGTTTTGTGTATTCAGGGTTTAACTCTATGCCGAGCCAATTACGGTTTAATTTTTCTGCAACTACAGCAGTTGTGCCGCTTCCTATAAACGGATCAAGAACAATACCACCTTCAGGACAGCCGGCTTTTATAGGAACTTCGATTAATTTGGGATTATATGTTGCAAAATGTGCTCCTTTATAATTTGCAGAAGCAATACTCCAAACACAACGCATATTTCTGCCTTTGATAGTTCCGTCAAGCATTCTTTGTTGCAGTCGTTCAAAGTTTTCCTTATTTAATCCCTGATAATTTGCACCTTTATTTAATCCGCATCCTGTTTTGCAACGATCAATAGTAGATTGTTTCAGGGGTTCAAGTTGTTGCTCGAAATAATATTTTTTATTTTTTGAAAAGAATAATATATATTCAAAATCAGCATTAAATCTATCTTTTGCACTTGATGGTGTGGCATTAGGTTTTTGCCAAATAATTACATTCCTAATAGTCCAACCACGATTGACCATTTCAATAGCAAATCTGAACGGAATTAAAAGCAGACACTTTTCGTACTTTCCACGAGTATGTGCAGTTTTTTGCAAGTGTTCAACATTTTTAAGGAAAGATGTCGCACCTTTAGTTTTTATACCGTAAGGTTTATTTAAAGATGAACCACCGTAAGTATCACCAATATTCACCCAACAAGTGCCGTCATCAGTAAGAACCCTTTTTACTTCATCAAAAATGTCGCATAAATGGTTTATATACTGATTAAATTCAGGCTCTGCTCCAAGTTCACCCTCCCAACCATCAGACCATTTGACAGGATTTGTTTTGTAATCCCTTAATCCCCAATACGGAGGGGATGTTATGCACATATTGACTGAACATTCAGGCATAGTTTTTAGAATCTCAAGAGCGTGTCCTGTGATGATTTTATTCGTCAAGACCATCAGACCTCCCCTGTAATTCGCAAAGAAATAATGCTTTTTGAATAGTTTGTTCAAACTGTTTGCTTCGTAGATTCTTATCTGTCAGCAATTCAAATGCTTCCTCGTAATTCTCGCAAGATTCAAAGAGTTTTATCAAAGGTGAGAGCATACTTTGAGCTTGTTTGTTTAATTCACCTTCAGTTATGAATTTAAATAAATTTTCTATTTGTGCCTGTCCGGGAACGAGCTTTTCTTCCTCTTCCTTAAACTCTTTGAAGTTTGGATTTATAGGAATAACATCTTCTCTGATATCAAAGTCCTCTTCCTCAAGACCATAATTTTTAATGAAATACTCTTTTGTGAATTTAACCCCTGTGTCAGAGAGGATTTTATCCCTTTGAGCCAATGTTAAATCAACATCTTCAGGTTCGTACAATTCAAAAATCGGGACTTCCGCATTCGCAAAATTGATTTCATAAATCCATTGAATCAGTTGATTTATAACACCTTCAACAAGTTTTTTATCGGAATCAATAATATCCTGACGGACTTGCATGTGCGTATTTGATGCGGCATAGCTCCCTGTTGATCCGATTTCTGTTGTTAAGGTTTGACCGAGAATAGCTTTAGATATCTCGGTGTTCATTTTATCAATCAGTTTTTCATAAATCTCGGCAGACGATGATTTGCTTGCTTCCTGAATTTCAATAGATGAATCGTCAGGAATAACAGCAATGGCATCCTGAACCATATCCTCAAGCATATCAGCAAGTGAATTCGTTTCCTCTTTGGTTGATCCTCTTGGGTGTTTACCTATTAAGTGAGGCATCCCGTATTTTTCTGTAAATACTACCCAAAATTTTAATCCACCTTTTTTAAAGGTTACATTCCAAAAGACACGAGAGAGTGTGCGATCACCATACGGATTGTTATATGTCGGATTATTTTGTGCAAGCAAAAATTTCTTTGCAGGAACAACCTCGCCATAATAATTCTCTTTAGTTCTGAATTTTAGATTATTATCATCATCAAAACAAAACCATTCAGGAGGCTTTGCAATTACTTTTTCAGGCATTATATGACCTGATTTATCTCGTTTCCACATAATTTCAAGAGGCTGAAAACCAAACTGTGTTGCATCTAAAATATCAGACATAAGTTTTTGTATGTCTAACTTTTTTAATAGATTTTCAACATCTTCTGCGTTTTGGTCTTTATCAAGTCCTCTGTTGATTTCCCAATCCAAAGATAAAACACCGGCTTTGCGTGATTGAGTGCAAGCAAAAACGTGTGGATCACAGAGTAATTCCTTATAAATTCGGATATCTTTACCCTGCTTTTTTAAGACAATATCAGGATCGGGGAGGATATTAGCCAAAGAATAAAAATTCAATGCACGTTTGCGAGTGGCAATTTCTTCCGTAATCCCTTTTTTAATACCTTTTTGTTTGAGAACGGAATCTTCCAACTTATGCACCTATATTTTTCTTAAACTTACTCAATACATCAATCATCCCGACTTTGTAGATATTTTGCAGGACATCAATTTCAAAGACCTCCTGTTTATCAACGATTAATTTTGCGTAAGTAACAGACATCGTTGTTTCGTATTCGGCATTCTCTTGAGGTTTGATATTACCGAGCGGAAATTCTTTAAATGTCCCGATAATAAAAGCTGTTGCAGGAACTTCGGATATTCTTCCTGCTCCGTTATAAGTTTCAAGTGATGCTCTGACCTGAATCATTGCGGCAGTAAACGGATTTGAACAAGTCCTTAAAACAGCAGGATATAGTGCATTCCACTTAATCTTGCATTCCATTTTATCTATGCCGGCAAAAAATTCAGCCGAGCCAACCATACCGAGTGCTTTGTGTTCTGCCATTTTGTGTTTGATTTGTGGCAGTTGAACTTCTTCTGCACGACCGAGCAGATTCACACCATCCAAATAAACGTTGGCATTTGTTAGTTTGTTAATCTCAATCTTCGACATAATATTTCCTTTGGGGTTAAGTAATTCTCTTGGATTATTCGGGTACGCATAGCCTTTCATTCCGTTCCAAAATTTCTGTCGAAATTTTTGCACTCCATCAGGCTATTTGCTCTTACGGGTTTCGCTATCGCTCACCCTTCCGAAAATCCGCTACTTTTTAAATAGACCGCATTTCGTGATTTCAATTTCCGAATAATGCAATATCACATATTCCTTACTGATGGCTTGTATAAGAGGGCATTTATAAACGTTCTTGCAAAAGAAACAACTATCGTTTTCGTCTGTGTGAACTTCTAAATTTTCCTCGTCATTTACTATTGCGTACATTAAGATGCTCCTAACGATTTCAACAATTCGATATCAATAAACGATTCAAAGGTTATGCGTTCGGCAGGTGTCGGAGGCATAAATTCAATATCGAAAAGCAGGTGACCGTTAGCGAGTTCCGTTGTTGGGTTTTTGTCTTGGTTAAAGGTACATTTGCCATCAATTAATGCACCTCTACCGATTAAAGTTCTTATAAACTGGTTAACCGTTTCGCAGATAGAATCGATTAAACCGTTGTCTATCGGATAATCAATGAATTGTAACATTGAATATTCAACAGACTCATGCAGGATGTCAGCGGTTCTTCTGACATTTATGAAATTAGTCGGAAGAGTCGATGACGGAAATGCCGCTGATCTGTTTCCCCAAGTTCTGAATCCCGTACCAAAAGAATTAAACACAGTTACAATTCCGGCTTCGTTGAGTGTATTTACTTCTGAAGTCGGATCATTAATCATTGATGTTAATTGTTTTTCAACACCAACAATTCCTTTTATTTCTGTGTTTGAAGGAGACCAATGATAACCTTTTTCAATATCTTTAGCGGCAATTACTCCTGCGAGTCTTTGAGAATAAGGTTGCAGTTTAATTGTATCTGTTTCAGTATCATAAACTTTTAAATGCGGATAACAAAGAATAATTCGTTCTGAAGATGTATTAAAGTTTATTGTTCCTTGTGAACCTCTTCCTGTTATAGCTTCCTGAACTGTTGTACCAACAGGAGCATCAACAATACCAATCGCTCTGATTTTATTACAAATTACATTCATTTCAGAAACAATCGCTGTGTTTTCACAAAATACAGGAGCAATTAAAGTTTTAGGATAGTACCCGAATAATGAATAACAATCTTCAAATGCTTTTAATCCTTTTCTCTTACCTGTTATTGCATCAATTCCTCCGATAATATCAGAGAGAGCGACATCTTCAACAGAATTATGTCTTGATGGATCAAAAACATTAATTACGATTGCAATTCCTGCTCCCTGATCAAACATTGCATCAAGTGCATCAGGAATTGTAAATCCGGCTTTTGATTGTCCGAAATATCTGACCGCTTCTGTTTCATTAAGAATTAAAGTCGGCTCGTTTATAGTTCTATATTGTTCTTCAACATCATCTATCGGAGCAGTTCCTATAATACCAATGACCGCAGTTTTTACGGTTTGAATAGTTCTTGCACCCTTTGTAATTTCTATTGTTTCAACGCCATGTAAAAATGATGCAGGCATATTTTATCCTCCTATGGGGTTATAATTCTTGTATATTTTGAGTTTTTAGTGTGAAGTTTATTCCGTACTGCCAAATTCCTTTGTTTTCCGAAATAAAATAATCTTTTGTGGGGATTAGAGATGTACATTCATCTATTTGAAATCCGCTTAATACGGCTTTAACATTATCGAGGTATTCGTAAGCTCCGTTATTGTTTCGGAGGTTTCTTGTAACGATAGTTACTGAGAATTCTTTTTGATTTACTTGTGTTACAAATCCGAGAGCCTGTGTTGAGGTGTAATTACTTCCCTGATAATGAACGAGCAACGCTCCTATTTGGTGTAATAAAATAAATTCACTCGGTTTATCCGGGAAACCCTCAACCAATATTTCAGGGAATGAGAGTTTTAGTTTTTCAATAATTGCATTTTCAACAGTTCTAATATTCACTTAATTTTTGCTTTCCGAATAACTTATCAAGAAGAGTTTTATTTGTTCGGTATTCGTCAGGATTGAAACTTGATGATTCAAGTAAGTCATTCTCTGCTTGCAGGGATATAATTCCTTTTTGAATATCTCTTAAAGTGGCAATTGCATTTTTATAAGCACTCTCTATGACTTCAGGCATTTCATCAGCCATTCGTCTTGCGTATAAACGATAAACACTTAAATCAATAGCCAAGATACGAAGTAAAGGAAAATGGGTATCCAACGGCAGAGTATATCTGCCACGCAGATACCCATCGATGATAGCAGAAGAATAAACAATGGCTTCTGTAGCCACTTCACGATCGACAGTCTCCTCACCATCATCATTTGTCAGCTGGATAAGGGTAGGGGTAGAGATGTGTGTATCAATGTCCTCGATCGTGCAATAATCCATTAGATTCCTCTCAAAACTCTAACTTCTTGACCTTCAGTTACAGAATCTTGAGCGTAACCGTTAACTGATGCATCGCCTGTTGCTTTTACTGCTTTGCCGTTTCCATCTGATGCAACAGGTTCTCCGGCATTAATCGTGCCGGCTGATTCAACAAGCAAAGTTCCTAAAACAGCAATTGGTGCATACTGACCGTTTTCAATAGAAACATCAGAAACACCGAGAGCCTTTGCTCCTGCGGTGCAATAAGCACCATCAAAACCGATAAATCTGTGTTGTTCTATATCAGCAGTCGCTTTTACGGATTCAATCAATAAAGGTTGGTATAATTTATTTGCCATTAGATTCACCTCCGTTTTGACCTTCACCTTCAGTTTTTACTTCAGGTTTTTTAGTTTCTGTTTTTGTTTTGGTTTTGGTTTCTGTTGTTTGTTTTGCAGGTGCTTTTTCTTTTACCAGTTCAACAAAACCTTCAAGTTTTTTCGCCTGTTCATCTGTTAATTCAACAACAGAACCTTCTTTTCTGATTTTTCCATCATGAAGAATGTTGGTGTTTTTAATCTTATATTTTGCCATTAGCATTTATCCTTATTGGTCATTTTCAGGATCATAATTTGGATCATTAGTTCCTGAAATTAAGTAACCTGCCTCCGCACCGACCAAAAACGGAGTGTAAATATCAGTCGCTCTGATATATTTAACTTTGTTGCCTTCTTTGTTATATTCATCAATATTCAGAGCATCTTTTTTGCGGACAGTATAACCGTATGACGGATCGTATTCCGTTCTTGATGCACCTAAATTTGGAACATAAGCCAAGATAATGTTATCTTGCCAAATGCGAGTGAAATTACCGTTAGCATCGGCGAATATTGATTTACCAATAACAATATTTTCAATTTCAAAGAATTGTTTTAATAAATCGAGAGTAATCAATTTGTTTTGATTATCTGAAATAAGTCCTTTTAATTGAGAATTTCTTTTCAACACACGCCAAGCATCTTCACCTATAACCATAGTGTTTGGATCTTGTGCGATTTTAGATGAAACTGCATTTTTTGCATCGTCAACAACACCCTGCGGATCTGATTTCTTCCAATTGAAACAAGATGTTCCTGATAAAACAATCTTATTTGAATTAGCATATTTAGAAGGATCTTGTGCCAAATCTGCACATTCTTTTTCGTGTTTTAATTGCAGTCCGTTTGTAACAACATTAGTTGCGTGTAATTGCAATTTAACTTTTTCGGCTTCCTGTTCTTCTCTGTAATCGATAGGATATGAAAGGTCGTGTTCTGTTAATGTTGCAGTATGTTTTGAGAAACCCTGCGGAGCAATAACATTTGAGTTTGCACGAATAGCTCTTTCAGTATCGTAGATATTGAAAGCTTCTTTGTTAAATTGAAAAATATCAATTTTCTCTTTTTCAGAATAGATGGTCGGGAATAAGACATCTGCGACAAAAGCATTGTTTCTGTAACCACGAGCAACTTCTGAAAGGTACGCATTTATGCGTAAATCTTCAAGTCTTCCCATTTATATAAACTCCTTTTTTGTAGCATTTAGGGGTAAATGCGGTTAAATTAAATATTCAATTTTAAGAGAGCATCTCTGAATGAGATCTGTTCTTTAGCGGCAAGTGCTTTTGCCTCTTTGAAAATTTCCAAACTATCCTCATCGGCGTTTGCGAATTTATCTTCTTCGGTGTTTGTACCATCGGCTTGCTTTTCTTTTGTAGCAAGTTCTTGATATGTGATTTGGTTTGGCAGAGATTCAATAAAAGATTTAAAGCCATCAATGACTGGTGAATCTTCGCCAAACTTTTTCACATTATCTAATTCCTGTAATACAGAAAGGACAATGTCTTTGTTTGCAGGAACAAGAATTCCCTTTGTTATTTGAGCATCAATAAATTCGTTGAACTCTTTATTTTTTAGAGATGTTTTAATCTCGTTCAACTCTTGTTCAATTTTATCTTTACCCTCTGCTTTTTCTTTGAAAGATGCGACTTCATTTGTTAATGCATTAATTTTTTCTTTTAATGATTTTATGGTTTCAAGTTTTTGCTGACGAGTTTCGTCTTTTTGTTTAAATTTAGCCACTTGATCTTCCAAATCATCAATTTGTTTTTTCAATGCATCGATATCTTCTTGTGAGAATTTTTCTGCATCATCTTCAGTTTCATCTGATTCAAATTCGTAGGTGTCTGATTCAGCTTCCATAAATTTAATTGCTTCCAATCCTTTGACTTGAGGAATTGCCGCACCTAAAAATGAAACTGCTTTTAAATATGCACCTTTGCCTTCAAGATTTCTGTATAACTCAACGGAAACTTTCTTATATTTCCCTGCGTTAACTTCTTGCTCGAACTCTTCCGGCACGTCTTTAAAGCATACTTTTAACTTGTCATCCTCTGCTTTTACATCTTGAACCCAACCGTATGCAGGGCCGGATTGTTGATGGTCGATTGTAATAGGAGCTTCGCAGAATGTTGGATCATAGTTTGATGCAATTTCTGCAATCTGCTTTTTGGTAAATTTGCCTTGCGGATACACGCCGGCTTTGAAAACTTCAAAATACTTCATTCATAAACCTTCTTTTAATTTTAGTAATACAAACTTTTATAGTCACACTATAATCGGTCTTTCAGACCGTTTTCAAATGACATTTTCATAAATTTTTTTATGACATTGTCATTTGAAAATCCTTTGCAGATAAAGTTAAACTGTGTGCATAACCCCTTAATTAATTTGTATGGTTGATTTGCGGAAAACGCTTTCAACCCCTTTTCTTTCTACAACAGCAAAGGAGCATTATGGAAATTTTTGAAAGTTTAACACCATTTATCGAGAATGTAGGATTCCCTGCTTTAATATTCGCTATTTGGTACATCTATCATCAGGCACAAGTAAAAGCATTTGAAAAGATTATTCAGAACAATTTTGAAATCTTAAAGGATTTACTTGAAACAAATCAATACCATGCGGCATTACTTTCCCGAATTGAAAGTAAAATAGACAACAATTTATGGTGTCCATTACTTAAAAGGGAGGTTAATTAATGAATCCTGAAAGATTACAACTAAAAGGAATGCTTGCTGAATCAAAGAAACAGTACGGAGAATTAAGGACACAAGCTTCCGGCTACGTTCTTATTATTCGTTCGTTGCTTAATCCTTATGAAGACGTATCAAAACTTGATACAGAAAAAGCATTGTCATCAATGAAAT
>JAGBOW010000081.1 GCA_017633675.1 bacterium | reverse complement strand
ACATTGTAACTTTATCCGTAGGCCAACAGTCAGCTATATTTGAAGCACTGCAACGCTTTGCTACTTTTAAATATTTTTGTAATTCATCTACAAATGCATCAGTTGAAGCATATTGAGTGTTCAATAAACCATGTGCTCTCATCTGTTCCATAGCTTGTGTAATTTTTTGCGCAATATTTGCCTGTCGTTCGGAATTTATTCTTTCCGTAACATTCTCCATAAATAACGGTAAAGTTATTGCCGCAACGACTCCGATTACCCCAAGTGTAATCAAGACTTCTGCAAGTGTGAACCCGTATTGTTTCATAAATTTTCTCCTTTTCATTCGTAACTCAATAAATTTTATACATTATACTATTGTATTACGCATGATTTTAGATAGTTTTCATTCATTTGTCAATATTTTTTTGTGCAAAATACAATATTATCCTTTGAAAGTAGGAGATTTTATATGAGCTTATGCAGAAAAATGTTTGGAAAAAGACTTAAAGAATTACGCAAAAGTAAAAATCTTACACAAGAACAACTTGCTGAATTGGTTGGGTTTGAACCTAATCATTTGACTAAAATCGAAAGCGGAAAGCATTTCCCACAGCCCGAAAAATTAGATAGTATTGCTAAAGTTTTTGATATACAAATCAAAGACCTTTTTGATTATGAACACAAACTGCCTGAACAAATCCTTAAAAACAAAATTACAAACTGGCTTGAAGAAGCACAAACCCCCGAAATCGAATACATTTACAAAACAATTCAAAATTTAAAAGAATATAAAAAATTTGTTAAAAAATATTAACTTATTCAAGAGCTTAAGAACCTAAGAGCTTAGGAACTTCCTTTAACAAATCCCTTCTCTTAATCTTACAATCGCTCCGCCCCAAGTCATGCCTGCACCAAAACCGCAAAGAATAGCGGTTGAAGGAAGTTTTACTTTTCCTTTTTCAACCCCTTCCGCCAGAGCAATCGGAATTGATGCAGCAGATGTGTTTCCGTAATATTTTATATTGGTTACGACTTTTTCTTCGGGCATTCCGAGTCGTTCCTGTACTGCCTGAATAATTCTTATATTTGCCTGATGAGGGATTAAATAATCAATGTCATCAGAAGTTAAACCTGTTTTTTGGAGTAATTCTTCAACGTATTTAGGCAAAATCTTTGCAACGAATGCGTAAACTCCCTTACCATTCATCTTAATCAAACTTGTTTTAACCTCATTCGGCTCAACTAAAGGACAATTTTTTCCGTCAAACGGCAGGCTGATTAAATGATCGTAATTTCCGTCAGATTTTATATCAATCGAAATTATATCGTCAATTCCGTCATCTGACTCCGAAACCAAAACCGCACCTGCGCCGTCACCGAAAAGAATTGAAGTTCCCCTATCCGTCCAATCCAAGAATTTTGAATTGTTATCGCATGCAACAACCAAAATATTTTTGTACATGCCTGATGAAATAAGACCTTTTGCAATATCAAGCCCGTAAATCAAACCTGTACAAGCTGCAGAAATATCAAATGCCGGAATTTGTTTTTTAATTCCCAGTCTTTTTTGAATTTGACAGCCCATAGAATACATTTCGACAGGTGCATTAGAGGCTGCAATAATCATATCCAAATCTTCCAAATCAATTCCTGATTTTTCGATTGCATTTTTTGCGGCTTTTTCACCCAAATCAACAGCAGTTTCATTACCTGAAACTAATCTTCTTTCTTTGATACCTGTTCTTGAATAAATCCATTCATCGGAAGTTTCGTACAATTTTGTCAAATCGTCGTTTGTAACAACCGTTTCGGGAACACTATATCCAATACCTGCTATTTTTACGGGTTTCAATTCTGTCATTATCTGTTAATACTTTCCGATATTTTTGAATTAATATCTTTATTCAACACTCTAACTGCAGCACCGACGGCATTTTTCATGGCATAAGCCGAACTTCTGCCATGTGCGATAACCGAAATTCCGTTTACACCCAAAAGAAGCATGCCGCCGTATACTTCCCAGTTAATTCGTTTTAAAATTCTGCGCAAGAAAGGTTTTGCCATCAAACCGATTATAGAACCTATAATATCCGATTTAAATTCGTTCTTAATCATTTTTAAAAGCATTGATGCCGTGCTTTCCGTAACTTTTAGGACAATATTTCCTGCAAATCCGTCTGCAACAATTACATCAGCTTTGTTTTTGAAAACTTCTTTACCTTCGATATTTCCTACGAATTCAAACCTTCCGTCCTCATGCATTTGTTTTAAGAGAGGATAGGTTTCTTTAACAAGTTCATTTCCTTTTCCTTCTTCTTCACCAATACTCAAAATACCCAGTTTCGGATTTTCGATACCCAAACTCAATTTTGCGTAAGCAACACCCATTTCGGCAAACTGAGTAAGCATGCCCGGTGTACAGTCGCTGTTTGCACCACCATCTATCAAAACTAAAGGCTGTTTTGTAGTCGGGAGTAAAACTGCAATTGCCGGTCTTGTAATACCGGAAATTCTTCCCAAACCGAACAAACTTGCCGCCATTGCAGCGCCTGTAGAACCTGCCGAAACAACCGCCTCACATCTTCCTTGTGCAACCGCATTGACTGATGCAACGATTGACGAATCCTTTTTACGCCTGATAGATTGACCTACAGCTTCTCCCATTCCGATAACCTCTGATGCGTGGGTAATTGTATAATCAATCTTATCCAAATCTATTTTAATCTTTCTTTTATGACCTTTAGTTCCGCAGTCCGACAAGATATAGCCAACAGACTTTATTCTGTCCAATTCCTGCTGAATATCATCTTGCCTTCCGACAAGTTCCAATGCAACACCGTATTCCATTGCAGCCCAAAGTGCTCCCTCAACAATATTTTTCGGTGCATAATCCCCGCCCATTGCATCTATTGCTATTCTTGACATTACACAGTCTCTCCCTGTTCAAAATTTATAATAGTGAATTGTGAGTAGTGAGTTGTGAAAAGTCCTCTAAGCTCGCTTCGCTCGTAAAAATAAACCCATTGTTTGCATAGCAAACTGAAACGAACTTTTCACTTTTCACCTCTCACTTTTCACTCTTATTCTTCTTCAACAACTTCAGCTTCAACCGCTTTTTCTTCAGCTTTAACTTCTTCTGCAGGAGCTTCTGTTTTTACTTCTTTAACTTCTTCAACCTGTTTTTCAGCTTTTTTTGTTGATTTTTTAGTTGTTTTTTTGGTTTCTTTTACTTCTTCTTCAACTCTATCTTTCAGGCTTACCGGTTTACCTTTGTAAGTTCCGCAAGCTGTACAGACAGTGTGAGCTAATACTGTAGCACCGCAATTTGAGCATTTGGTAGTTTCGGGTTTCGTAGCTTTCCAGTTGCTTCTTCTGCTTCCTTGTGCCGAGTGTCCTGTTCTTTTCTTAGGTACTGCCATTTTTCTTTTTCCTTTTTATTCTACTACTTATATTTGACTTTTTCCCTTCTCCCCAATGCGGGAAAAGGTGCCCGAAGGGCAGATGAGGGGGTTAACCCTTATCAACTTTGATGTTTTTGAAAACATCTAACCTCGGATCGGATAAATCTTCTTCTTTCAAAAATTTATCTCCATTACAATTTATACCACAAACTTTTTTATTTGGTAAATTTAATATTACAGATTGATACAATAAGTCATAAATATCAATTTCATCTTCACCGTTCAAATCCGTAACAAACTGTCCGTTTTTAAGTTCGGTTTCCTGTCCGTATTCCTCTAATAATGAGTTTTTTGCAAACATTTCTTTTATCGGAAAATCAAATTTATAATCAAAATTCTCCAGACATAAATCACATTGAAGTTTCAAAATTCCCTTAACATTTCCTTTGATTTCCATAAATTCTCCAAGAGAAGTTATTTTTAAATCGGAAATAATATTTCCGTCAGACTCTAACCCGTCAATTTTGTCATCAAAATGGAAATTCATGGTTTTTGATGCGGTATTTTCCAATTCTTCAACAGAGATTTTGTAATCCATAATTAACCTGCGTACTGCTCCTCCTGAATTGCAAGAGCTGCGATTTGATTAGACATAAAAGAAACTCTTTTAAGAGGTCCGAGTGTATCCTTTTCAAAAAATTTTGGTGTGGAAGATTTCATGCTTTGCTGCAACTCTGCATAAAATTCTTCGGGATTCTCTACATACATAACCAAAGGTGCTGTTGAACCTTTGATAAAAACTAAGATTGATGTTCGTTTTTTTATGTTTTGAGGATTAAATTGTTGTGCCATAGTCTTTTCCTTTCGTTTTGTCATTATATATTAAATTAACGGTTAATGTCAATTTTGAAAGAAATTTATTTTCCGGTTGAACCAAAACCGCCTTCACCACGAACTGTTGAAGTTAATTCTACTGCAACTTTAATTTCTGCCTGTTCGACTTTAGCAATTACCATTTGCGCAACTCTTTCATCAGGCTGAATTGTGTAAGTATCGTTAGACAAATTTACCAAACCGACACAAACTTCACCTCTGTAATCTTCGTCAATTGTTCCTACGCAATTAATTAAAGTGATACCGTGTTTGATAGATAGACCTGATCTTGGTCTGATTTGTGCTTCATAGCCATGTTCAAGCTCAATTTTTAAACCTGTCGGGATTAAAGTTCTCTCCAATGGTTTTAATGTAACAGGTTCGGATATTGCTGCACATAAATCCATGCCTGCAGCACCTTCCGTTTTGTACTCCGGTAAAAATTTGTTGTGTTCCAAACGTTCAATTTTTAATACTGTCATATTTTACTCCTTATGTTTTAAGTGAGAAGTGAGTGGTGAGTAGTGAAAAGTCGTTTACGGTTTGCCAAAATAAATATCTTTGAGCGTTAGCGAACTATAAGAACTTTTCACTTTTCACAATTCACTACTCACTTTTTTACCATTCACCTTTTTTATTAAAAAAAATAAAGCAACTCATAAGCCGTGTTCTGTTTCTAAACAATCATCTGTCTGGTATCGGGATTACTCCTGATCTCAAGCGGTTTTTCCGAAAGGGCGGACACCCTGTGTTTCGATTTAACCTTGCATTCGACAGGGGTTTACCTGGCCGATATTTCTCAATATCGCCGGTGAAGCTCTTAACTCACCGTTGCACCATCGCCTGTGACTTTGAAGCCCATCGGCAGTCTTTCATTTCTGTGGCACTTTCCACCGACTCACGCCGTCCGGAGTTTCTCCGGCTGTCTGTCCTTGAATGCACGGACTTTCCTCACCCTGAAGGGCGCGATTGTTCGATTACTTTATTTCAGGAAAATATTAACACAAAAATTTAATAAAGATAAGTAAATTGATTTATTCAAAATTTCATGCGATAATTCGTGCATAATGGAGAGCATATGAAAAAAGTTCTGTTTTTGATTTCTTTACTGATAATTGCAAATCCTGTTTTTGCGGAATGTACAAATTGTAAAAGTTCAAAGTGTATGGATTTAATGTCGTCAATGTACGACAAACGTGCAACATTGTTTAATGTTTTAAATTTATCTGCAGACCAGCAAAAATGCAAAGATACAATGGATATGAATTATATGAAAGAAGCCGGAGATAAGTTTGAAAAATACGAACAGGAAAAATTTACTCTAAAAAACATGGTAAAAAACAATACAAATAAATCTGCACTCAAAAAACAGAAAAAAGTTGTAAAAAATCTTGAAGAAGATTTGGAAAATCTTAACAAAAAGTATGAAAAGGAATTTAAATCTATTCTAAACTCCGAACAAAAAGGAAAATTTAATACAATTTTAAAAATGCAGAAAAAAGAGGTTAGATACTGCCAAAAAGATAAAGCATTTTACAAACGTGACCCTAAATTAAGACCCTTTGGTGAAAAAATGTATTACAAAGATACAGAAGAAATTCTTTGCCCGAAACATCATAAATGGCATATTTTTGGGTTTAAACATAAAATTAAAAATTAAAATCGCAGTAAGTTATTAATATCTGTTTTAAGGTTATTTGCAATTTTAAGTATTCGCAATACCGACATGTTTTCTTGTCCTCGTTCAATTCTGCTTATATATTCTCTTGAAACTCCAATTATTTCTGCAAAACTCTCCTGAGTGTAACCTTTACGTACACGTTCTGCTTTTATATTTCTGCCTAATTGTTTCAATAATTCAGTCTCAACATACATAATAGATTTATTCTACTATATTGACATTTTATTTGTGGTAACTTATAATTTCTATTGTTGAGAATTTATAAGTTATCACAAAGGAGGTTGTATGAATTTTATTAAAAAAACAGGTTTTACTTTAGCGGAAGTTTTAATAACATTGGGGGTAATCGGTGTTGTTGCGGCAATTACTTTACCTTCATTTATGGAGAATGTAACGGAGAGAGTTAACTCTGAACGACAGGCAAATATTGCTCAGAAAATCACACAAGCTATGGAACAGATGAGAGCGCATGGTTTATTAAATACTCAATATCAATCAACAGAAAGTTTTGTTGATGAACTTCAAAAGTATTTAAAAATTGCAAAAAGATGTGACAGTGAACATATAGCAGATTGCTGGCCGACAGAAAAAGTAACCATGTCTGACGGTGAAGAATTGGAAGTTTCAAAAGCCAAAACAGGTGCTAATTTATCATTATCGACTGAAACTAATAATGTTGGTTTAATATTATCTGACGGTGCATCAATAATTTTAAATTACAATCCTGCATCAGAAACAATTGATGT
>JAGBOW010000080.1 GCA_017633675.1 bacterium | reverse complement strand
GGCAGAGCAAGAGATATAAGAAGTTTTAAAAGTGCACAATTCAGCAAGGGCGGACCTGATTGCAGTGTGTATAATGCAAGTAGTTTTTATGTAGAGGATATCGGTTGCGTCTATAAGTTAGATAAAAATTATACATGCCCAAATAATAATTGTTGGAACGGAGCTCAACAAGCATGCTCTGCTATTGGCATGCAAATGGTAAACAGAACAAAAGCTAAAGCTTTATATGACAAGAAAAATGAATATCAGGATATTCCTCAAGATGATAGCTATATGGTAGATTTAGATAGTTGGCACCCTGTGATGTTTAACTTCAGAAACGGTAGCAATAGTACTAATGGAACTTATTATGTAAACAATGGCACTAAATATAATGCATTGTGTTATAAATATAAAAGCTAAGATGCGAATAGTTTGCAGATGTTTCCATTGATTTATAAAATTGTTACTAAACTAAAACTCTGTTTTTTTTACAAAATAATCTTTACAACCCGATTATTTTAGACTATCATTAAAGAAAATTTGAGGGTTAAAGATGAAATATAAAAGAATTTTGTTAAAAATCAGCGGAGAGGCTCTTTTAGGTGATCAGCAATTTGGAATTGACCAAAAACCTGTCCAAATGATTGCCGAAGAAATTCAAAAAGCAAGAGAGTTAGGGGCTGAAATTGCTGTTGTTGTCGGTGGAGGAAACATTTTCCGCGGAATGAAAAACAGTGCAAAATTAGGTATGGATCAGGCATCAGGCGATTATGTAGGAATGCTTGCAACTGTTATGAATGCGATAGCCCTGCAAAGTGCCTTAAACCAGATGAAAATTCCTTGTCGTGTTCAAAGTGCTATTGCAATGAATCAGATTGCAGAACCTTATATTCGCCACAGAGCAATAAGACACCTTGAAAAAGGCAGAGTGGTAATTTTTGCGGCAGGTACTGGAAACCCGTTCTTCACAACTGATACGGCAGCCGCACTGAGAGCATCAGAAATTAATGCGGAAGCAATGTTAATGGCTAAAAACGGGGTTGACGGGGTTTATACGGACGATCCGAAAACCAATCCGAATGCAAAAAAATTAGATAAAATAAAATATGACGATATCATAATAAATGGCTTAAAAGTCATGGATACATCAGCTTGCGCACTCTGCAAGCAAAACAATATTCCGATTGTTGTGTTTGATTTTGAATCAAAAGATGGAATAAAAGATATACTTAACGGCAAAGATTTAGGAACATTTATAAATTAGAAAGGAAATAAAAATGTCAGAAGCACTAGAAGAACTTTTCTTATTCGGTGAAGAAAAAATGGAAAAGGCAGTTAATCAGTTACACAAGGAATTTGCGTCTATCCGCTCAGGCAGAGCAAATCCTATGATTTTGGACAAGGTTTTGGTAGATTACTACGGAGCGCCGACTCCTCTCAGACAAATGTCGCAGGTGAGCGTTCAGGACGGTACAACTCTTGTTATAACACCTTACGACAAAACAATTTTGAAAGAAATCGAAAAAGCAATTATAAAAGCTGAAATCGGTATTACACCAAACAGTGACGGTATCTGTATTCGCCTTGCATTCCCGCCTTTGACGGAAGAAAGACGCAGAGAAAGTGCTAAAGAAGTTAAAAAACTTGGTGAAGAATCTAAAGTTGCAATAAGAAATATTCGTCGTGATATGGTTGACGATTTGAAAAAAATCGAAAAAGATGAAAATCTTCCTGAAGATAGTGTAAAAGATAATCAGGATAAAATTCAAAAGTTAACCGATAAATATACGGGCATTATTGACAAAAATGTCGCAGATAAAGAAAAAGAGGTTATGACGGTATAATGACAGATGAAGTTAAAGGCTTGAATAAAAACGCAACGAAAATGCTTACGGGATTTATTATGGGAACAATTGCCATGGGCTGTATTATGTATGGCGGGGTGGCATTGTTATTTTTACTCGGCTGTGTAGTATTTTTCGGTTCAAAAGAATATGTAAAAGTGCTTGAACACAAAGGTTTTTATCCTAGCCTTAAAATCATCTGTGCGTCAGAAATTATCTTAGCGTTAATAATGTTTTTTAACAGAAAAGA
This sequence comes from bacterium, assembly GCA_017633675.1. Taxonomy (GTDB): domain Bacteria; phylum Cyanobacteriota; class Vampirovibrionia; order Gastranaerophilales; family Gastranaerophilaceae; genus Stercorousia. The sequence continues at coordinate 25,629 of JAGBOW010000080.1, read as the reverse complement.
ATATGTTGCCTCAGCTCTTGTTTTGTGCACTTTTGCATCATTTATGTGGGTGCTTTTCAGAGGCAGACAACCATATATTGCAAATGTTGCTACAACCGTTCTTGGTTTTGTATATTGCGGTTATTTCCCTTTGCATCTTCTTTTATTAAGGGATATAAGCTCTGCAGATTTTACAAGCGGTCTGGGTTTTGTTGTAATGATGTTTACTGCGGTAATGTTGACAGATGTCGGCTGTTATTATGCGGGGACGAAACTTGGTAAACATAAACTTGCACCTGTTATAAGTCCGAATAAAACCATTGAAGGCTCAATCGGCGGAATGATTTGCGCAATTATCGGTGCTATGATTATCGGTTGGTTTATCAGTGTATGGTTTGTGCATATTCCTTGGTATATTTCATTTTTTGCGGGTCTTTCCTGTACTGTTTTTGCACAAATTGGAGATTTGTCGGAATCTCTTATTAAACGTGATGCAGGGGTAAAGGATTCCGGTGATTTACTTCCCGGACATGGCGGATTTTTGGACAGAACAGACAGCTATATTTTTGCTATTCCCGTTATGTATTATTTCTGCAAATACTTTGTTTTTTCTAATGATATCGTAAATTACGTAAAGGGCTTGTTTTAGATGAAAGAACTTGAAGAAATATACGGTATAAAAATTGACAATCCCGCATTTTTTGAGATTGCCTTAACTCATCCTTCATACACACAGGAACAGGAATTGCCGTATACTGAGAATTATGAAAGAATGGAATTTCTTGGTGATGCTGTTTTGAAACTAATAACATCTCATATTTTATTTAAAAAGTATCCTGAGTATACCGAAGGGAATTTGTCTAAAATCAGGTCCATTGTGGTTTCAGATAATACTTTAGCAAAAATTGCAAACGAAATAGGTTTGTGCGAACACATTATTCTTGCAAAACACGAAGAAAAACAAGGGCTTGCAAAGGTGGAGTCTGTTTGTGCCTGTGCTTTTGAGGCTGTTTTGGGTGCATTTTATTTAGACGGAAAACAAAATGAGCTTATTCCTTTTCTTGAAAAGGTGTTGACTCCTTTTATTGAAGAAGTTGACGGAAATTTTGAAAAATTTAATGCAAAAGCAATTTTGCAGGAATACACACAAGGGATTGATAAAAAAACACCTTTTTACAGGCTTGTCGGGGAAACAGGGCCTGATCATAAAAAAGTATTTACCGTAGAGGTTTTATATCAGGGTCGAATAATTGCAACAGGTGAAGGCAAGTCTAAGAAAGACGCCGAACAACATTCAGCATATTTGGCATGTAAAGTTTTGGGAGTTATAAAATGACAATAATCTCACCATCTATACTATCTGCCGATTTTGCAAACCTTGAACGTGATATAAAGCGTGTTGAATCTGCGGGTGCGGATTGGCTTCATATAGATGTTATGGACGGACATTTTGTTCCGAATATTACGATTGGTGTACCCGTTGTAAAATCTGTCAGAAAAATTACAAAACTTCCTTTAGATGTTCATTTGATGATAGAAAATCCCGATAAATATATCGAACCGTTCGCTAAGGCTGGGGCGGATGTTATTACGTTTCATTATGAAGCGGTAGATGATAATAGTGGAAAGTTGAAAGTTGAAAGTGGAAAGTTTAATAATTTTCAACTTTCAACTTTCAACTTTCAACTGATAAAAGAAATAATTAACAAAATTCACTCCTTTGGCATAAAATCAGGCATGTCGATAAAGCCGAAAACACCTGCGGAAGTTGTTTTTCCGTATTTAAATGATTTGGATATGGTTTTGGTAATGACTGTTGAACCCGGATTTGGCGGACAAAAATTTATGCCTGATTGCGCTGAAAAAATTCCTATTATAAAAGAAAAGGCTCCTCAAAATCTAATCATTCAGGTTGACGGCGGAATTAATGACCAAACTGCAAAAATTTGCACATCTTTTGGTGCAAATTCTCTGGTTGCAGGGAATTATATTTATTCCTCAGATGATATAAATAAAGCCGTTTCTTCTTTAAGAATATAATTTATACAAATAAAAATCGGCTCAAATGAGCCGATTTTAAAATTATTGTGGTATACCTTTTCTTTCTTTTCGTTTTCTGATCTCATCAGGATCGGTTGTAAGTTCCGTATCAGCTAATGAAAATTCATCATTTTCAAAATTATCTTCATCAGGAGATTCAGCATCTGATGCATAACCCGGCTGTGGCGGAGGAGGCGGTACCGGTTCATCTCCTTCAGGCGGTAATTCACCTGTTCTTGCAGGATCTTTTACTGCATCAGGATCTTCAGTTTCACTGCCTTTGATTGCGTTATTTGCTTCGGGGTTTAGTGCATCTTCGTCCTCAATCCCCAGTCTGCTCAACGCATCAATTCCGACATCTCCGTCTACCAGTTCATAGGTTACATTATCGGGAATTTTTGAAAATGCTGTCATTTGTTGCGCCCAAGCAACAATCTCGGCAGGAATTTCTTCACCCAAACTCTCTTGTTTTAATATTTCTTGCGGTGTTAATCGTTTCCATCTTTCTGTATCAATTCTTGGAGTATTGCCACCTGTAACACTTAAATCTGCCATTAATTTCTCCTTTCTTATTCCTTCTTATAGACGGATTTTTAATAAAAAAACTTTAGAATATGTAAAGTTATGTAACAATTTTTATATAAAGTGAATATAAAAAGTCAATAAATTTTTATAAAAATTTTTTATCATATATGTAAGAGATAATAAAGAGAAAATAAAGAAGAGAAAGAGGTTACAGATGGCTACAAAGCTGTTATTTTCTAATGCAATTTCAGAAAAATATAAAGAAACGTCAGAAGCGGTCAATTCGGTAGATTTGTATAATAAACACGTAATAAAGAAAACTTTGGTAGAGATGATGAAACAATCTTTCTTTCACGGAGCAAGCAGATACGGTACAAACTTTATTGCGTAATCGTTGGAAAATCAAAGAAAAAGAAGTAAAAAACAGTTGGAAAATCAATAGGAATTAAGAAAAGTTTAAAAGTTGTAAGGATAGGAATACAAAAAAAGCCCGGTTCAAATGGGCTTTTTTTGTTGAATAGCACAAAACTCTAATCCGCATATTATGAAACGGTTTCTTTAGAAATTTTGAAGAACTTCCTGAGTTTCTTTTTTATTTTGTTCATCAGCACCAAAGAATTTCTTCATGGTTTTTTCCTGTTTAACGGTTTCTTTTGCGTTATCTTTTGCACTTGTAAAATCAAGGTTTAAATTAAAATAAGCCCATACACCGACTGCTCCGATAAGTAAAATTACAATCCATTTCATAATTCTCTCCTTTATATTTCCAAATCCATTATATACCAATATCATAAATATAAAATCAAGTTATTAGACTATTTTATCTGACTTTATTTTCTTCACCTTTAATAAGTCTTTTAATATTTGACCTGTGAAGCCAAATTATATATAAAGCTCCTAATGTACAATAACAAATATAAGCAACAGGTGCGTGAAACCTCCACATTATAATCGGAGATAATGCCAGAGCGATTATTGAACCGACTGATACATATTTTGTTGTAAAAGTAATAACAGCCCAAATTCCTGCAATAATAAGACCTACCTGCCAATTAAGAGCCAGAATTGTACCTACACCTGATGCAACGGATTTTCCTCCCGTAAATTTCAAAAATATTGATTTACTGTGTCCCAAAATTACTGCAACTGATGCTAAAACGGGCAACAGTCCTATATCCGTGAATGTTTTTGCAAAGCATGATGCCAAAATTACGGGTAAAGCTCCTTTAAATGCATCTAAGAGAAGTGTTATAAAGAACCATTTTTTACCCATGACTCTTTTTACATTTGTTGCACCGGTCGAACCGGAACCGATTGTCCTTATATCTTGTCCGGTAAATACTTTTACAATAATATAACCCGTCGGAATTGACCCGATTATATATGCACTCAAAACTACCGCTAAAATTTCAAATATTTTTTCCATAAATCTCTCCCGAATAATTATATCAAGGATATTGTAATAATTCAATAATGTATTATAATTATGTTGTGATGAAAAAGATAATCTCTCTGATTTTATGTTTACAGCTTAGTTTTTTACCTGTTTTTGCTGATTATGATTTCAGTGATGAAGCGCAGGCTGAATTTGATCGTCAACAGCAACAGGTTTATTACCAAACAGATTTGAATAAAACAAAAACAAGAAGTAAATTTGAGTTAAAAAAGAAAAACTCCGAAGAACAAGAAAGAACGGAATATGTCCCTTCTCCCGAACTTTTGGTTGACCCGATTGAATTAGAACCGATACAGTCTGATTTGTTGAAAGAAGCTGAAAAATATCAGCCGAAACAACAACCTTTGTATGGTTCGGTAGTAAAAGTTCCTGCCGGTACAACATTTGATGTAACGTTTGATTCAGGGGTAAGTTCGGGTAGTATGGCAAAAGATGACAGATTAACCGTAAGACTGACTGATGATTTGATATATAACGGTCAGGTTATTGCACCGTCGGGAAGTCTTGTATACGGAGTTGCAACTGATGCAAAAAATGCCGGATACGCATACGGAAGCGGAGCTGTAGAACTGGATTTTAATGAAATTTTGACACCCGAAGGTACAATGTTGAAAATTACGACCAAAAAAATAATTTTGAAGGCAAAATCAGAGCGCGCAAAAAAGATGACAAGGGATATTGTTGTCGGAACATTGGGAAGTTTGCTTGTAGGAGCTGCATTTACCGCATTGGGCGGAAAAGGTGATTGGGGTAAAAATATGCTGATTTACGGCGGAATAGGAGCAGTCGGCGGAGGTATACACGGTGCAATGCAAAGAGGTGAGGAAATATCCGTTCCTGACGGAACAACCATAAAAGTAACATTAACGGATACTTTAACAGCATCACCATATAATTTTTAATTTAAATTTGCAGATATGCTCTGACCATGCTATATTGTAGGAAAAAGGTGAAAAACATGAAATTAAATAAAAAACTTATTACCATAGGACTTTTGATACTTGTATTTTCGGTTGCCGTAAAGTTTATCTGGACAGGTTTGAGAAAGATTAAAGTAGATGATTTTCATCCTGCTGCCGTAATATTTTTGATAGATTCGTCAGCTTCCAACCAAAAAGCTTTAACAGAACAGAAAAAAACTCTGAAACAAATTTGTAACTTATTAGACCCTGAAGATCAGATAAAAATTTTAAGAGTTTCCGAAGATGCTTATCTGATATACGAAGGCGGTCCGATGGACGGAAGTACAATTCAAAAGTCAATGGACGAATTTTTGAAATATGATGAAAAAGATTACGGAACGGCTTATGGTGACGGTATAAAAAAAGCATTTTCGCATGTTTTAACAATGCAAAAAGAAGGCTACAATCCTGCAGTTGTTGTAATCGGAGATCTTGAGAATGAAGGTGCTGTTGAAAAGCAGATTAATTGGGATACTTTACCCGAAAATGTAAAAAATGTTCAGCAACACGCTCCGAATTTAGCAATGATGTTTTTGCATGCACATCCGTCAAAATTGGATACGGTAAAGGAAAAATTAGGTCCGGTGCTCGGTGAAACAAAGCTTATTATCGCTCCGGAACAAAATATCGATAAATCAGTAAGAAAATTCCTTAATGCGCTGGGAAGATAAAGAGGTAAAATATGACTATTATAATTTCAACTTCAACAGGTGAAAAAGTTTTTGACAAAGACATGATTAATGTCGGTACTAATCAAAATTGTGATGTGGTACTTAATTTAAATTATGACATTATGCTTACTTTGCAGATTGCAAACGGCAAATGTATGGTTACGAATAATTTTCAAAGTGAAAAAGTTCTTTTTAAAGGTCAACCCATAAAAAGAATTGAAGTATCAAATGTTTGTAAATTGATGTTTGCGGATTCTGAGGAATTTGTAAGTTTAAGACTTATTGCCGAAGCACCTCAGACAACTGCAAAATCCATTTCCACAATCGGAAAAGAAGATTTGACGGAAGAAGATATAAAAGGTTTGTACGGAAATGATGTTAATGCCGTAACAAAAGTCAAATTAGACAAACAAAAAGAAGATCTTGAAAGTGTTCGTGTAGGTATTAATAAACAAGTTGCTTTTCAAATAAATGATTTGAAAAACAAAATTTCAACAAATGCCAAAACAAGTATCTTCTTGCATATTGCAATGTTTTTCAGTTCAATGATTTGTGCGTTTGGTGTTTCAAACTATCTTATGGGTTTAAACATTAAAGAAAGCGCAAATTTTGTTCATCTTCCGACTAATATAAAAGTTTGGGGAATTTATACAATAATAATTTACGGAATTTGTTTATTGTTAAAGCAGGGTGTTTATTTGTATCTTCAAAATAATGCCCAAAAAGATGTTTCAAAATCATCTAAGATGGGACAAAGTTTTATGCTTTTATTCTCATTGATGTTCGTTTTGGCAATTTATGTTGTAAATCTTGTCTATTTTATGAATTTGAACGATTTTCTGACATTTGCAATATTTATATCATTCTTCTTTACGGGTATAATGGCAGTTTTGGCAGTTGCATGCGGGTATTTCAAATGCAACGGTTCCGAATGGGCAGTTGAGCTTAACAAATACGAATACAGAGAAGATTTTGAAAGTGTCATAAAGTCTTACAGACAATGGATTGAAAGACATATTAACAGTTTAAGCAATACCAAACTTCAAAATATTAAAGACAAAATGTTTAATCTGCAATTGTGGTCGGCAGGTGAGGCTATTGTCGGTATAGTTACGGCACCTGTTTTGGCTTACGGTGTTTCAAATACTCTTGCAATGTGTTTTCCTGAAGCTGCAGGCTGGGTAAGAATTTCAGGATTAAGAATCAGTCCCGTATTTTTATCACTTGCGACGGTTTTAATTATCTTTGCATTTTTCCAGTTTGTAAGTGCATTCACCTGTACTAAAAAAATTCAGGGATCACAGGTAATTAAACAGGACGGCTTCAGTGATTATCAGCATCATGGTGTAACAATATACGGCCTTGAAGGTGTAAGACGTCTTGAATCCGACAGACGCAGGGCATTTGCTATAGGTTGCGCAATTATATTTATAGAATTTACAATGAACGTATCATATTTCATGACGGAAATCGGCGGGGATATGATGGGTATTGTAAAGAGTTTGCTTGCAGCACTTGTTCCGACAGCTATATTGATTGCCGAAACAATGTTTATGGCACAAACAAGGTTTGAAATCTATTCTTGTGATGAACTTCTTTCAAAAGTTGATAAAGACTAAGTGCTGAAAGGGAATTATGAATTTTCTGAAAGGTTTTATATTAGTTTTATTTGTTCTTTTGACGGTTGTTACTGTAAAAATTCATCCGTCAGTTCATCAACCCATGTTGATTGAAGATCAGGATTTTGTCCTGACAAGGATAAGTGATAATATAACTCCGCAAAATATTCCGATAGCTCCTGTTACAAATAAGGAAAAAGCGCAGGAAATTATTGTTGAACCCGAACAGCAAAGGAATATTGAAAGGGCTATTCAGGAATATAATGACTATCAGGAAAAACCCGTAACAAGATATGTTGATGCTTCATCACCCAAAACATCTCAAAAAGATGTAAATGTTAATATCCCAAAACAGCAGACTCAAAAAAATGAAACAATCGTAAATTTGCCAAAAGATGAACAATCTCAACTGGATTTATTGAACCGTCTTTTGAATACTCCGATTGAGCAAATAGAAGTCGAAATAGAAGAACAGCCTGTTAAAAATGATAAGGGACAGGTTGAAAATAAACCTGTTATTAATGTAAATATAAATGATCAACCAAAACCAAAACAACAAGAACAAAAAGTTGAAGTTACTCAGCCAAAATCAAATTCAAATCCGTATATGACCGAACAGGAAGAAATTATTGCATGGAATGTTTGGAGAAGCAATATTAATAACCAAATTATGACGGATTCAAAGATAGATTTTGCACCGTTGGGAACAATTTTTTCATTTACTTTTGTTGTTGATAAATTCGGTAATGTTTCAAATATAAATGTTTCTTGTTCAAATTCTCAGTTTATGGACGTTGCAAGAAATAACGTAAAACCCGCAATTGCAAGATTGCAGAATAAACCGATTTTAAATTTCCCGAAGGGTACAAAAAGAGCTTCAACTGTAGTTAAAGGAATGTTTGCAATAGGTACTACGGAAAGATATTATTCTCCGAGTGATTTTTCGGATTATGAAAGGGTAGTAAGGTAAAATTATGGATATAAAAAATTTAATTACTGTTTCAGTTATATTTATGATATTTTTGACTGCCGTAACAGTTGTAGTTATTAATTTTAAACCGCAAATGCACAAATCGGTTGTGTTTGAACAAATTATTTACAAGAGGAGCAAATAGTGGCACTTAAAATTTTTTGTGCGGTTTTGCTTTTAATTATAGAAATTCCGTTATCCGTAAAATGTTGGTATGCATATAAAAATGTTGATATAATAAGATTTGTTGCTATCGTACTTTTGATGTTTTTAACTGCGTTTTTTATCTACGGGATCTATTATTTTATTTATTCATTAAAATTTTAAATATAGATATATTTTTCTAGCATAGCGAGTTTAAAGGTCTTTTCACCTTTCACCTTTCACTTTTCACCTCTTTGTGTTAAGATATTCTTGTAATGTACAGATGTAAAGATTGCGGAAAAGAATATACCGAAAAAATTGATTATTGTGATTGCGGTAATAATGTTTTTGACTTTGTTGAAGACGTTAAACCTGTTCATAAAATTACAAAAAAACAGAAGCAACCTCTTTCTCTTGAACAGAAATCTCAGATTATTTCAAAAATATTTTTTATTATATGTTTAATTTTATCGGTTATTGTTTGGCTGATGCCTGTAAAAGTTGAACAGGCAGTTAAAGAAGATGTTAAAGAACAAAAAGTTGATTTGAAAAACATTCCGAGTTTGGAAAAAATTTGGAATGATACACCGCCAAAAGCAGAAATGATATCTCAAAAAGAAGTTAAAGAATTATCTTCTCCGTTAGATGAAATAAGGCAGGCAATTCCTGCTCCGAAACAGGTTCAAACATCATCAAAACCTGTGCAAAATCAGAATATTTCGCAAATTAATAAAACAACACCAAAAAATCAGCCCGTTATAAATAATCAATCTAAATCAACCTCAAAACCCGTAACACAACCAAAACCGGTTACAACCCAATCTAAACCTTCAACATCACAATCTAAACCCGCTGCAACTCAGCCTAAACCGGTTACGCAAAACAAAAAAACATCAAATCCGAATAATCTGAAACCTGCTTCGGCTGCTCAAAATACATCAACTCAAAATGTTCAAAATAAAGCTGTTGAAAATCCAAAAAGGGTCTATGATCCGAATAATCCGGAAATGCTTAAATATAAAGGCAGTTTAAGAGCAGCTTTGTTTGCAAAACTTCCTGTAGGAAGTATTCAGGGCAGCGGGTCTTGTTCAGTTCAGTTTTCTGTCGATAAATCAGGAAAGCTTATTAACAGAACTTTCACTAAGCAATCCGAAAATAAGAGTCTGAATGATGCAGTCTATTATATGTTAATGAGTGTTCCACATTTTGCTTCGCCTCCTGAAGGTTATAATCAGGAAGTAATCAGAATGAACATAACCATGAATCCTGACGGAAGTTATGAGATTTCAATACATTAAAACTCAATCTTCGGTGACGATTGAGTTTTTTTGTAAGATTATTAAGAAATCCTTTATTTTATTGAGTATGATAATACTATACAAGTCCAAGAACTTTTTTGTACCAAGAGAATGTTTCGAGTTCAAGACCGTTGAACGTTGTTTTTAAACATTGTTTTTTCAAATAATTCTCAAATTCGTCGTTAAACTTTGATTTAACCGGTTTTTCTTTTGAAACCTTTGATGTTAACACTGCCATAGACCTTCTCCTTTTCTTTTTATATGTTGTATTATATCAAATCTTGACAAATTTTTCCAGTGGCATAAAAACGTGAACATATCAAAATTTGCGCCCCGTTTGAAAAATTAGTTTGTAAATTTTTGTTAAGCTTTTAGGATGAACTTCGACATGTTTATTCTAGATGAATTGTTAAATTGTGTCAATTACCTGTTTGGTGAGTGGTAAGTTGTGAGTGGTGAATAGTTCTTTACACATAAGCAATTTAAGAAAATTTGCAAGAGTAATTTTATGATAACGACTTTTCACTACTCACATTTCACTACTCATTTAATTTACATTTCTTAACAAAGAGTAAATTTTTTGTCCCGAAAAAACTTTATATATACGTAAGGTTATAATTTGGAGTTGTGTTATGTTAGGTAATGATTTCGATACCCCCATAATGTATCAGGATTTGGCAAATTATTCAATGGGACCAATGAGCATGCCAATGATGGGCGGAATGATGCCGGGTATGTATCCGTCATATCTTGGTGGAACGCAAATGCCAAGACAATTGGATCATGATAAAGTCGAAATTATTAACAAAAAAAATAGAGAAGCAAAAAATACGGCAAAAAAAGTTGCAATAGCACTGGGTGTTATTTTACTTGCAGGATTTATTCCTTATTTTAGAAAAAATATAAAAGCTGCAGGCGGAATAAAGAATTATTTGTCAAATGCATGGCAATCGTTTAAAAATTGGATTGGTATAAAGCCGAAAGCAACTCCGTAATACAGATGAATAGAGGGTTAGAGGATTAGTCTTTTACGTAAATAGCTATTCCTTTATTCTTCTATTCCTCTATGATTTACATTTTGTTCACTTTAATATATAATTATAAAAAATAAGGAGCAGTGTATGGCTAAAGATTGCAGTTTTGATATTGTGTCGGAATTTGACAGACAAGAGCTTGTTAATGCGGTTGATCAGGTGAAAAGAGATATTTCTTCACGTTTTGATTTGAAAGATTCCAATTCAAGTGTAGAACTTGATGCGGATAAAGAGATTACTGTTACAACAAATGACGATATGAAATTGAGAAATATTTTCGATATTCTTCAAACAAAATTGGTAAAACGTAATTTGAGTATAAAGATTTTGGACCCTCAACCTGTTGAAAATGCTCTTGGCGGAAATGTTCGTCAGGTTTTCAAACTCAGAAAAGGTTTAAATCAGGAATTAGCAAAGAAAATTGTTTCTGATATAAAGGATTCGAAAAAGAAAGTTCAGGCATCTATACAGGGCGATCAGGTAAGAGTTTCAGGAAAAGACAAAGATGTCTTGCAGGAAGTAATACATCTTTTGCGTTCAAACGAAGATAAATACGATTATCCTTTGCAGTTTACAAATTACAGATAATTACTATCTTCCGATTTCGGTAGCTTTTTGAGCCATTGATTTGGTAATGTTTATCATTGCAAGGTTTGCTTCGTATGCTCTTTGTGCCAAAATTGCATCTGACATATCAACGGCAGGGTTTACGTTTGAGGCTCTGATATAACCGTTTGCATCAGCATCAGGGTGGCCCGGACGATAAATTTTATCACCCATTGTCGGATCTTCAACACAACCGTTAAATATTACACCGCCTTGTAAATACGGTAAAGTTCCAACTCCGAATACATCTTCCTTCATGGCATTCATAAGTCCGTGAAAAGATATGTCTTCTGCTGCATTAAGTACGGGAATTTTTCTGACATAATTCGGCGTATCTACATTTGCGATATTTTTTGTGTGAATATCAAGTCTTAAACCGTGCGCTTTAAGTGCATTTGCTCCGATATTCATTGATTCCATTATGCTCATAGTGTGTACCTTTCTTTTTAATTGTGAGAAGTGAAAAGTGAGAAGTGAAAAGCCCTTTAAGTTCGCTACGCTCAAAGAAATATATTTTGTTTGCGTTAGCAAACCGTAAAGAACTATTCACATTTCACTTTTCACATTTCACTTATTTTCCGACATTTATAACCGTTTTCATTTCGGTTATTATATTCGACATTCTTCTTGTTGCCATCGTATAAAGAAGTGAATTTTGCTGAAGTTCAAACAACTCTTTTGCGGGTTCAATTTCTTCACGTTTTTTTTGCTCAATAACAGCAGAAGGGCCAAGCCTTTGGGATAATTTTGTTTCAATAGGATTCCCTAAAGTTCCCAAATAATCGGCAAAATCAATATCACGTCTGACATAACCTGGCGTATCAACGTTTGCGATATTTGAACCGAGTGCCCTTTGTTTTTGGGTAATTAAATCCATCATCAAATTAACTCTGCCCATGCTGTCTAATGTCGAATACATTTTGTGTCCTTTCTTTCAGCCCCTCATCCCAGCCCTCTCCCCCGCGGGGCGAGGGGAAGAAGTTTTTTGTAAAGGTATTATCGCCCTATAGCCTTATCACCTTTACTCTCGTATATTTATCGCCTTGTTATACATATCGTCAACAACTTTCATCATACGTGTACTTGCGATTAGTGAAGCGTTCAACCTCAACATATCTGTTGTTGAAGTGTATATACTGGTATTTGAGTTTTCAAGATTGTTTTGGCAAAAACATTCATGATCCCTCACAAGTTTTGCCTCTCCGGATTCTTCTGTTGCAACAAGTTTATTCATTCCTATAGGTTCAAGAGCTTCCTGCGAAGCAAAACGTACCAGAGGTATTCTGCCAAGCCTTTTGGGTTTTGTATTTGCCGCATCATAAGAAATTACTTCACCGTTCTTTTTAATCTCAAATTTATAACAATTTGTCGGAATTTTTATACCTTCACCGACAATCCAGTCATCATTTGTAACCAGATAGCCGTCTTTTCCCTGTTTAAAAGTTCCGTCACGGGTGTAAGCAATTTCACCTTCCGGAGAAACAACCGGGATAAATCCCGTTCCGTCAATTGCAACATCATAAGGGTTACTTGTAACCTGAATTGAACCCTGCTTATAATCCGTTCTGATTGTACCTGTCAAATATCCGTCCTCCTGAAGCATTTGTTCAAAAGTTACGGATTTGTAACCGTGAGTGTTTGCGTTTGATAAGTTGTTTGCAACGTAACCCAATTTTTCAAACTGTGTTGTTACGTTGTTTACACCTTTTCTTACTATACCTTGCATGCTGTACATAAATTTATACCTCTACTATACCTGTCCCAGTTGGGAAATTACTTTTTGTAAGTTTTGATTTTGTATCATAAATATCTGCCTGTTTGCTTCAAAATTTCTTATAATCGGCATCATTCCGATAAATTCGTTTTGAAGTGAAACGTTTGAATATTCGTTGTAACCCTGCTTTACTTGAGGATCCATAACAACGACACCTGAGGCATCTACAACTCCGATTTGTCCTCCGTCAATCAGTTTGTTGGCTTTTTTGCTGAAAACTTTGATTTCGCCTTTTGCATTTACTTTTATATCGGAAATTTTTTCGGGAACAAAAGGAAGTTTTATGGGAATGCCCGCAGTTGATAAAACGTTTTCATCAATAAGGGTTAACAAATATCCGTCCTTATCAAGTTTAAAACGTCCGTCCCTTGTGAGTTTAATTCCATCTTCCGATTGAACCTGAAAATAACCCTTGTTTGCCAAAGCAAAATCTAAAGGATCATCTGACATGGCGATACGACCGATTTTATCATCTGCAGCTTTTGAAAGACCGTGTACACCGATGTATTCGGTGAATGAAGAAACAACGGGATCTTTTCTTTGATAACCAATTTTGTCGAATCCGGTGACATTATCGTTGTATATCCCGATAATCTCACTTTGCAGGTGCATTGCCCTGAGTGACATTGTCATACCTTTTTCACAGTATCTTATACCGCCGTTAATTTTCATGACTACCTCTTTTTTACTAACACAGTCGGATAAATTCATGATTAGTTCAACAAAACATGAAAAAATCCTCTATTTATATTAGGTGTCATGCATTTAATGATTTTTTTTGAGAAGTCAATGTTTTAATTACTTACACACATTGCATTGTATTGCGTACGTTTATAACAACTATACCCCTCGCCATAATTATGAATAGTAGTAGTGTTATGACAATTTCCAGAAGAAAGGCTTTTAGTCCAAACTAGAATCGTACTATATTCTTCAGATGATACAAATGTATCCGTAGGTATATCTGATATATTATCCTGTTGTAAACATATATAACGTAATTCTTCTCTTGTTGTAAGATGCATTTTCATACTTCTACATTTATTTTGAGCTCCTAACCAATAATCTTTACAGAAATCACCACCATACATCTTACAGTCAATTGTATTTGCAAGTGGTGTCTTACTTAAATCTGTTTCAGGGTCATAGTTTTTTCCGATATTTACTACACAACCGACATCAGGTACTTCAAATCCTGCACAGCCTGAAGAAAATTTGGCAATAGTAAAACTTCTAATATCTCTTGCTCTGCCGTCAACTTCGCTGTTCGGGCTTTTTCCGCCATTAACGTCCATGACAAAATCTATTCCGTTTGTTACATCACTTGTATATGCAAAATCTTTGCTTTTTCCAAATCCTACAGGCAGACTTTTGGGTTTTGCCTCAACTCTGTCACCTACATCAAGTCCTTGAGTTGCAGGATTATAATTAAGAATTATTGATGCACCATCAGCAAGTATTAAACCTACATTATTCGTTTCTGTTGATAATGATAAATTTTTTCCTGTTTTTGCTTTACTTACCTCAAATTCTTCTCCGTCAGATGTAGTAACTTTTTTAGTCGGCCAACATTCCGCAACATGACTACTATCGCATCTTTTTGCTATTTTTAAATATTTTTGTAATTCATCAACAAACGCATCTGTTGATTGATATTGGGTGTTTAATAACCCATGCGCTCTCATTTGTTCCATTGCTTGTGTAACTTTTTGCGCAATATTTGCCTGTCTTTCGGAATTAATCCTCTCAGTCACATTCTCCATAAATGACGGTAAAGTTATTGCTGCAACAACTCCGATTACTCCCAATGTAATCAAAACCTCAGCAAGTGTAAATGCTTGTTTATTTCTCATAAAATCCTCCATAATTCTATTTACATGTCTATTATAAACAATATTCTATTTATTTTCAGTGAAAATCTATTAAAATTTACATTATTGTTACAAAGGGACATTTAAATGGATAATGTAAAGAAAAAATTAGGTAATAATATTAAGCGGTTCAGACTTTCAAGAGGGCTTAAACAAAGTGAACTTGCCGAACTTGTCGGGGTTGAAGACAAAACAATAAGCAGAATTGAAGTCGGAGGGAATTATCCGTCAATGGATTTGTTAGTAAGATTATCAAATGTCCTGAAATATGATTTAACCGAATTTGTGAATTTTAAAGACACTATTATAGACAGTTTATGTGAATTAAATAAAAACGAAATTAAAACAATAAAAAAGTTTATAAAACTAATTGATGAAAAAAGCTCGCATATATGAAAAACTTTCCACTTTCAAAAGAGATTAAAACAATAATTAAATAACCATTATTTCCTCTCCCGCAGTGAGAGGGTAATAGTTATTCAATAACCTCATACAAAGTTGGGGCTTCCTGAACGCTGACGTTATTTTCGGGAACTTTCAATATGCGCACTTTTACCGTTCTGTTTGCATATTCAATTCTTATTTCATCTCCGATTTTTAACTGTTTTGAGGGCTTTGCGGAATTTCCGTTTACATAAACTCTCCCCGTATCAGAAACTTCATTGGCAACGGTTCTGCGTTTTATTAATCTTGAAACTTTTAAAAACTTATCCAATCTCATACCTGTTATCATAAAATAAAGTTTATGGTATAATCAAGAGGAAAGAGGATAGAATGAAGAAAAATTTAATCATAACTTTTTTGGTGATGCTTTTTATACAGTGTGCGGTGTTTGCCGAAACCGTCAAATTTATTCAGGTTACTGATGTTCACTACAGATCTGATGATGAATACAGGGCAAAAGTTTTGGATTCCGCAGTAAAAACAATTAACAAAGAAAAAGGTATTTCTTTTGTTATGTTTACCGGTGATAATATTGACAGACCTAATGAAAAGGCTTTAAAAGAATTTATCCGGAAAGCAAATAAACTAAAATTTCCTTATTATATATTAATAGGAAACCATGATGTCTATAAAAACGGAGGGCTTTCAAAAGACAGATACTTAGAAGTTGCAAGAAATAACTGTTTCCGTTTTCATCAAAGAAAGCCTAATTACGTATTCAAGAAAAACGGATTTGTATTTATAGTTGCAGACGGTGCAAAAGAAGTTATCCCCGGTGCCATAGGGTATTTTAAAGAAGATACCATGAAATGGTTGACAAAACAGCTGAATAAATACAAAAGAAGAAGTGTTGTGATATTCCAGCATTATCCGCTTATTATGGTAAAAGACAGTAATTCTCACAGAGTATATAACAAAGATGAGTATCTTGAACTGTTAGACAAACAGGATAATGTGGTTTCCGTTATAGCAGGACATATACATACAAACGGTGAGATTATGAGAAACGGTGTTTATCATATAACTTCTCCGTCACTTTTGAATGATCCTCATTCATATAAAGTTATTACCATATCAAGAACAAGAGGTTTTTCTCCAATGGTTTATACCGAACTAAAACCTGTAGAAATGAGTCAAAAATAGGATTGTTTTTTTGTATTATATATATTATAATTTGAATGATGGTTGAAAAATCCTCCGTCAGCTCCGCTGATACCTCCCTTTAACAAGGGAGGCAAATAAAGGAAATTAAATGGACGTCAATATATATTTTAATTTATTTTTAATTGCATTTTTATTATTTTCAAACGGATTTTTTGTAGCTTCCGAATTTGCAATGGTAAAGGTTAGAAAAACCCGTATTGAACAGCTTGTAAACGAAGGTGATTTTAACGCAAAAATTGCAATGGAAGCCCTTAAAGATTTGGATAAATTTATTGCAGCGGTTCAACTGGGTGTAACAATTTCCAGTATCGGCTTGGGTTGGGTTGGCGAAAGCACTTTGGCACGAATAATTGAACCGATATTTACATTCCTGCCAAATACAGGTCAGGCAATTGCAACTCATACGGTTTCGGCATCAATTGCGTTTGCATTGATTACATTCTTCCATGTTGTAATCGGTGAACTTATTCCGAAATCAATTGCACTTGAATATACCGAAAAAACAGCTCTCTGGGTTGCAAGACCAATGCATATTTTGACAATAATTTTCAGCCCGTTTATCTGGTTGTTGAACGGTTTTGGAAATCTTGTTTTGAAAATGTTAAATATACCGCATTCTCATTCGGGTTCTCTTGTTCATTCTACGGAAGAACTTGATATGCTTGTCAATGCAAGTTTTGACGGCGGTGAGTTGAACGAAACCGAAAAAGACATGCTTCATAATGTGTTCAAATTTTCTGATTTAACGGCAAAACAGGTTATGGTTCCTAGAACGGATATGATTTGTATTTCAATTGATACTCCGCTTGAAGAATTAAATAAACTTGCAACAGAAAGCCAATACACAAGATATCCCGTTTATGAAGAAGATATAGACCATATTACGGGATTTGTTCATGTTAAAGATTTGTTCTCACTTTCTCTGAAAGATGAAATTTGTCCGATTGAAAAAATTCAGCGTAATATATTGTTAGTTCCCGAAACAATGACAATGGATAAACTTGTTCTTGAATTTAAGAAAAGTAAAGGACAGATTGCGATTGTTGTTGATGAATTTGGCGGAACATCAGGGCTTTTGACATTGGAAGATGTTATTGAAGAAATTTTCGGAGATGTTCAGGACGAATTTGATGAAGAGGAAGAAGAAGAAAACGAAATTCAAGAAATTGAACCTAACAAATATATTGCAAATGCGATAATGAGATTAGATGAGTTTGCGGAATTTTTCAATATTAATGAAGATGAAATTGATGATGAAGATGTTGATACAATCGGAGGACTTGTTGTAAAATTATTGGGCAGACTTGCAGAAGTTGATGATACTGCGCAATTGGGTGAATTTACTTTTATTGTCAAAGAAATTGACGGAGCAAGAATTACAAAACTTGAAATTATTAAAGAAGAAAATAAAGAGGAAATAGGAGAATAAATATGGATCAGGAAACTTACATGAAAATAATGGGCTATGTTCCGACGGTAATCGAAGCATCTTCCCGTGGTGAACGCTCATTTGATATTTTTTCAAGACTTTTGAGAGAAAGAATTGTATTCTTGGGAACGGAAATTGATGACGAAGTTGCAAATTCCGTTGTAGCGCAATTATTGTTACTGGAAAGCGAAAACCCCGAAAAAGATATTATGTTATATATCAACAGTCCGGGTGGTGTAATCACTGCAGGCATGGCGATTTATGACACAATGCAGTTGATAAAATGCGATGTTTCAACAATTTGTCTTGGAGATGCCGCATCAATGGGTGCGTTCTTGTTATGTTCAGGTGCTAAAGGTAAAAGAATGGCTTTGCCTAATGCAAGGGTAATGATTCACCAGCCTTTAGGCGGTGCGCAAGGTCAGGCAACGGATATTGAGCTTGAAGCAAAAGAAATCCTAAGAATGAAGGATATGCTGATAAGCATTATGGCGGAGAATTCCGGTCAGCCTTATGACAAAGTAAAAGAGGACTGTGAAAGAGATCATTTCCTGACAGCTCAGGAAGCTCTGGAATACGGTTTGATTGATAAAGTCGTAACGAAAGAAAGGAATTAAGTAAGGCGATTAGAAAGTTAAAAACTTATAGCATCAGTTCCTTTGCTTTAAACCGCTCTGATTGATTTTGCAACCTTATAAATAATTTTGAGTTCATCATAATTAAAATTATTTATGAGTTTTGTGGTTTCTGATTTCAAATCAATTTCATTGATGTCTTTGTATGTAAAAAATTCTGAAATATCGACATTTAATGTATCTGCAATTTTGTTAAGAGTTTGAATTGAAGGGAAATTCTGCCCGACTTCAAGCTTGCTTATGTAGCCGAAATCGACATTAATCGTTTCGGCAAGTTTTTCTTGCGTAATTTTTTTAGATTTTCGGATTTGCTTAATTTTTGCCCCTAATTGTTCCTGTGTAATCATAGTTTTAATTTTAATATTATATAAATATTGCTATTAGTCATTCTGAATGATAATTATATCAAAATATTATCAGATATATTGACAATATTAGCAGTATGAGTTATAATATTTATATAAAACTTGCAATTTAAAGGAGGATTATATGAAAACTTATAAAGCATTTACTCTTGCTGAGGTTTTGATTACACTTGGAGTAATCGGTGTTGTTGCAGCAATTACATTACCTTCGTTTATGGAGAATGTTACTGAAAGAATAAATTCCGAACGACAGGCAAATATTGCTCAGAAAATCACACAAGCTATGGAGCATATGAGGGCACATGGACTATTAAACACTCAATATTCCTCCACAGAAAATTTTGTTGATGAATTACAAAAATATTTAAAAATAGCAAAGAGATGTGACAGTGAACATGTTGCAGAATGTTGGCCTACTGATACAGTTACAATGTCTGACGGAGAAGAGTTTGAAGTTTCAAAAGCCAAAAAGGGTAAAAATTTATCTTTAACTACAGAAACTAACAATGTCGGTTTGATATTAGCAGACGGTGCTTCAATAATTTTAAATTACAATCCTGCATCAGAAACAATTGATGTCGGAACAGCAGTATATGAGTTTCCCGAAGGCGGAAAAAGTTTGCCTGTAGGTGGCGGTAAAACAAAACAATTTCCTTACACAACGACTGTAACGGGTGCGATAGATTTTGTCATGGACGTAAATGGCGGAAAAAGTCCGAACAGTGAGGTTGCGACAAGAAACAGAGATATCAGAAGTTTTAAAATTGCAAAGTTCAGCGAAGGTACGATATCCTGTTCGGAAAGAAACGGTTTTGAAGTTCCTGATGTCGGTTGTGTAGTAAATGTAGGAACAGATTATGAGCCTGTAACAGAAGGTACTGATTACATTGCATGGTATGATGCAGGATGTGACGGAAATACGTCTGTATGTTCGAGTAACAGAAAAGATTATTGGTCAGGTGCCAAGAACAAATGTACAAGTTTAAACGGCATGCATATGCCAAGTCCAGATGAGCTAAAAAATATATATAATCATAATTGTACGAACAATCATCAAAATTGTATCTCTGAGATACCAACCAGTGGTATGTTCTGGGGTAACAACTCAAGTGGTGGAGTGGCATATGATGGCTGGATGAGTAATGGTATGCATAGTTGGTATTATATGTATAACCAGTTAGGTTTACTTTGTGTTGCTGATTAGTCCGTAACAATGTCTTTTTTATTATAATTATATTAACAAAACTTAATAAAACGTTCAAAAACATGCAATTTCCTGAAGTTGCATGTTTTTATATACATGTAAAGGTTAGGTTAATTAAATTTAGGTAGGAGTTAGAAAAATGTCTCTATTGATTTTCGCATACCGAAAATTAGACATTACTCGTCAGAAAAGCGATCTGAATTTCAGGTTAATGCAGTTATCGCAAAAGCTGATGGACTTGCAGCAATATGCATCAAATATTGCGGACGGAAATGTATCCATGAGCGATATGATGAATACACCGGGTTCAATGTTCGGACGACAGATGATGTATATGCAGTATGCGCACAACAGTTCGCTATTTGGTGCTCAGCAGCAAATGGCTATGCTTGGACCGCAAATTCAGATGCAGATGAGTCAAATGGGCAATCCGGCATATCAACAAATGTATCAACAATGGATCTTCAAGAGTTTGTATGAACAACAGCGACAAATTGCAGGTAAGCGGGAACAAAAACTTTTGAATGAACAAGAAAAACAAATTCAAGCAGAAAAATTGAAACTTGAAACCCAATTAAAACTGCTTGATCAGGAATTGGCTGCCGTAAAAGAAGGCGAAGATAAAGCTGTTCAAAACTGGAAGCCCCAGTATACAGCATAATAATTCCTTAGTGGTAGTGTGTAAATACTAATGTGAAGTGTAAGTGTAATAATTTAACCTATAACCCCTATCCTTAACTAACCGGGAAGTCTGACAAAGACTTCCCTTTTTATTTGCTCGGCATACATAATTATTAGGCTTTGAATAAATTTTACTGAAAAATAATTTCATCAACTTTTACATCAAATTCACTGTGCGGTAATTTTTCTGTTATCAGCTCTTTTGGAATCGGAACAATTGTCTTTATATCGGGATATTTCATCAAAAACCTGTCATAAAATCCCCCGCCGTAACCCAGTCTGTAATTGTTCTTATCAACTATTAATGCGGGAACAAAGATTAAATCCAAAACTTCAGGATTAATCGGTTCCGTGCAGGGTTCATATATGTTCAGTTCGGATTTTTTCAAGTCTGATGAATACGGACAAACCAATATTTCCTTTCCGCTTTCATTTTTCAACTTTCCGCTGTTATAAACTTTCGGCAAATAAAAATTCTTTTTATCCTCAAGCAGTTCGAGAAGATTTATCTCATATTTTATCGGATAAAAAATCATGACATTTTGAGCATGTTCATAATCTTCAAAATGTCTGATTTTTTCGCAAATTTTTCTGCTTATTTCTTCAATATCAAGAGTTTTGCGAATATCTTTCGCCCTGCATCTTAATTCCGATTTATCCATTTTTACAGTTTAGCACCGCAGCATTTTTTGAATTTTTTACCGCTTCCGCAGGGACATGGATCATTTCTGCCGATTTTACTCAAATCAACTCCTTCAAGCTCAGGTTTATCAAAGTCTTCCTCTATTATGCCAAGTGTCTTTGAGAATGCTTTTGATTTATAAAGTACTGTTGTTGATGAGAATATTTTGTTTTCCAGATATCTTGATTTATATTTTTCCAAAAGCTCATCAAGTGTATATTTTGTACCCATAAGTTTGTTTACAACGTCCATAAAGTTTTCATGTTTTTCGGCAACTCTCTTTATAATATTTGCCGAAAATTTGTCATTGGTTAAGAAAAATTTAACACATGCTTTTGCATTTTCAACAGAATCAGGGTTTTCAATAACTTTGTTGAATGTTTCAAAGAAAGGAACGGCATATAATCCCAATTCTTTATCAAAAATAATACCGACATCATAAATTTCCTTGTGAGAAGAAAAACCTCCAAGTGAATTTTCAAGGAAATTTTCGTAAGAATTGTTAAATTCGGATACGTTAAAAAATTTATATTCTTCCAAATTTTGGATTTTGTCAGTAACATCAACTTTTTCTCCGCCTTCGGCAAAATCGTTGAATGCACCGATTACATCATCTGCGAATTTGTTTGTCGTGATAACTTCATCAGTTCCGAAAAATTCCGTAAATTTCTTATAAATGTCTTTGATTTCATTTTCAATTTCTTTCTGTTTTTCGGGATTATCAAAATATACAAGTTCAGGATTTTGAATAATCTTTGCGACAGAATATCTCAATGCATCATCACGGCGTGATGTCGGTAAAACTCCCGAAATTTCAAGAAGATAATATGCATCTTCAAATTTAAAAATTCTTGCAACAACATACTGACCGGAGCCCATGCCTCTGAATGTTGTCATTTTTACCAAAGATACAACTCCGTAAGTCTTTTCATTAATAATGTTATTAAGGTCAAATCCGTTTTGAAGCACCCTTTTAATTTCAAAAATTGATGAAATGGAATTTTCCAGAGCCTTAATAATATTTTTAGTTTCTTTGGAAAGTTCTTTTGTATTTTCGGTGTATAAAGTTAAAATACTTTTATTATTCAAATTTCTTTCAAATATATAGTTAAAACATGCCGACTGAAAATTCATATTTCCGACAGTTTTAATGTATTCCTGAAAATCACTTTTTACACTGTCATCTTTTTGAATAAATTCGGCTAAATCTTTAATTGTGTCGTTTATAAGTTTTAAATCTTCTAAAATAAGCATAACCCTTTTTCCTCTCTGTGATTAATCCTATAATAAATAAATAAAAAACTCAATAGTAAAAAGATTAATAAAACGTATTGCAAAAAATATTTTGGTGGTATAATCAAATTGCTTGCACATTGTATAAAATAAAAATTGTCGGGATGTAGCGCAGTCTGGTAGCGCACCGTGTTCGGGTCGCGGGGGTCGCAAGTTCGAATCTTGTCATCCCGATTTTACACAAAAAAGCAATTTTTATTATTGATAATTGAATAAATCGGGACGTGGCGCAGCTTGGTAGCGTGCTACCTTGGGGTGGTAGAGGTCGCAGGTTCAAATCCTGTCGTTCCGATTTTTTTATTTTTTATTGCACAAAACCGTTCATTTTATTAAATCCGTTATTATGGAAATAATCATTATTAATACTATTAACAAAAGTATTCCCATATATATTATTTCGGCTCTGAATACAAACTTATGTTCCTCCGGAATATTCGGATTGTGGAATAATAATGAAACGTATTGATGTATTGGTAAATCTCGTCCTTTATTTGCGATATGTCTGAGGTTTTCGTTCCATTCATGTGAATTGGTTTCAACATTGTATATAAAATTCGGAATATTCTTGGCAAGTTTAAACAGTTGTTTTATTTTTTTATTATCATTTATGATTGTAAAAAATTTATGTTCTGTTTCATCATGACATTTAATTATCATTGTTGTTTCTATACAAGGCGTCTGATTGCCCGTTTTCCCGTAATCAATAATGTTTTTGAAGGTTGTTTTAAATGATGCTATGTTGTTAAGCATTATGCTGTCATCTTCCAATTGCTGATTTGTGTTATATTGTCTGAATATGATTTCATAATCATTAATATTTATGCTGTGCAGTCCGGATTTTTTTTGAAGAAATATAAATAAAACAAGTAAAAAACCGCAAATTGCAAATAAAATTATGCAGAATAAAAATAAACCGTCCGTTTTAATCGGCTTTAAAAATACATAAAAGGTCAAAGCAACAGATGAGAAAAGCATAAATAAACCGCATATTAACGGGCTGATATTATTTTCATAAAAAACAACCTTTTTCATAAATTATATACTATCATTTTTAATTAAAAAATCAATCATTTTTCGCTCAATTGAATGATTTTTCGCAATTTGTATTGCTATTTTATTTATGAGGATATATAATTATCAGGTAAAATTATTTAATTGAGAGGTTTATATGAAATTACACATGCAGATTTTGATTGCGCTCGGATTAGGTATTAAGCGTAATTGGCATATTTTTTTCGGAATTATATTAGGTATTTTGGTCGGTATATTTTTACATGGTCATGAATATCCTGTTGTATCGGCAGTTTTGACATTTATCGGTCAGGTATTTATAAGACTTATTCAAATGGTCGTTATTCCGCTTGTCGTTTCGGCAATAATTATAGGTATAACAAGTGTTGGTGATAACAAACAGCTCGGAAAATTCGGATCAAAAATGATCTTGTATTACGGAATTATCACAACAGTCGCTGTTACTATAGGAGCTGTTCTTGCGCTTATATTCCAGCCAGGAATAGGTGCAGCTCATTATATCACCGCAAATGTAGCAAGTGAAGTTCAATCATCAGTTGCAACAACATTGACGCAACAACAAGGTAATATATTGAATATATTTTTAGGATTCCTTCCGAGTAATCCTATACATTCATTTGCGGAAGGAAATATGGTTGCAATAATCGTGTTTGTTTTGATTTTTGCGGTTGCTTTGGCAAAAGTCGGTGATGTAAACAGACCGATTGTTTCATTCTTTGAATCTGTTTTTGCGGCAACAATGAAAATAACAGATTGGATTATGTTCTTGGCGGCTCCCGGTGTGTTCGCCTTAACGGCAAGTGCTGTTTCAAGCTTCGGTATTGATATCTTTAACAGTATTTCAAAATATTTACTTATTTTATTTGTCGGTTTTATGATTCAACTTTTTATTATATATCCTTTATTTTTAAGGTTTTTCTCAAAAGTAAACATTTGGATGTTATATTCCGCAATTGCTGAGGCAATGATGGTAGCATTCGGAACGGCAAGTTCTTCGGCGACTTTACCTTTGACAATTGCATGCTGTGAAAAAAGAGGAATTTCTCATAAGATTTCAAGCTTTGTACTTCCGTTGGGTGCAACGTTGAACATGGACGGAACAGCATTATTACAGACCGTTGCGGTAATATTTTTGGCTCAGGCATACGGTGTTGTCCTGACTCCGTTTTTGATTGTTGAAATAGCTCTTCTTGCAATTGTTGCATCATCAACTTGCGCAGGAATTCCGGGTGCAGGATTAATTACAATTGCATTAATTCTTAACGGCATGGGATTAAGCCCTGAACAATTGGTTGCAGGCTTCGCATTCTTATTTACGATAGAAAGAATTACGGATATGATGAGAACTCTTGTAAATGTAACATCAGATGCCGTTGTGGCTGCAGCTATTGCGGATAATGAAAATGAAATAAATTATGATTTGTTAAATAATCCGGCAGAATACGAAGATATTGCATAATTTAAATATATTATATATTAAGAAATCTCCCAACGGGAGATTTTTTATTTGAAAAGTTCTGTAAATTCCACACCGAAATAATCTGCTACTAATATTATTTTATCAAGCGGAGGAATAATTCTGCCGTTTTCTACTTTGCTTATATAAGATGCATCACAGCCGATAAGCTCAGAAAGTTGTTTGCTTGTGCAGCCACTTGAAAAATTTAAAAAATAGTTTATAATAAGAAATATATTCACAAGGAAAGGAGTTTGAGAATATGCGAATGTTAAGAAATGTTAACGGGGGGGGG
>JAGBOW010000079.1 GCA_017633675.1 bacterium | reverse complement strand
CTGATTGGGCAGTTATAGATTTTGTCGGGTGGGTATACCAATTTTCTTTCTGCTTCCTAAAATCTGCCCTGCTTATTGTCTTGGAGTTTAAAAAATACATCATAAAAAAACACATCAAAATAAATATTTTGATGTATTATTTTCTAACATATACATTTTACAATACTTTTCACGATTTGTCCAGTCCTCAAAATGATGTATTTTTTAATTTTTAGGGTGGTGAAAATCGGCACTATTCTTTGTTTTCCAGAATAATACATCATAATATTTATTTTGATGTGTTTTTTTATGATGTATTTTTTAAACTCCAAGACAATAAGCAGGGCAGATTTTAGGAAGCAGAAAGAAAATTGGTATACCCACCCGACAAAATCTATAACTGCCCAATCAG
The DNA here is from genome assembly GCA_017633675.1 of bacterium. Classification (GTDB taxonomy): domain Bacteria; phylum Cyanobacteriota; class Vampirovibrionia; order Gastranaerophilales; family Gastranaerophilaceae; genus Stercorousia. The sequence goes on along the minus strand of JAGBOW010000079.1, from coordinate 3,315 downwards.
TTTCGGTCTGTAGTTTGGTGTTTTAAAGTCAACCCAACTTTGAGTTATGTCAATATCTTCATTTTGAACAACGGATTTTATAAGAACGGCATAACTTATGTCGACAAAATTTATCTTGTTAATCCTCTCAACAACATATTCTCTCGTTCCGCAATTATGGCAAAAATGTTTTTCGGGAACAATTTCACCGTTTCTAACCATTCCTCTAAGTTTGACCCCGCAGCAGGCGCATCTAACCAGATACCATTGATTTTCAATCAACTCACCGCAATCGGGACAGTATGCAAAATCAACTTCAGGACTGACATGTGTATGATTACAAACCCTATTAAAATTTAACAACTCCATAATGCTCATATTTATCAGTTAATGATAAATTCTAAAAAGTCAAAAAATCATAATTACAATTTTGATGTATAATTTGAATTATGGAAAGAAAAGAATTTATTGATGCAAAACGTATAGTTTTTAAATTTGGAACAAATGTATTAAGAGGAGATGACGGTTACGTATCACTCCCGAGGATTTTTTCATTTATTGAAGATTTGTCGCATCTTGTAAAACAAGGGAAAGAAGTTATTGTTGTAACTTCAGGCGCAGTAGGTTTAGGCAAAAAACGCTTGGGACTTGAAAGTACGGAAGGTGTTGCACTCAAACAGGCTTGTGCCGCAATCGGCCAGGGCAAACTAATGTCGATTTACGAAAGCGGATTTGACACATACGGACTTGTATCTTCTCAAATTCTTTTAACAGAAGACGATTTTTCTTTGAGAAAACGCTATTTAAGCCTCAGAACAACTCTGAATAAACTGTTAGAACTTGGTGTAGTGCCTATTATTAACCAAAATGATACAGTTTCAACAATAGAAGTTGATCCGCAGTTTGAACACATGCAAGTATGTTTTTCCGATAACGACAAACTTTCCGCTTTAGTTGCAAGTGAACTTGATGCGGATTTATTGGTAATTCTTTCTGATATTGAAGGTCTTTATGACTCTAACCCAAAAGAAAATCCCAATGCCAATATTATAAGGAAAGTTGAAGAAGTAACAGATGATATTATGGCACTCGGAACAGATGCTTCATCAGGCGGTCGCGGCGGAATGAGAACCAAATTAGAAGCGGCAAGAATGGTTACACGTTTTGGCGGAAAAGTTTTAATCGCAAACGGGAAAATTCCTTTTATAATAAACAAAATCTTTAACTGCGAAAATGTCGGAACAATGTTTTTACCGCAAAAAGAAACAATGTCTGATAAAAAACGCTGGATTGGCTATGCAACAAATATTATCGGAAAAATTATTGTTAATGACGGAGCAAAACAGGCGCTATTGGCTCAAAAAAGTTTGCTCCCGATAGGTGTTGTCAGTATTATAAACGAATTTAAAAAAGGTGATGTAATCTCTATTTTGGATGAACAGCAAAATGAAATTGCCAGAGGAATAGTCAACTATGACTCCGAATCCTGCCAAAAGTTAATCGGCAGACATTCAGACAACATAATGGATATTCTTGGGTTCAAAAACTATGATGCTATTATCACAAGAGATAATATAACTCTTTTATAAATCTTATTTGCCGGTATGTATTTTATTAAGCTATTTACCCATTATCTGACAAGAAATTGCACCTAAAAAATAATCTTTTCGCTTCAAAAATTTAAATTCTTTTTGTTCAAAAATTTTAATCAATTCATCAGGCGCAAAAAATTCTTGTTTTGATTTAACAAGATATGAATATGCTTCATTATTTTTCATAAAAATATTAACCAAATTCAAAATAATTTTATCAAACATTTTGTTTAAAAAATTCTTTTCCCCGAAATCAAGGTGCATAAATTGTCCGTCTTTTTTTAGAACTCTGTAAATCTCACTCAATGCATCATCAAAATTTTCAATATTTCTCAAGCCGAAACCGATTGTTATTATATCAAAAGAGTTATCTTCAAAAGGAAGATTTGTAATATTGGATTGGAGATATTTAACCCCCTCCTGTCTTTCAGACACCCTCCCCACGGGGGAGGGAAGGGTGGGGGCTTTTCTTTTCGCAATTTCAAGCATTTTTTCGGAAAAATCCACCCCAAAAATTTCCGCATTAGGGTGTTTTTCTTTCAAAATCCTTGTCAAATCACCTGTTCCGCAGCACAAATCAAGAATTTTTTCACCTGATTTTAATTGGTTTACACAATCTTTTTTAATTAAAAAATGAGTGCCGAATGACATAATATTATTCATAAAATCATATTTATCAGATATTGTATCAAACATTTTTTGAATTTTTTCGGGTGATTTATCGACCGTCATTGATTGCTCCTCGTTTATATGATAACATACATTTATGAATATAGCTTTTATTCCGATAGACAACCGTCCTGTTTGTTACCTTCTGCCAAAACAGATTGCGGATATTGATAAAAATATAAATTTGATTTTGCCGGAACGGAAATTTTTGGGCGGATTGACGGAATATTCTGATGTTAATGCAATTTTTGAGTGGTTGAAAAACCTTAAAGATATCGATGCAGTTGTAATTTGTCTTGATACAATAGCTTATGGCGGGTTAATTTCTTCACGCAGATGCAATTATAGTTTTGATGAAATTAAGGAAAGAATTTTTGAATTGAAAAAGATTTTGGAAGAAAAAAACGCCAAAATTTACGCATTTTCAAGCATTATGCGAATTTCCAACAACAACTTTAATCAGGAAGAAAAAGAGTATTGGTGTGATTGGGGTAAAAAAATCTTTGAATATTCATACAATTTTCACAAAAACGGTACAACAGAAACCGATATTCTGCAGGAAATTTTAAATGATTACCTAAAAACAAGAAAACGAAATTTTGAGATAAATAAAATTTATCTTGAATGGAAAAAAGAGGGATTTTTTGACACGCTTGTTTTTTCAAAAGATGATTGCGCAGAGTACGGTTTAAACGTTATGGAAGCAAAAGAGCTTGAAAAGCTGGGCGGATTTGTAAAAACAGGCGCAGATGAAATACCGATGACACTTTTAGCACGTGCCATAAACAAAAAACCTAAAATCGCTCCAATTTTTCTTGCCCCCGAACATAAACATTTAATCTCGAATTACGAAGATGTTTCGATAGAAAAATCTGTTTTAGGACAACTGGAACTTGCAGGGTGCGAAGTTGCAGAACCATATGATGCTGATATTTTACTATACATAAACAATTTTGAGGATCATCAGGGCGAAATTGTTATGAAAGTTCCGACAAAATCGTTTGACGGAGATTGGAAAACACCAACAAAACCTTACTTAATAGCTGATGTAAGATTTGCAAACGGTTCGGATAAT
>JAGBOW010000078.1 GCA_017633675.1 bacterium | reverse complement strand
AGTCATCTGTTAAAGAAAATTTGTCATCGCGGATTTGTGTAAACAAATTCCGCGATCTTTTTTATTTTAACAATACAGATTGCTCAACAAGTGCGCGATGACAAATAATTTTAAATTGATAACGACTTATTCGCTTATTTGTTTATTCCCCGATAAGGCCTTATCGCCCTATCGCCTTATAGTCCTATCGCCATTTAAAATGTCTACTGATTTTATAAAAACTCTCCGGCACTACGTACCACCTCCCTTAAAAGGGAGGCTTTTAGTATATATTTACGTTAAAAGACTAATTCTCTGTTCATCTAACCCTCTAATATCAGGTTCTTATGCCATTCTAAACCGGCATTTAAAATATTAGTTAACTGCAAGTTTTTTAGTCGTTTCCTTTTTAATCTCTTTTTTAGGAGCTTTGATATTCAAGATACCGTGTTCCAGTTTTGCTGTTGTTTTATCGATATCAATTTCTTCAGGGAAGTAAATCGTTCTTGCAAATTCTCCGTATTTGAATTCGGATTTTTTAAAGTTGTGTTCGCTTTCTTCTTTTTCTTCCTCTTTTTTGGCATTAATAGTGATGTAGTTTTTGTCTAAATCAATATCAAGATCTTCTTTTTTAATACCCGGCATTTCTGCTTTTACGCAATATTCTTTTTCGTGTTCGTGGAGTTCTACAGGCATTGAAAATTTTTCCGCAGTATTTTCGTAGTTAACAAATTCCGGAAATAAACTGTTAAAATTTCTGTTTAAAATAGAACTGATTTCATCATTGACAGATTTAATAAAATTGTCAGGTGTTTTTCTGATTAAAAATTTCATGATGTTCTCCTTTCTTTTTTAATTCATTCATCTAACATTTATATTATGTATCTGTTTTTGATAAAATTCGTTAAAATTAACTTTAATTTAACAATTAAAACAAAAATTAATCTTTGGAAAATTTAAACTTCAATTTATTATAAAAATTTTGAACAGTTTTATATGCTTTAGAAACTAAACCTTCATTGTCAGGAGTTCTGTATCTTTTTAAAGTTCGTTTATTTTCCCGCATACTTACCGATTCATAAAAAGGGTCGGTTAATCCTTTTTCCAGAGCGGATAATCTTTCAGCAGGCTCTGTTTTTGTCATAACTTCGGTAAAATTATCAAAGAAAATATCCAATTTTTTTGCTCCGAATTTATCTATAATTTCATTTATTTCAGCAATATATTCAAATGGAATATGCGACTCAACGGATTTTTCTATAAAGCTTTTGGTTTGTTTATCTTTATCAACCCTCTCAAACAATTTTGACATTTGGGTAATTTCATTCTGAATAATGCCGACTTGAGGATATTGTTCAAGTTTCGGTCTTTTAAACATCTTTAAAATACCCGTTCTGACATCAGAATTTTCCTTTGTCGTTGAATTATAAATATCAAGAAGCATTTCACTTTGATTTTGAGAAAGAGATTTAACATCTTTACGTAGACAATAGTCTCTCAGGAATGTTTCCATCAGCTTCATACCTTCTGATGAATAATTCTTGTTTAAAAACTCAGGTGTAATAACATTATTCCTTTTTAATGCATCAAATCTGAAAAGTCTGTTTATGTAATGTTGTTTTTCATAATGTGAAATCGGATTGCTTCTTCCGAATACTTCTCTTGCACCGCCAAAAATTTTAGAAGAACTTTTTAATGCAAACATATTCTTTCCGAATGTTACCAAACTGTTATTTGTATTTATATTATTTGGTTGATTATTTGTAATTATCATAAAATCCCCTTTACTGATATTATTATAAACCCGTAAAAAAAAATTTTGCTACCTGATTTTATATATAGTCGCAATTTGAGATTTTTACATATTCAAATCCGTTATATATCGCATCTCTATTATTTGCTTTTTTATTTAAAAGTTGGTCTATTTTGGGATTTGATATCAAAACTTCATCTGTGCAGGTTCGATATGCAATATGAGTTGGCCCTTTGCCGTCTTTTAGTATTGTAGTTGGAATATGTAAACCATTTAATAATTCCAAAAATTTATTAAAAATATCTCTGCTTGGTGCTGTCGGTTTAGAACCGACTAAAACAGCCTGTAAATTCGGATTGTTCAAATCCATATTATCCGATATAAATTTAAAAACTTTTTTAAAATTGTGATTGTCCTCATTAGCCGGCAGTAAATGTTTTAATAAAGCTTTTTCTCCGTCAGTAATTAAACATGCAGAGCAATCACAAATTCTGTATGTAATAACATCTTTTGCAACTCTGCTTGATGCAATACTCCATGGATAATCAACAACTCCGTCCCGATTAACGGAAGCTGTTCTTTTTGCAAATTCATTTGATGTAACAGGTGTTAATAGTGATGTGAAACTTATTTCCATACAAAATATAAAACCGATAAAATAAATTTTTGCTACTAATTTTCATTAATATCAATTTGTTCCATGTTAAATTTGGTTTTTTTTGAATATTTTTTTATTAATACGGAAGATATTATTGCGGTTATCGGAACGCAAGCCAAAATCGCTATACTGCCGATTAATGCCGATAATATTTCCGTTGCAACCTGATTAAGATTAAAAAACTTGTACAAATCTATATTGCTTGATAAAAGAACAAGCGGTAAAGAGCTTCCCAAATAGACCAAAATCAAGGTGTTTGACATTGTTCCGATTATATCTTTTCCTACATTCATTCCTGATTTAAAAAGTTGTGCGGTGTTTAGGGTTTTATCGGTTTCATGAATTTCATTAATTGTACTTGAAATAGAAACTGCGGTATCCATTAAAGCTCCTAAGGACGCAATTATCATTGAAGCGGAAAGTAATCCCGTAAAATCCAAATCAGGTCTTGCGGAATAAAGAAACATATTTTCTTCACCCGCAAATCCTGTTAAATTTGCCAGATATATGGCACAAACAGACATAAATCCCGCAAAAATCAGGCTTGTAGAAGTTCCCGCTATTGCGGAGGTACTTTTTGAGTTAAATCCGCCAACAAGATATATTGTTATTATTGTGGATAAAATTCCTGTTATAATCGCGGATAATATCGGTGAAACCCCTGACAAAACAGCAGGAACCGTTAAAAAGAATATCAATCCGACTGTTGCAATTATTGAAACAATACTTCTCAATCCCTTTTTCTTACCGATTATAATTAATAAAAGTGCGAACAGTCCTGCAAAAAGCCATATTTGGGTATCTCTTTTTATATCTGCAATATAATAGTTTAAATCATCAGGCCCGCTGACTTTTTCACCGTTGGGTTCGATATGCAGAATTACTTTATCCCCTTTATTAAGCGGAATATCGTAGGCGGGATTTCCTGTCAGCATATTATCAATAATTCTTTGCGTACCTTTAAAGTCGCCTGTCAAAATTTCAACGGTAACAATTTGTTTAACGGGTTCGTCTTCCGAAATTTTATTTTCTTCAATATCAACATAATTTATACTTTTCACTACACCTGTTTCTGCGGAAAACACATTATTGTCGGCAAAACAAACACATTCAAAAGTTATTATAAATAAGAATAATATAAAAAATTTTTTCATTTTTCCTCTCCGATTTTATTTTAGCATAAAATATGCTTTTTATTGTCCGAATGTCCAATGTCGTTAAAAGATGTTTATTCTAATCTTTTAATGAGGTTACTATGAAATATTTATTTTTTGTTTTTATTGTATTAATTACGGCAAATGTATCTTATGCAAGAAGTTATTTTCCCGTATCGGATTTGAGTGGTGAAACGGTTTTTGTTTCTAATACATCTGATATAAAGAGATTGGAGAGAAAAATTTTTCATCAGACATTCGATTACGATACGACGGAAAATCGTCTGGAAAGACTTGAACGGAAAGTTTTCGGAGCCTGCCAGATGGGAACATTAGATGAAAGAGTTATGCTTTTAAAAAATGCATCGCAAAATTACAAAGCGTACTCAAATCCGCATGTAAATCGTCCGCAATATCAAAGACCTGTTTTTACGGGTTCTGCGGGAAGCAATTGGAGAAATATGATTATGGGAAATTTTATGAACCAATTTATCGGCACTCCGACAGGTTTTACACCGGCGATGGATCCCGCATATATGGATTATTTTGAAGCGGAAAGAGCAATGTCGGGTACGGGTGATAATTATGATTATGCGGATAATCACAGACAAATACACAGAAACACCCAAAGAGGTTCGGGAATGGGTGTGAGAATTCTGGATTAAGATAATTAATAATTCATCTTCCAGCCTTCTTCGATTATACGTGCCAAACAACCGCCCCAATCGCCATTTTCACTATCCTTACCGCAACTAAGACCATAATAAAATTGAGCAGTTTTCCAATAATGTGCCCCTTCTGCTGAACCTAATGGGACCATTTTCCCGTTATTACGATAATTAAAATAAAAGATATCTCTGCCATATGTGTTTGGACCTTTTTTCCCGTTAATATCTAAATCGAACCTTGTATCATTTCCATTCTTTGAAAAATTATGATAAATTAGAAAACTCCCATCTGCCAATTTTATAATATTTTCATTGTATGTATAATAATTACTACTATCTTTTTTTCTTATTTTGTATTCACTATCTTTATCTATAGATATTACTTTAAAATATTTTTTAAATTCATTCAAAAAATCTTTACAATCAGCACTTTCTATGTCATGATAAGCGGTACAACCATTTTGGATTTTACCAAAAACAGTTGTATCGGAAAGCTGTGTTACCCCATCATCTGCCATCATCTTTTGAAATCCCTGACTCAAAATTGAATATTCTTTTTTTAGCTGATTAACCCAAACATGTTTCTGATAATTTTTAATTAAAGTTGAAAGCGTTATCGCTGCTACAACTCCTATTATACCAAGTGTTATTAAAACTTCCGCTAAAGTGAACCCTTTTTTCATAAAATATCCTTTCTTACATCAATAAAATCTTATATTCTTATTGTAACACATTATCAAATTAATGCAATACATCAATTTATCTGATGTAACAAATTGTTAATTGAAATAGAAAAAAGGGGTTTAATGAAAATATGAAAAAGATGTTTGGAGAAAGACTAAGAACACTGCGCAGGCAAAAGAATTTGACGCAAGAACAGTTAGCTGAAATAATAAATATTCAACCCGAAAATTATTCGCGCATTGAAAACGGTCTGTCTTTTCCAAAACCTGAAAACATTGTCAAAATCAGTCAGGCACTTGATGTAGAAATTGCCGAACTCTTTCAATTCTCAAACATAAACAATTACGAACAAGTATTAGAAAAAATTATCTCCAAACTCAAAACCGACGAACAAACAACCGCCATGACATATAAATACCTCAGAAGTATGGGAAAGATTTAGAACTGTTTCAAAAATCTTTCGTCATTATTGAAAAACAATCTTATGTCATCAACGGCATATTTCAGCATTGCAAGACGTTCTACACCCATTCCGAATGCAAATCCCGTATAAATATCAGGATCAATGCCGACTTCTCTCAATACATTCGGGTCGACCATTCCGCATCCCAAAACTTCCAGCCAGCCCGTACCCGAACATGTTCTGCAGCCTTTACCCTCACACATTATACACTGTACGTCAACTTCCGCAGACGGTTCGGTGAACGGGAAGAAACTGTTTCTGAATCTTGTCGGACGGCTTGAACCGAAATATATTCTGATAAATTCGTTCAAAACTCCCTTTAAATCACCGAAAGTGATGTCTTTATCCACATACAATCCCTCAATCTGGTGGAAAAAGTTGTTTTTACGTGCATTAATATTTTCGTTTCTGTAAACTCTGCCCGGAGAAATGATTCTGATTGGCGGATTTTTGCCTTCCATAGCATGAATTTGTGCGTTTGATGTCTGACTTCTCAAAACGACATTAGGTGCAATTTCGGTATAGAAAGTATCCTGAACATCACGTGCAGGGTGATCTTTCGGAACATTCAAAGCATCAAAATTGAAATATTCCGTTTCGACTTCTGGTGCATCATGCTGAGGAACAACCGAAAATCCCAAACTCTGAAAAATTGATGTAATTTCGTTTGTTGTAGATGTCAAAAGGTGAACTCTGCCATGAGGTATGAATTTCCCCGGTAAAGTTATGTCAATTCTTTCTTTCATCAATTTTTCATTCAATTCTTTTTTATAAAACTCATCATGTTTTAATTTCAGAGCATTTTCAAGTTTTTGCGTAATTTCGTTTGCCAAAGCTCCGACAATTCTTTTATCTTCGTCAGATAAATTTTTAAGATTTTTCTTAATCTCATTAAATTCACCTTTACGGCTCAAATATTTTCCTCTGATTTCGTCAAGTTCTGCAATTGTTGAAACTTGAGACAAATCTTTTTCTGCATTTTCATATATTTTTTCAAGCTGTTCTTTCATGCTCTACCTCAATTCATTGTATTTCTTTTCATGTTTTATCGTTGTTGTCGGGCCGTGTCCCGGGTAGACAGTAATATTATCATTCAGTTTCAAAACTTTATTTTTAATACTGTCTTTCAGTTTTGCGAAATCACCGCCGAACAAATCCGTTCTTCCGACACTTTCTCTGAATAAAGTATCCCCCGAAAACATTTTGTCGTCAATAATGTAGCAAACCCCGCCCTCTGTATGTCCCGGAGTTGCCAAAACTTTTATTTTTAAATTTCCGACCGCCAATTCATCACCGTCTTTGACAAATTTTTCGTAAACGGGAGGAATAGTGTCAGGTTGATTAAAAAGACGCGTAAATTCGTTTACGTTATCGGATATAACCAAATCGTTCTGATTGATTACCGCCTTTGAGTTAAGTGCTTTTTTAAAATCATTTAAGCCCAAAATATGGTCAAAATGCCCGTGAGTAAGCAAAATATATTCGATATCATAACCTTTTGCATCTTCAATAATTTCAGATAAACACTCAGTTGCATCAATCAATATCCCTTTCTTTGATTTTTCATCAAGAACAAGGTACATGTTATTTTCTAAAAATCCGGCTGTGTAAGTTTTTATAATCATTATTTTCTTACCAAATCAAATATTTCTCTACATATTTTGAAAAGATCTTCCGCATCTTTCAAAGCAATCATGTTCGGTCCGTCACATAAACCCTTATCAGGATTAGGATGAACCTCAAAGAATAAAACATTTGCACCTGAAGCCATTGAAGCTTTCGCAAGTGTCGGAACAAATCTTCTGTCCCCGCCTGAGCAATTTCCCTGTGCACCTGGAAGCTGAACACTATGGGTTGCATCAAACACAACAGGATATCCAAAACTTTGCATAATCGGAATGGCTCTGAAATCAACAACCAAATTGTTGTAACCGAAAGTACAACCTCTGTCCGTCAATAAAATATTATGATTTCCGCTATCTTCAACTTTTTTTACCAAAGAACCCATTTGTTCGGGTGCTAAAAATTGTCCTTTTTTGATGTTTACGATTTTACCGGTTTTCCCCGCAGAAATAAGTAAATCTGTTTGTCTGCACAAGAATGCTGGAATTTGAATAATATCAGCAACTTTGCTGACAGGCTCAGCTTGATCGGGAGTGTGAATATCAGTTACGATAGGTACATCAAACTTCTCTTTAACCTCCTGAAGCATTTTCAAGCCTTTTTCTAATCCGGGACCTCTGTATGATGTTATAGAAGAGCGGTTTGCTTTGTCAAAAGAGGATTTAAAGACAAAATTAATCCCCAATTTCTGCGTAATTTCTTTTAAACCTTTAGCGGTTTCGTCCAAAATTTCCTGACTTTCGGCAACACAAGGGCCTGCTAAAATCGTCAACCTATCCCCGCCAATTTCAAAATCTCTCAGTTTAATCTTATTCATAAAATAATTTTATAAAAAATATTCAATTTTATCAAGTTTTAACCAAGCATAAATAATTTATAGAATAATATATAAAAACCAGCCTGAATAAAAAATTATTCAGACTGATTTTATAAAAAGCTAACTCATAATGTTATTTTTTGGCAGCGATATTAATAAACGGCATTGCACCGCCAAGCATATATTCAGGTAATTTGCCGTCCCATTTCTGGACTGCTTCATATTCTACCAATGCTTTATTTTTTGTCAAGGCATTTGCTCTAATTGTCATTGATTTTGCTTCAGCTTCTGCAGAAATCAGTTTCTGTTTCGCTTCTTCTTGAATTTGAACTGTTTTATTTTTTGCCTGTAAAGCTTCTTGTTCTGCAGTTACTTTGTTTTCAATAGCTTTTTCAAATACACTTGAATATGCAATAGCAGTCATTTGAAAATCTGTTATATTTACATATTTAGGTGTTAATTGATCTTGCAATTTTATTAAAATCTCTTGAGTTGCCCTTTCTCTGTTTGCTATTAAATCCTGAGCATTCCATTTACCGATAATATCTTTTATTGTACCTTCTACAACAGGGGTAACAATTGTATCAAGGTAGTTCATACCGACTTCCCTGTACATTTTATGAGCATTTTCAGGCTGTAAATTGTAGTTCAAAACATAAGTAATTCTTGCCTGCTGAATATCTTTTGTATAAACTGATGTTTCAACATAATTCTTTTGAGTTTTTACATCCATATTTTTAATTGCCGAAATAAACGGCATTACAAGGTGAATACCTTCCGTAAAACTCTCATCAGAAACTCTGCCCAATGTTACCTTAACCCCTCTTTCACCTACACCTACAATGGCTATCGGGTTAAAAAATCCGATAAATACGATAAGTAGTGCAATAATTATAGCCGGTGCTATAAATCTGTTTTCGTTCATAATAAAATTCTCCTATTTTATGCTTGCAAATGATAATACAAAATACAAAATCACAAGAATTAATGCAAAAATACTGTAGCAGGTCAAGATTAATTTCCCGTGTGTTTTGTATAAATTCTTATTAAATATTATGTTTAAAAGCATAATAATTAAGTTAGTAAAAATTAAAAATGCTAAAATCAAAAATAAAACTCTTAAAGGCATAAACTACCCCCTTCTATAAAATTATAATTTTAAGGATTTTACCGCAAATCATATAAAATGATGAGATTGCAAATTTAATTATACTGTTATTTATTTTTCAATTCAAATATTGCCATTTTAAACGGTGTAATGTTTTCCGTAGTTTTAGGTGAATTGAATATTTGTACCAAATTGTAATTATCGTCTATTAATTTACAAATTTTATATCCGAAATCTTTGCAAATATATTCTGCACCGTAAGCAATATAAGATGCATTATTAAGCACAAAATAATCCGGCAGATTTTTACTCAAGTCCTCTACAATATTATCTTCACCCAGTGCGCTGATATGATTAGGGATAAGATGATAATATTTTGGATTTGTCGGGCGTTTAGTAATATAATTTATAAAAAGACCTTCGGGCAGTACCAAAACAGTATCGTTCTGATTAGTATTTTTTATTATCCAGTCTATCGTGTTGTTATAAGGTATTGCAACTCTTTTGAAAGCATATAATACAGTTTTCTCATCAGAAGAATTGATTTTGATATAATGATATTTTACATAAATATTTGCACCTGATGCAATTGTGCCGTACAAAATAAGTGATAACATTATAATTTTTTTACAATAAGTATCGAAAAATTTTGTGTTGATATATTTGAATAAATATATTAAACAAACCGTTAAGGCTAACAAGCCCATATAACAAGCATAGCTGGAAATTAAAACAAATTTTAGTCTTGCACAAGCAAGAATCGAAAATATTAACAAATAAATAAGTAAAATATTTTTATTTTTTATAGCTAAGAAGCAAATATAAAAACACAAAATACAAATTCCGGATAAACAAATTTGAGGGAAAATAACATATTTGGATAAAATTATTAAAGATACTATTTCTATAATAACAAATAAAATAACATATATATTAGTTTTGTTTTATGAATTTTGATAAAAATGCAGGTATAACAACTACAAATATAGAAAATGAACCAAAATAGAAAAACATATCAAGATATGAATCATTGCCTAAAAGAAAAAGGTTATAATTTTGCTGTTCCTTTGTCGCAAAAAAATTATTAATAAAATCTATATATTTTATAAAATCATAAGTTGTAAAACCTTGCAGAAATAGTATTACATAACTCAGAATTGTAGGTAATAAAAATAATAAAATTGAAAATATCCAAACTTTAGGTTTTTCTTTGTAATAAATCATCAATGATATCAGTGTGATTACACACAACACATATTCAGGCTTGCAAGCCAAAGAAATTCCAAGTAACAAAAAACTCAAGATAATATACACAGATTTTTGTTTTGTCAAATACAAAAGTCCTAAAAAGGCAGAATACAACATTGCAGTAGTTGCATAAGCCATTGCAAAAGCGTACGGGAAAACATTATTTGTGCAATCATGGGAATTAAAAATAATAGTTGTCATAATAAAAAACACAATTCCCATAGAGTATTTTTCATTCATAAATTGTCTGCTTATAAAATACAAACAAATCAATGTTAAAAACGCATTTACAGTTCCTGCAAAATATAATACATTTGTATTAATTCCGAATATCATATATAAAAGTGCATTTATCTGATATGAAAGAGGATTATACATTCCAAAAATATCTTTAAACAGAATTTTCCCTTCAAGCATTAATTGGGGCAAATATGCTTCTCTACCGCAATCGTATAACAAACTTCCAAAATACCCCCATAATAAATACGAACATACACAGAATATTAAGAGTATTAATGAAATACAAATAATGTCAGATTTATAAGTTTTACAAAATTTAGATATATCCATTTTATATTATAAATTTCCCATTTTCATATATAAGAATATCGTCAGCGAATATTTTGCCGTCATTCTTCATATTCTTTATCATGTCCCAATGTAAGCCCGATACATTTTTACCGCCTGTTTCCGGATATGATGCACCAACAGCCATATGAATTGAACCGCCTATTTTTTCGTCAAACAAAATATTTCCGGTAACTTCTTGGATTTCATCATTTGTTCCGATTGCGATTTCCCCGATATTTTTTGAACCTTCGTCCATATTAAGCATTGCTTCCAAATAATCTCTTCCGGTATCAGCTTCAAATTTTATAATTTTGCCATTTTCAACCCATAAATGAACTCCCGTTGCGGAGTTTCCTCTGTAATTTTGAGGAAAATCAAAGTAAATTTCACCATTAACATCATCTTCTACAGGAGAAGTAAAAACTTCTCCGTCAGGATAATTGTTTAACCCGGAACAGCTAATCCATTTTCTGCCTTCAACTCCGAATGTAATATCTGTTCTGTCCCCGACAATTCTGACTTTTTTAACATTATTAAGATAATTTGCCCATTTGGTTTGTTTTTCGTCAAGTTCTCTGAGTTTAGCAACAGGGTCATCTAAATTTAAATAACAGGAATTAAACAAAAATTCCGAATATTCGTCAAACGACATCTTTGCCTCCTGCGCTAAACCGTGTGTCGGAACATCAGCCACAACCCAGCTTGCTTCCCCTTTAGCGGAACGTTCCATTAACATTTTTGATAAAATCTGTGATGCTTTTGAGCGTCTGGAGAGTTTATTTAAATCCGCACGAGCCATATTTTTGGTATTCATAGGCGCACCGATTGAAATGAATTTATTTATCGTTTCATATTCAAGTTTTACAATCGGGTCGATATAATCCAACTGTTCATCAGAAGCATATTTTATAAAAATATCCGAAAAATCTTCAAAAGATGTTCTCATAATCGGGTGAGCACCTTTTTCGATTACACGTTTATAAACTGCTTTTACCAAATCTTTTGCATAAACACTTGCGGCTCTGATTTGAACCAAATCACCCTTTTGAACATTAGTTGAATAATCAACCAGAACTTCTGCATATTTATCCCAAATTGTGCGCATTTTAAGATTTCCTTTCGATTTTAAATAAGTGAAAAGTGAGATGTGAAACGTGAAAAGACCTTATCGGCACTTTGTGCAAAATATATTTTCGAGCGTAGCGAGCGAAAACGACTTTTCACTTCTCACCTTTCACTTTTCACAAATATTAATCTTCTAAACTTTCATGTCCCGATTTGTGAGTTTTCAGCAAAACCCCCCGTTTTGAAGTTTGAACAAAATCAATCATTTTCTCAATATATTCATTCATTGGAATTTCGGCTTTAATTTTTTCAATTGCCTGAGTTGTGTTCAAATCTTCCGAAATCAAAAGTTTAAATGCTTCATTTACGTGAGTTCTGATTTCCTGAGTTACTCCTCTGCGTTTCATTGCAATAACATTTAAGCCTCTTGGAACGGGAGGACGACCTTCACCTTTAGAATACGGTAAAATATCTTGACGTGAAGCCGAAAATCCGCTTATTATAGCCATATCACCAATTCTGATATTCTGATGGAATACACTCATTCCGCCGACAAATGCGCCGAAACCGACATGAACATGCCCGCCAAGAGTTACTAAGTTTGCCAATATAACTTGATCTTCCAAAACGCAATTATGAGCGATATGAGAACCAACCATAAGAAGGCATTTTTTACCTATTCTTGTCGTAAAATCACCGCAAGCCGCTCCTCTGTGAACTGTTACATTTTCTTTGATAATTGTGCCGTCTCCGATTACAACTTTTGTCGGTTCGCCTTTGTAACCTAAATCCTGAGGCTCAGAACCTATTGTTGCAAAAGGAGAAATCGTACAATCATCTCCGATTTCGGCAAATTCTATATAAGCATTTGCAATAACTCTTGTTCTATGTCCTATTGTAACATTTTCCCCTATAACAACATAAGGTCCTATAATCGCATCATCAGCTATTTTTGCTGACGGATGTATAACTGCTGTCTTGTCTATCATAATTTCTCTCCTCTTTTACTCAATTATAGTATAAATTCAAAGAGGAGAAGAAATTTTTACATTATTTTAATATCAGGAAAAATTATTTTATTGCAATTTTTCTAACATAATTTTCAGGCTGTGCAACTGCCCTAATAATTCATAGCCTCTTTGCATAGCCGTATTGTAAGCCGAATGCATAGGATTAAATTTCATAACTATATAATCATAAGCTTCATTAAGTGATGCATTTAATTCTTTAATATATTTATGCTGTTTTGTATTCAAACATGCATCTGCGATTTTGTTATAAATACTATGT
>JAGBOW010000077.1 GCA_017633675.1 bacterium | reverse complement strand
TTTCTATCTTCTTCAGATAACGCATTCCAATCTTCTTCTGTTTTTCTGTTATCACTATCGCCATACAAAAATTTATTCTTTGCAAGTTCTTGAACTAAAACTTCAACTTTTTGTTCTTTAGATAATTTTACAAATTCTGCATGACTTACACCAGTAGCTTTTTGCGGTTCAGGAGTCTCAGTTTTAATTTCCTGAATTTCGGATGTTTCAGAAGTTTTAGAAGTTTCTAATTTTATATTATTTATTAATTCATTAACTTGTTTTTGAGCAGATTCATCAAAAACATCTATGCCATTTTTTTTACATAATTCTAATAGTTTTGCTAACTGTTCTTCGTTTAAATCAAATTTTACACAAAAATCTTTATACGCATCAGAATTGTTAAGGCTATTCCCAACATCTGGTCCATTATTTAAACTGGCATTCGCAGTATTAAAACCTGTTGTTATGTCAGCCACATTGGAAATTTGTTGACTATTCAATTCTGATAAATCTAAACCATTCATAAATACTCTCTCAAGCATGTAAAAACATGTTGAAACAGGTGATTTCAACATGTTTAAAATTGTTTACAAAAATTAATATATTCTAATATTTATCCTCAGTTTTATACGGAACTAAGTCTCCAAGAAAACTTTTCAAATCATTATAAAATTCTTTGGTAAGTTCATATTCTTCATTTGGATAATCTTTTGAACTCATTCTTTCAACTATATTAGTTCCGTCATTTCGTCTGACAATATTAACTATTGTAGTTTTTCCAACTACGTAATGCGTAGGATAACTATAGTTTAAATTATTTCTATTAGGATGATTATGAACAGTTTTTATTGTATCAACTTCAACAGAATGCAATGTAGTTTTTATCATTGGAACTTTTATTCTCTCACCTTTTTCACCGTCAATATAACCATTGAATTTTGCATTTTCTTCAAATGTTAATATCATATTTCCGGTTTTTCCGCCATCATCACTTACCAATTCCATTAAACAATTACCATATTTAGGTGATGCATTCAATACAGTCGCTTTTTGCAAAACTTTACGTTCTTGTTTTTCTTCCGGCACTAATCTATATGTTGCAGCATCATCAAGATGTTCTAATTCCTGACTGTATTCTATTGTATTTATATTTTCCCATTCAGGAATTGCTGAAGAGCTTTGGGGCATCGTTGCTAGTACTAACGCCGCTGTCGGTACTGCAAGCTTGTGCGAAACAGGATTGCCGTGATTTAGCGGATTTGCAGTTTTTCTGCTTTTCTTTGCTCCGAATGTTACATTATTGTAATTATTTAATGATACATTACTGATTGGTCTTACTGACATACTCTACCCCTTTAAAATTTTTAACCCCTTAATAAATTTTATTTTATCAATTTGAAATCATTTGTGTAAAAAAGTATATACGATATTAATAATTCTTTACAAATCCACCTCCACCCTAACCCTTTTCAAAACAATATAGGGGAAAGTTAAGGACACTTGCACCTGATATGTGTTTGTTGTATGAAATTATTATAAGAGGGTTACCCCCTCACCCTAACCCTCTCTCGGAGGGCGAAGGAACAGGAATTAAAAGAAGGAGAACTCAAATGAGTGAAAGAAAATTAGTCGGAACAAACGAAATGTTCAAAAAAGCACTCGCAGGCGGTTATGCTATCGGTGCGTACAATGTTAACAACATGGAAATTTTACAGGGTATTGCGGAAGCTGCTGAAGAAACTCAATCACCTATCATTTTACAGGTTTCTGCAGGTGCAAGAAAATATGCTAACCAAACATACTTAATCAAACTTGTTGAAGCTGCATTAGCTACTACAACAGTTCCTATCGCACTTCACCTTGATCACGGTGCTGATTTTGAAATTTGTAAGGCTTGTATTGACGGCGGTTTTTCATCAGTTATGATTGACGGTTCAAGATTTCCGTTTGATGAAAACGTTAAATTAACCAAACAAGTTGTTGAATACGCACATGAAAGAGGAGTTTCAGTTGAAGCTGAACTAGGTAAACTTGCAGGTGTTGAAGATGATGTTAACGTTTCCGAAAAAGATGCTAAATATACCAACGTTAAAGAAGCTGTTGAATTTGTAAAACAAACAGGTTGCGATTCTTTGGCTATTGCTATCGGAACTTCTCACGGTGCATACAAATTCAAAGGTGAAGCTAAACTTGACTTTGAAAGACTTAAAGAAATTAAAGACGCATTAAAAGAAGCAGGATTTGGTGATTATCCAATCGTATTGCATGGTTCATCTTCTGTTCCTGCAGAATTTGTCGCAAAATGCAACCAGTACGGCGGTCAATTACCTAACGCACAAGGTGTTCCTGAAGAAATGTTGAATTATGCATCAAAACACGGTGTTGCAAAAATTAATATCGATACGGATTTGAGATTGGCAATGACTTCAACAATCAGAGAATTCTTTGTAGAACATCCTGAAAAATTCGACCCGAGAGAATATATGGGACCGGGAAGAACAGCCGTTAAAGAAATGGTTAAACACAAAATGGTTGATGTTCTTGGTACTGCAGGACATGCAAAAGACTAACCCGAGCAGAGCCTCAAACAAATAGAAAAGACCGGTTTATGAAGCCGGTCTTTTTATGTTTATTTTGTTTATTATTCAAATGATACACCCATTATAACCAATCTTGTTGATCTGTGACTTGCCGGTATTTCAGATAATAATTTATCTTTAATTTCATTACATTTGTCCTTAATTTCCTGTTCTGTCGGATTTGTTTTACCTTCAGCTTTCAATTCAGCTCTTGCTTTTTCAGTAATTCTTGCTTTATAATTTGCAACTGTAATTTCATCACCAACTTTAAGAATTGGATTTGATCTATAGTGATTTTCATCCCAATCAGCTTTATTTTCGCTCATTATATCAGTTGTTTTTGCATCAATTGTTGCTGAAGTAGCATTGTAATTAGGATTATTTAAGCTTTTAGTCAATTCATCAGCTTCT
The DNA here is from genome assembly GCA_017633675.1 of bacterium. Lineage (GTDB taxonomy): Bacteria > Cyanobacteriota > Vampirovibrionia > Gastranaerophilales > Gastranaerophilaceae > Stercorousia. Next base: position 8,003 of record JAGBOW010000077.1, on the reverse strand, counting down.
GCGTGTCCCCAATAAGTTTCACCTGCACCAACTTTATGAGTAACCGTTTCAGGCTCTTTTACTTCTACCGGTGTTTCTTGTTGTTGTTCTTGTTCTTCCGGTTTCTTTTCTTCTTCCGGTTTTGCAGGAGGTAGTTGTTGTTTGTTGCCTTCGCATTTACTCAATCCGAATAATACTGCTGCACCTGCCAAAATTAATCCTGCAATAACCATTTTACCACCATGCTGTTTTAAAAATCCTTTGCCTCCTGCGGGTGCTTTTGGTGCTTTTGGTGCTTTTGGTGCTTCTTGAGGCTTCGGTGCTTCTTGAGGCTTTGGTGCTTCTTGGGGCTTTGGTGCTTCTTGAGGCTTTGGTGCTTCTTGAGGCTTCGGTGCTTCTTGAGGCTTCGGTGCTTCCGTTGCTAACGGTGTTTCAGGAGCTACAGGTTGTTGACCTGGATGTGGTAAAATCGGTTCAGGAGTCAAACTGCCTTCTGTAGCTGTTAATCTGGCTTCTTCTGCGGCTAATGCTGCTTCATCAAGTACTGACTGTGAGATTTTTGCCTGTTCTTCTAACCAAGCCTTTGTTGCATCAGCTTCGGTCATTGCGGCAATTCTTGCTTCTTCAGATGCTGTTCCTGCAAGTGCTTCTGCAGGTTTTCCTGCCGGAGCCTTGAAACGTTTTTCAGCTTCTTCTAATGATATATCTTCAATACACATCATTCCATTTTTACTTACATATTGATCACGAATTCCTTCAAGTTTACCATTCACATATTTTCCTGTCTTACCCGCAAACGGACCATCAGGAATGGTTTGATATTTTGGAGTTCCTTGCGGACTTGCTGTAACAATCGGTTGTTCAAGAGGCTGTTCAAGTGGTGCTCCGGCATTTAATCCTTTTAATTCCATTTCTAATTGATGTAATTTTAACATTTCACCATAAATTTCACCATTCACATTTGGAAATATACAGCTCACTTGTGGTGTTACAACAGGAGGTTTTACTCTTGATACTTTTGGACGTGGAACACCGGTTTTCTTTCTTACTGCAGGTTTCTTTGGTGTTGATTTTTTACCGGATCCTGTTTTTTTCTTTTTACCGGTGAGTCCTGCTTGCAGTTCATCTGAGGGAGCTGACAGCCTTTCAGATGCGCTGTGTGAAGTATAACCTGTATATACAGGAGCTTTATATCCTTCGGGTGCCTTAAAGCCCGTTGCTTCGTAAGGCGAAGTATATACTGAATCTGCAGGAGCTTTATATCCTCCAGGTGTTGCCAAACCTGTTGACGCATAAGGTGAAGTATACCCTGCATCTTCATAAACAAATCCAAATCCGTTAAGTCCGTCTAGTGCCATAATCTTAATTCCCCTTTCGTATTTACTAAATTTTCCTCGCATTACAAGATAGGCACAAATCATCATTGATTTTGCACATTTCAATCAGACTGCATTTTCTCTTTGCATCTTGATTATTTTTTATCCCGTAATTTTTAAATATCCCCTATGCTTTTATAAAAAATTTTCGCAGAAAAAAATTGACACGATATCACCGCACCACATCATATCATATCATATCATAGAAGCATTATGACAGGGTTTCAGCCATTTTAAACCAATTTTTACAATTCTTTACAATTTAAAAATTTATGATATATCCCATCTTCCGCAAGTTCCGCCCCAACGTGCGATAATATTGCCTTTGATATCTTTTATATTATCAACATGATGAATTTCTTCACCGCCTTCGACAATTGTTATAACTTCGCAGTTATTTGAACAGCCGTTGCAATCGCAGGTGATTGAGTGGAAATTCATCTCTCCGACTTCCCAACCTTTAAATTTTGTTTTGCTTTCCGTGTACTGGTGATTTTCCATAGCCAAAAGCCCCGCACCGATTGCACCCATTGTCTGATGATGATCGGGAACAACAATTTTATGTCCAAGTGCTTCTTCAAAAGCCTTTACCATACCGATATTCGTTGCAACACCACCCTGAAAAGAAAATACAGGGAGTAATTCTTTTCCTAAAGCAAGATTTGCAAGGTAATTTCTCACCAATGCCTGACAAAGTCCGTATAACAAGTCTTCAACAGGATAACCCAATTGTTGTTTGTGAATTAAGTCGCTTTCCGCAAAAACCCCGCATCTTCCGGCAATTCTTGCAGGATTGGAAGATTTAAGAGCTGTTTCACCAAACAATTCAATCGGAACGTTCAGTCTTTGCGCCTGATGATCTAAAAAACTTCCCGTTCCTGCTGCGCAGACTGTATTCATGGCAAAATCGGTAACAATACCGTCACGCATTATAATAATTTTGCTGTCCTGTCCGCCGATTTCAAGGATTGTCTGCACTCCGGGAACATTAATACTTGCAGCAACAGCATGTGCTGTAATCTCGTTTTTTATAACATCAGCACCGACCAAAGCTCCCGCAAGATTTCTGCCCGAACCAGTTGTTCCGACACCCATAACCTCATAATCGGTAAGTTTCTGAGCATATAATTTATTCAAACCTTCCTGAACGGCATCAACAGGCTTTCCTGCAGTTTTAAGCATGAAACTGTCAACATATTTTCCGTGTTCGTCAACAAGCGCCAATTTTGTGGTAACCGAACCTACATCAATCCCTAAATATACCGTTAAACTCATGATACTTCCCTTTTATTGAAATTATAATAACATAAAAAACAGATTAAAAACAGTTAATAATAAGAAGTTCTTTACAATTTTATTATTTTAATTTTTTTAGTTATTATATTAAATAACGAAGGATACAAAAAAGGGGTTATAAAGGAGAAAATTATGCCAAAAGTATTGTTAATTAACGGTTCACCAAAAGAAAAAGGGTGTACGTTCACTGCATTAAATGAAATGGTTAAAGTTTTTACTAAAAATAACATTGAAACCGAAATAATTCATGTGGGTAATAAAGACATCAGAGGCTGTATAGCATGAGGCAAATGCAGACAGGACGGCAAATGCGTATTTGATGATATAGTAAATGAAACTGCAAAAAAATTTGAAAATGCTGACGGTCTGGTTGTTGCAACTCCCGTATATTATGCTTCACCAAACGGAACATTAATATCATTTCTTGACCGATTATTTTACAGCGCTTCATTTTCAAAGCAAATGAAAGTCGGTGCTTCTGTTGTTAATTGCAGACGCGGAGGAAACTCGTCATCTTTTGATGTTTTGAATAAGTATTTTACAATTAGCGAAATGCCTCTTGCACCAAGCACATATTGGAATATGACACACGGTTTTACACCTGATGATGTCGAAAAAGATAAAGAAGGCTTGCAAACAATGAGAAATCTTGCCGAAAATATGACATTTATGATAAAAGCTTTCAAAGATGCAAAAGAAAAATACGGTTTGCCTGAAATTGAAAAAACTTTCTATACAAGTTTTCCTGATGGTAAATAAACAGGACATTTCATATCCGATTATCACAAAAATGCAGTCCGATAAACATAAAGGCTATCGGACCATAATTCGGATATCTTAGTTCAAAGAGAAAAAGTCTCAAAAGACATTTCCCTGATAAGTGAAAAATTACAGGTAATTTTTAAGTTTTTGCAGAGAATTGTACCGCAGTATGTTTGTAATCAATACAACTGCACTATCCTTGATGGATTGTTCTGTAATTCTACATTCTTTATCTTTCAAAAGAATATCATTGTTCAGTTTTACAATTTTTTATTGAACTCTTTTTCAGCTTCAAATTTAGATTCTCTTGATTGAATTTCTTTGGGAAATTCCTTATCTCTGATTTGTTTTACGATAGCTGCATATCCCAATTCATCAATTTGAAAAATTTCACCACATCTCGGACATTTAATTTCCTGCATAATGTAATCCTTTCAAATTTATACTTACATGGATAGTATAAAATACCAGTATGTCAGATATGGACATACTAAATAATTATATTATTTTCAGTATTTATCAAATTATTATAAAATTCAATAACAAATCGGACAAAGTAATTGACAAAATGAATTATCGTTATCTTCTCAACTTCCTCAACAATTTTGTCAGTCTTTCAACAAATTTATTTGACATAATTTTCTCCTCTTTCTTTAATATAAAAAGTTAGGAGAAAAATTTAAACTATTAAAACTTTTGATTTAAAGTAGCGTTTTGTGCTTCAAATTCATCATCTAATCGTTCAAAATTAGTTTCGCCTTTTATAGTCTTACCTTTGAAAGTAACATTACTAAAGTTCATTAGATAAAGAAATTAAATCATCTTGTATGTGAGGGGATAATTGAAAAAATTAAAAAGGACTTTAAGCCATATGCCTAAAGTCCTTTTTAATCCGGAGTGACAGGGATTTGAACCCTGGATGCAGGTTGCCCCACATAACACCTTAGCAGGGTGCCGCCTTCAGCCACTCGGCCATCACTCCACAGTTCAATATTAACACAAATATTTTTTTTCGCAAATAAAAATTTTCACTTGACGATATAAATCAGATAAGTTAAAATACCCTCAGAGGTTACGCAGATGATTGAAATGAAAGTAATGGGTATTGCGCTTGATACCAGAACTGGTTCCCCGATTGTAGTTTTACATGACAAAGATAACAGAAAAGCCCTGCCGATTTGGATTGGTTCTGCTGAGGCAAGCGCAATTATAAGAAAAATTGAAAACCTGACCGTTGCTCGTCCTATGACACATGATTTAATTATTAATATAATCGAAAAAACAGGCTATACACTTGATAGAATTGAAATTAATGATGTTGAAAAAGATACATATTATTCAACATTGTTTTTGTCCGATAAAAACGGAAATATATTGGAAATAGATTCCCGCCCCTCTGATGCAATAGCAGTTGCAATAAGAGTTGATGCTCCGATATTTGTAACCGCAAACGTAATCTCAAACGGTTCCGTTTCAACGGATTCCGCAAAAGATGAAGAAGAAGCACAAGAATTTAAGAAGTTTGTTCAAAGTATTAAACCCTCTGATTTCGAAAAATTAATGAAAAACAACGACCACCACGAAAGTGATCAATAGGATTATCTTAACATTTCTTAATCTTTTTGATATTTTAAGCAATTTTTGGTGAACAAAATACTTATATATAATATAGGGAAATAATGGGGTAAATATGACTGTTCAATCAACAAAATCTAATACAGGAATAAATAGAACTCTTTGGAATAGCAGTTTTACAACAACACCAACAAGTTTTACCGCATCAAATACAAATTTTACAATAAAAGGACATACTGATTGCCCGACAACAAAGAGTGATTATCCTAATAAGTATTTTACTCCCGGATATTCTACAAAAGCTGATGTATTAGATTATTTAGCTTAATAAAAAATTATCTTTGGTATTCGTTGAGAATACCAAATTTTTTGGCGGGGTAAAGATGTTGTATTGGGGATAAAATTCCTCCACCATTTCGTAATCCCCCTCCCTTTGACAAAGAAGGCAAAATCCCTCCGTCTGCTTTGCAGCCACCTCACTCACAAAGGAGGAAGTTTTCTCTGACGGCTTCACGGATACCTCTTTTGAATAAGGGAGGTTGTTTTGTATTTCCTTAAATCCTGACAGACCAACCACATAATCATCATCATTAAAAAGTTTTTTCAAAAACTCCATATTACTCCTTTTTGTTATATAATGTATTTAAGGTTAAATGTGTAAAAGTCAACAAAAAGGAGATTAAAAATGACTAAAATTTCTAAAGACATGAACATTATGGATATTGTACAAGCATGCCCTGAAAGTGTAGAAGTATTTAAAAAATACGGTTTAGGCTGTATCGGTTGTGCCGCTGCGCATTTTGAAAATTTGGAAGCAGGTGCAAAAGTTCACGGATTTGATGCTGATGCAATGGTTGATGATATTAATGCGTTAATAGGTGAATAGTGAGTAGTGAGTGGTGAAAGGTCGTTATCGGCACTTCGTGCGAAAGTATGTTTTTGAGCGAAGCGAACGTAAAGAACCATTCACCATTCACCACTCACAACTCACTTTATTTTACTTATTCAAAAACCCTGCCATAGTCGGTTTGTCGGTCAAGATGACTTCCGAAGTTTTTGACTGCAGGTTTTCCTGAGTTTTTCGCTGAGCATTTTCTTTTTCAACGGCCTTCTTCGTCATTTTTTCACAGTATCTTGCAAGCCACATCATAAATGCGGGAACAAGTATCAGTGTTGATGCAAAACCGAATGCACTGTTAAATGTTTTCGCACGATTGATAAATTTATTATCCTGTGCAGAGAACACGGTATAAATGTTTTCCAGCTCTGTTGCCGTTACCGTTTTAGCTTTTTTAAATGCGTCCTGAATTTCTTCAAAAGTTGCATCTTTCAATGACTTGTTGCCATATTTTTCCATTATTTTTTCAGCATTTTCTTTTACTGTTTTATCAATATTGAGGACTTTTTTAACATCTCCGCCATTTTCTTTCAAGAAATTGAAGAAACCGTTTATTCCGTCTTTATAGCCTGAAAGATTGCTGTATTTTGAAACAATTTGCTGACTTGAAAGAACATCAATACCTTCTCCTGCCGTAAAGTAATTCTTCAGTTTATGCAAGAAACTCTTTGAATGGTCTTGAGGTTTAGTATTGAGTGCAAGACCTGAAATCTTGGAAAATACATCTGAAAAACCTCTCGACAATGCCTTTGCGGCAAATAAAATTGCAGCAAAACTTGTAATGTCACGGACTAAAATTTCTTTACGCTCTTTGTCACTTTTTGCATTTGCATAACGTGTAGGCAGAGTAAATCCGAAAAGTAACGTAATCATACCCGTAATAGGCATTGCTGCGCCATTAAATTCGAAACGTTTTAAAATATCGGTCAATTTTCCGCCTTTAACTGCTCTTTCACCTACAGATGAAAAACCGCCCGTAAATGATGGCTGATTATTGCCGTTCTCATTCTTTTTATCTTCTGTATGATTTTCCAAACCTTTCAAGCCCGGATCATATTTTAATCCAAGATTGTAAAGTTTCGGAATAAACATATAGAAACCGACAACAGAACCCCACATACCAAGATTAGAAATTGTTCTTGTTCCGATTCTGTGTAAATTGAATTTTTTAATAAATTCTTTTATATCGCCTGTTTTATTCTTTCTGACAAATTTACCTGTCTTTTCAAGCGCATCATCAGTATAATCGGTTATACTTTGTATCATACGTTTTATATCGGAATTTAAAGTTTTTTCACCGATTTTCATTACGGTTGATGCCGTATTTGTTGAAGCTTCACTGTTAGCTTTTCTGATATCAATGTATTCTCCGACCAATTTGCTTGTTAATTCTTTAGCTTCTTTTTTATTTTTAATTTTCTTTAATTCTTCGATTTTAACTATTTCTTCGGCAAAATGTCCTGCCTTAGACTTTAGTTCATCTCCGGCAAGATAACCGTTTGTCGAATTAGATAACAGATTTTCAAATACCTGAGTATAATAACCTGTCCTGAAAGCTTTGTGGTCTGCTAATTGTGAAGGATTTTTAGATGCATATTCCGCAAAATGTTCACCCAAAGTATTAATATGATCGGCATGAACATTATTAGCAGAACCTGAATATTTTTTAATCAAAGTCAAAAGACCGAGCGGAATAAAATATGCACTGGGACCTGATAATATTTCTCTGATACCTTCACGACGTGCAAATTCCCAATTTAAAGGGCCTGTTTTTTTGCCGTTTTCATCACGCTCTCTGTTACGGTTTAAGCCCTCATAAATTCTGGGAGCAACCATGCCGATACCGTCCTGCGCAATAAAAGATGCCATAAATCCACCCTTGTCAATAGTATCCATAACGGTAACCACCGGATTAAAACTTCCGGTAAAAGATTGCTGATTAGAGAGCTTATTATTACGCTTTACTGCACTATTACTACTATTTATTGATTCTATCGGCATGTCCCTACTTTATAATTTCATAACTACACATATATTTAAAAACCACTCATTTACATTTATTGCCTTTTTGTTTCCCTTTTTTAAGAAAAATTAAGTAAATGTATTAAGTGTAATTA
>JAGBOW010000076.1 GCA_017633675.1 bacterium | reverse complement strand
CTGCATGTAATTATGTTAATGCATTAAATTTATATTATTTCTTAGCAGATTCAAATGAAGAAGTCTATTTCAAGAAAGTAACAGATGTCCTGTGGAAATTATATGAAATCCATAAAAGATTAAGAAAAATACAAGAAATATAAATGTCATTTTACCAAATCCCGCATAACAACAAGCGATATTTGCAAAAATAAATGTCGTAAACAATACACAAAGCCAAGTTAATGTTGCTCCCTTCTCTCCCCAAAGGTAAGAATAAGTTTCAACCCCAACCTCTTCAGCCTCTTTTGCTCTTATTTTTCTACCTATTTCTATAACAACACCGTTCAGGAAAGTTACGATAAGGAAGATAATTAAACCGTTCGGCATTGTTATACTGTTATTATTCCAGTCCAAACCTGTCGTGTAAAAATCAATTACGGGCATAATCATCATGTGTGAAACCAAATATGCAACAGGGTGTTTTCTGAGCCAATCCCTTACAAAAAATTCCTTCGCCATAATAAACATGTATATTATAACCAAACCCCATATCCAAAACATTTTTGGGATAAATACCGCATTTAAAATACATTGAAGCCCGATTATAATTATCGCAAGCCGTTTTAATTCCTTAAATGACACCAAACCTCTTGGAACTGCCCTATACGGACGATATTTTGCATCATCTTCCGCATCTTTAAATTCATCAAATATTCTGAGTAAAAAGAAATACCCGAATGATGTCATAGCACCGATTATTAAATTTAAAAATGAAAAATCAAAATCTCCCCTCAAAAATTTCGAATAAGACATTGCAGAAAATGCAAACGTCAAAACCATTAACCCGTAAGAAAATACTGGAAACCTCTCACTTTGATAAATCCAAAAACGTTTGAATATATTTAAATCTTTTTCTTCCATATCACTAATTATATAATTTATCCGCATTTTGTACATCAAGCAAGTAAAGGATTATTCAAATGCTTCAAACCTCTTTGTTATACAAAATTTAAATCCGTGTTATAATTGAATTTATTAAAGGAGGTTTAAATGAAAAATATATTACTTTTGATTATAGTTTGTACTATTTTTACAATTTACAATAAAGTTTCTGCAATCCCAAACCCATGGATTGAATGCGGAGATGATATTTCTTGTGCCGCTGATAAGGCAGGGTTTAATTTTCCATTGAGAGCAGAGAAATATTCAGTGAGAGCAATGGAAGATATGATAGAGATAACTTTTCCGATTGACGGAAAACGTACGGTTACAGTCAGGAAATCTCAACTGTACAACGGTCAAGCTGACGAAAACGGTATAAAAGATATTTCAGGAGATTATAACAAATACCCTGTTAATAAAACTCTTAAATTTGATAACGGAATTGAATTTAAGGTAAGAGGGACGGAAAATAAGTTTTATGTGGTGAGTTTTGCTGCTGAAACAGGGTATTACAGTTTTAGCTGTAAAAAAGGACTAACAGTCAAAGACATTAAATATTTATATAAATTACTTGAAGAAGCAGAAGCGCCAAGACATAATATTGATGAAATAAATAACTATACTATTGAGCAATTGCAGGATTTAAGAAGTGTTGACGGAATAGTTGAACCTGTTTATACGCAGGATTGTTTTCCTAAAACTTTGCAGAAAAAAGGTGTAACCAAAGAATGTTTTGAAAGAGCAAATTTAGGACAAGATGCTTTTTGCTCAGCCTCAGAGGTACAGATGATAAAAGAGTATTACCGAAAAGGACAAGACAAAGATCCTTTAAATAACGGCAGCGGACAATTTTGCGCAAATTAAAAATTTACAACAAATTCTTTAAGGGACAAATGTATTAAGTATTCTATCCCTGTAAATTATATATAATATTCCATTCCGTAATCAATTTATTTAAGCTATATCTTGCATTTGCCGGGCTGGTTGAGGGCATTTTATGACAATTATATTTATCCGGCAAATCAGGAAAATATTTTTTGAAAGCAGAATAGGATTTATTGCCATTTAAACAAATTGTTTTAATATTTGGATATTTTTTCAATAGTTTTCTTATATCATTAGGAATGTCATTTTGAATATCCGAATCAAGACTGCCATCACGTTTACATGATTTTATTGTGTCCCAGAGCGCAATATTATTTTTCAAAAGTGTTTTTAATTTTAAATCATAATCAAATTCATACAAATTTGGTTCTTTACAAACAGCACCCATAACTTTCCAAAACCTGTTTTGCGGGTGTGCATAATATTGTTGTTCTTCTAATGATTTTACTCCGGGCATTGAACCTAAAACAAGGACTTGAGAATTATCATCTATTGAAGGTTTAAAGCTTTTGCAGTTATTCATAAGTAAATATTAACATTAAAAACACATATAGACATACAACTTATCTTAAAAGTATCAGTTATTTTTAGAATGAATTATCAGGGAGTTTTGAAAATTTTACCTCAAAATACGTACAAAATTAAAATCCTCTCAAATTTCTCCAATCAGTATTCTTAGACTAACAGATAATTTATATCAAAATCCCTGATACACCAAATAACTGAATGTATATAAAGAGTTAAAAATTTGCTCTTTATATAACATATCATTTATTATAAGTATATATATAAATAAAATTTACCCAAATAAACTATATAAATTTTATTTATTATCCAACTGGTGAATATACTTTATTACAATTTTAATAAAATAATTAATAAACAGGAGAGAATGACATGGAAAATGAAAAAAAAATTAATGTATACATAGTTGAAGATTATTTATTAACAAGAGTTACTTATAAAAAAGCTTTTCAGGATTATAAAGATATAAATATAACAGGTGATTTTGAAACGGCAGAAGCTTGTATTGATGCATTAGAAACACAAGTGCCGGATATAATTCTCATGGATTTAGGACTGCCTTATATGACAGGAATTGAAGCTACAAAAATAATTCACAGAAAATATCCGGATATAAAAATTATTATTTTAACTTCACACGAAAATGACAATGAAGTGTTATCCAGCTTGGCATCAGGAGCTAATGCATACGCATTAAAGGATATAGAAACGAAAAAACTATACAATCTTATTCATACGGTCAATGAAGGTTCTATATGGATTGACCCCAGAATTACAAAAGTTGTCCAGAAAACTTTTTATAAAGCAGAACCTGTAGAAAAAGAAGATTTTAACTTAACCCCCAGAGAAAAAGAAGTTTTGGATTTATTAGTACAGGGATTTTCCAATACGGAAATTGCGGAAAGACTAATTGTAAGTCCTTGTACGGCAAAAGCCCATGTATGTAATATTCTGGAAAAACTTTCGGTAACAGACAGAGTACAAGCAGCAGTAAAGGCGACTAAATATGATTTATAAAAATTTATTCAAAAAAAATGAAAAAGTTTTGATTAGTTTCAAATGGACATTTCAAATTGCAATAGCAATTTTTATCATTTGGGTATTTTTTAATCCTGAAACCAAATTACATTCTATTATAGCGATAAGTTTAATGCTGGTTTTTTATATTTTTCAAAGTTATATGGAAAACAGAGCCTTATTCCATAAAGAATTAATATCTGCCATATGTAATTCATCTCAGGATTTAATTGTATATAAAGATTGCAAAGGTAAATATTTGTATTGTAATCAGGTCTATTCGGATACGGTAAACAAAACTCTTGATGAAATAAAAGGTAAAACGGAAGCTGATTTATTTTCTCCAAGAGATGCTTCCCTGCTCAATAAAATAAGCAACAGAGTTTTAAAAGGAAAAGTTGTCAAAAGAAAAATTAAATTAAAAAACGGCAGTAAAATATATGACATAACAGCTACTCCGTTAGTTTTAACAAAAGGAGTTTTCGGAGCATTGATAATAGCAAAAGATATTACGCAAGAAGAAATATTAAAAGATGAGATAAAAGATCAGGAGCAAATGTTCCGTTCCGTACTTATGGGATTGCCTATTGCGGCATATTTAAAAGATCTTGACGGTAATGTAACTTACGAAAACAAGATGGCAAGAGATTTTCTCGGTTTGTCCGATTGTGATAACGCCAATAAATGGCATTATGAAGAAAAAAGAGCAGATGAAATTTCAAAAGAAGATAATGAGATTATAAATAATTATTCCTGTATAAGCAGAGAAAAAATTATTACCTTGAAAAATAATGATAAACGCTGGTTTAAAATTACAAAATGTCCGATTATCAACCATGAAAAAAAGGTTATAGGAATATGCAGTATTGCAAGAGATATTAATGCGGAAAAAACTGCTGCCGAACAAAGAGAAACATACGTTGCAACCTTAACTCATGACTTAAAAACCCCGACAATTGCACAAATAAAAGCTCTTGATTTACTGTTAAATGACCATATGGGCCCTCTTAACGGTGAACAAAGAGAATTGCTTACACTGACAAAAGATTCCTGCAACTTTATGTATGAAATGCTTTCTACACTTTTAAGCACATATAAATATGAAAATGGTGATTACGTATTGAATTATGAGAAATGTAATATTATTTCTCTGGCAGAAGAAGCTATAAATGAACTTGATGCAATGTTAAAAGAGAAAAAAGTAACAATTCATATAAATAAAGAAGGTCAGAATTTTGATACCCGCTGTGACAAAATGCAAATAAAAAGAGTCTTTACAAATATATTAGGAAATGCAATATCTTATGCTTACAATAATACCGAAATTCAGGTAGATATAAAACAAAATTCCGCCGGTATCTGTTTTGAAGCCAAAAATGAAAGTGCGTATATAAATCCTGAAACAATGAATAATCTGTTCAAAAAATATGTTTCACATGCCGCAAAATTTAACAAAGTAGGAGTCGGACTGGGCTTATATTTGTCAAAACAGATAATTAACGCACATAAAGGAGATATATATGCAAAAAGTTTTGAGGATAATCACAATATGTTTGGTTTTGTTTTACCTATAGTAAATACAATAAAAAATGAGGCTGTTATATTTGAATAAATGCAATATATTCAGAAATTATCAGATATTTTTATCGCACAATTTCTGACAATTTTTTTTATAACAAACCGGCTCTGCATGAATTGAAATTGAGCAATTCGGATAAAGTTTCTGAATTTGCTTTTCAATTTCATCACAAATTTTGTGACATTCGCATATTGATGTACATTCCGGAAATTGTAAAATTAAATCTATATCTTTTGCAGGGCCGACCTGACGGGTTCTGATACTGTTCTTTTTCAGTTTAACACTTTCCGCATATATTTTTACTATTTCTTTTATTTTGTTAATATTTTCAATCGGGATTGAATGATCTAAGAGGTTACTGCATGCTTGTTTTGAAATATTTAATCCTGTTTTAAAAATTAATACTGCAACAAGAATTGCTATAATCGGGTCTAATATACCGTATCCTGTTATCTTTATAAGTATTAACCCGATAAAAACACCCAGTGAAGAATATACATCTGTTCTCAGGTGTTCACCGTCAGCATAAAGAGATATTGAATTTGTTTCCTTTGCGACTTTAAATAATAAAGAACTTACTATAATATTCAGAATAACAGCAATAAGCATTACCGTTATTCCCCAAAAACTTTCAGTATCCATACTGACACCGAAAATGATTTTTTTTGAAGCCTCAAAAATAATAAATAAAGATGCAAAGATTATCAGAATTCCCTCAATAAAACCTGCCAAATCTTCATATTTCCCATGACCATAGGGGTGGTCGCTATCTGCGGGTTGTGACGATTTTACAACAGAGAAAAATGTTAACACCGAAGCAAAGAAATCACTCAAAGAATGAATAGCTTCCGATATTATACTCAGACTTCCGCTGACAATACCTGTCACAATTTTTAGTACTGATAAAATAACATTAGAAGTTATTGATAATCCTGCAACTAATTTCTTTTTATCGTTTATATTCATAAAAATCTCCAATCCATTATAATTTATTTTTCAACAGATAATGGTGTATCTTTTTCTCCGATATAAAATACAATAAGTTCGACTGGTTCGTTTCCGGAATTTTTACCATAATGGTATTTGCTGATTAGTTCAGGCAAAGCTTCACCTTGGTGTACGATTATTTGATTATTATCATCAGTAATTACCGTTAAAGTTCCTTTTTTTACATAAGCAATATTAACCAAATCGTGTTTGTGCATGGATAATTTTTCGCCAATATTAATAGTTATTTCCAGAACAGTTACTTCAGGTTTAGTTATTTTTAATTCTTTGTATTCCTCATTATCCCAAGTTTTTGTTGTTTTTAACAATATATCTTTTCTTGCCATGATTTAATCCTTTCAAATAATTCTTCATAATTTTCTAATCTAAAAAATAAATTATGACCGGCATTTTGCGCAATAAATAATTTTTCCCCATAAAACTCTTTTTGGGCAGAAAGATTGAAAATTTTATCATTATCCCCGATTATTGCAAAATCAAAAATATCTTTTACATTTTGTTTATTTGCTTTATATATTTCTTTCAGACTGTCAAATTCTACTCTGCAACTCTCAAAAGTTCTTTTTGAATGACGAAAATTTTCCCACTCATCATCTGTTTTTATCAAATAATTTCTGGCAAAATAATCCGCATTTTCTTCGTTAATATTGTAGAGAATATTTTGGATTTCACTTGAAAGTCCTAAATGTTCATCAAAAAGATATGGGTTTCCTGATATTGCAATTTTTTTATTAATTTCAAAATCAAATTTAAAAATTGAAGCAGTAAATACACCTGCAGAAAAAGCAATTAAATCAAAATTTTTATATTTTGAAAAATCAAAATCCAAATTTAAATTAGTATAATCATATAACAGCAAAACATCACAATCGGATTTAAGATGTTCAAACTCATATTCATCACACCCCCAGCCGGTGAAAAAAATTAAAAGCGTATCAGAATTTTTACTAATTAAACATTGTTTCATAAATTATATTTTATTAAATAAACAAAAAAAGTAAAATCTTTCCTGATTTTACTTTTTTCGGAAATAGCATAATTAGTTATGCATTAAATTTTTTGATTATAATTGAAGCATTTTGCCCGCCAAATCCGAATGAATTTGATAATGCCGCATTAATTTCTTTTTGGCGTTTTTTATGCGGAACATAATCCAGATTTGCAACATGTTCATCTTGATTATCAAGATTAATTGTCGGAGGAACTATACTGTCATTTATTGCTTTTACACAAGCAATAGCTTCAACTGCTCCTTTTGCACCAAGCATATGTACATGCATTGATTTTGTTGAACTTACCAACAAATTCGGGTTCTTTTCTTTATCACCGAAAACATGCGCAATCGCATTGGATTCTGCAATATCACCCAATCCCGTACTTGTTCCGTGAGCATTTACATACTGAATATCTTCGGGTTTCAAACCCGCATCTTTAAGTGCAAACTGCATTGAATGGATTGCACCTTGCCCCTCCGGATCAGGAGCAACTATATCATAAGCATCACCTGTTTGGGCATAACCTACAATTTCAGCATAAATATGCGCTCCGCGTTTTTTGGCATGCTCATATTCTTCCAAAACAAGAACACCTGCGCCCTCACCCATTACAAAGCCATCTCTGTCAATATCCCACGGACGTGATGCTTTTTCAGGTTCATCATTACGTTTTGAAAGTGTTCTTGCACTTGAAAATGCTCCGATACCTACATCACAAACAGCAGCTTCGCAACCGCCTGCTACGATTACATCAGCATCACCCCATTGGATTGAGCGGAATGCATCACCTACGGAATGAGTTCCGGTTGCACAAGCAGAAATTACAACCTTGTTTATTCCTTTAAAGCCGTATTTAATAGAAATTCTGCCTGATGGCATATTTACAATAATCATAGGAATTGTAAACGGAGAGCATTTATTCGGTCCTTTTTCGAGAATTCTTGTATGATTTTCCTCAAACGTAATAAATCCGCCTGCCGCAGAACTAACCATAACACCTATTCTGTAAGGGTCTAAACCTTCAATATTATCCAATTTTGCATCTTTAACGGCTTCATCTGCAGCAACAAGCGCAAACTGAACAAATCTATCCATTTTTCTTACTTCTTTGGGGTCAAAATAATTCTCAGGGTTAAAGTCTTTTACTTCACCTGCAATTTTTACAACATGTTTTTCGGTATCCATAGCTTCAATTTTACCGATACCGCTTTTTCCTTCTACAAGACTGTTCCAAAATTTATCAACACCTATACCGCAAGGTGAAACAACTCCAAGCCCTGTAATTACTACTCTTCTTTTCGACATATTTTTACCTTTTTTCTGATAAAAGGGTGAAAATTTTTATAAAAACTCTCACCCTCATAAATTTTATATTCTCAAATTTAATTAGATTGCTATACAAGACAAAATCCCTCCGTCAGCCTTGCTGACACCTCCCTTTAACAAGGGAAGCTTTTGCCTTCCTCGCAACGACATATAAATTATTTGTGAGAATCGATGTAGTTAACTGCGTCTTGGACAGTTTGAATTTTTTCAGCTTCTTCATCAGGAATTTCGCAACCGAATTCTTCTTCGAAAGCCATTACCAATTCAACCGTATCCAATGAATCTGCACCCAAGTCAGCTGTAAAGCTTGCTTCAGGAGTTACTAATGATTCATCAACGCTTAATTGATCTACTACAACTTTTTTTACTTTTTCTAATGTACTCATCTTTTCTTCCTCATTTAAAATTTGTATTACTAAATTTCCTCTGACATTATAATTTACACAAGATTTTTTTGCAAGAAATTTACAATTTCATATACGTTTTGTTAAAAAACTTAACTTTTAAGAAGTGAAAAGTGAATAGTGAAATGTGAAAAGTTAATTAAACTCGCTATGCTCGAAAAATATTTTTTGCACGAAGTGCCGAAACGGACTTTTCACTTCTCACCTTTCACCACTCACTCTACAACATCAACCCGCCTGCAACTTCGATTGCCTGACCTGTTACATAATCCGTATCTAATGCTAAGAATTTTACTACATGCGCAATATCTTCCGGAGTTCCGAAACGTTTCATCGGAATTGCTGCTGCATATTCTTCAATGTTACCCAAGTTTGCAGTCATAGCTGTCTGGATAAATCCGGGGCATACAGCGTTTACTCTGATGTTTCTTGAACCGAATTCTTTTGCAAGAGTTTTTGTCAAACCTATTAAACCTGCTTTTGATGCTGAATAGTTTGCTTGACCTGCGTTTCCGTGAACACCTACAATTGATGACATGTTGATAATTGAACCCTGTCTTGCTTTCATCATGTATTTAATTACGGCATGGGTAACGTAATATGCCGAACCTAAGTTGATTTTAATAACTCTTTCCCATTGTTCCGCGTCCATTCTCAGGAACAAACCGTCTTTTGTAATACCTGCATTGTTCAATAAGATGTCGATTTTGCCATGATCTGCAATCATTTTGTCAACGGCTTCATGAACCTGTGTATCGTTTGAAACGTCAAACTGGTAGAACCAAGCATTCACACCCAAAGCTTTAATTTCGTCCAAAGCGGGTTTTGCGGTAGCTTCATCACAAATGTCGTTAATGATGATGTCGCAGCCGTTTTGTGCAAGTTCTTTAGCGCAGGCAAACCCGATACCTCTTGATCCGCCTGTAATTAATGCAATTTTTCTCTCTGTCATAATTTTCTCTCCTTATTTTGAACTTTACGTTTTATTTTATATTGTTTGGTAAGTATATCTGACCGATAACTTATTTATGCAACAGCTAACAGTTCTTTTAGTGAACTAACCGTATTTTCAAGACTTTCTTTGTCATATACGTTATAGACTTTTGTTTCCGGTGCAATTTTCTTATTTAATCCTGCTAAAACCTTTCCCGGCCCGATTTCTATAAACGTATCAACACCGTTTGTTACCATTTTTTGAATGGTTTGTGTCCAATGAACTGATGAATACATTTGTTTTGGCATTTTTTCCCTAAAATCATATGATAATGTTGTTTCTTTAGCATCAACATTTGTAATAACAGGGATTTTTGCATCATTCAAATCCAAATCGGAAACAAATTTTTCAAAATGTTTTCCTGCATCTTCAACATATTTTGAATGGAATGCACCCGAAACAGCCAAAGGAACAAATTTTCTTGCACCGGATTTCAAAAGAAGTTCGCCTGCTTTTTTAACAGCATTTTCATCACCTGTCAAAACAACCTGAACGGGGGAATTGTAGTTTGCAATATCAATGTAGCCGATTTTTGATGCTTCTTCTATCGCTCTTTCAACAGCACCTTCCGGAGCATTCAAAACCGCAGCCATCATTCCGCCTTTAACTTCACTCATTAAAGATGCACGTTTTTGGATTGCTTTGAAAGTCGTTTTCAAATCCATGACACCTGAGCAAAACATTGCACAGTATTCACCAAGTGAATGACCTGCAGTAAAATGCGGAGTAATGTTTAATTTTGATTTCAAAACCTCTAATGCGGCAATCGACATTGTAACAATTGCGGGCTGAGTATTTACGGTTTGTTTCAAACTTTCTTCCGGCCCTTCAAAACACAATTTAGTAATACTTTTCCCTAAAACCTCATCTGCTTTATCAAAAACTTTTTTTGCAGCGGGGTAATTTTCGTATAAATCTTTTCCCATTCCGACAAATTGAGAACCCTGTCCCGGGAAAAGAAATGCTATTTTATTTGACATTATAATATCCCTCTTTAAAAATGTCGGGCTTCACCCAACCTACTCTCTACGGAAATTATAATACAAACAGGGAAAAAGTAAATAAGGCGGATACGCTATAGCTTTATCCACCCTATAAATCTTGATAAAATTTAGGTCATGTTTAACAAATGTTAAGCACGACCTGTTTTTTAATTACCCAAACAAAGGGCGCCACGACTAATGTAGTAAGCAGCATTACACCAAATATCATGTCCAACTTGAAAATCCCAACACTTTGCGTTGCTGCCATCATAAGTATTAGATATCCAATATGTACCACTTGTAGGCAAGCCTTGAGAGTGCCGGATACTAGGGAATGTACTACTATCAATTAATGTCATACCTTTGTCAGAACATGCTGTATTGGCTGATAAATAATTATAACTTCCTACGTCGAGTACACAGCCGTAACCCTCGACATAAATACTTCCTTTACCGTATTTTGTTACACAAGGGTCGCCTTTACTGAATTGTGCAGTTTTAAAACTTCTTATATCTCTTGCTCTGCCTGCAACTTCGCTATTCGGTTTTTTCCCGCCGTTAACGTCCATGACAAAATCTATTCCATTGGTTACGGTTGTCGTGTATGGGAATAGCTTTGATTTTCCGTTGCCTACAGGCAAACTCTTTCCTTCTTCAGGAACTGATACTACTTTATCACCTACATCTATCGGGTCTGTTGCAGGATTATAGTTAAGAATTATTGATGCACCGTCTGCTAAAATTAATCCGACATTATCTGTTTCTGTTGATAATGATAAATTTGCACCCGTTTTTGCTTT
>JAGBOW010000075.1 GCA_017633675.1 bacterium | reverse complement strand
CTTCACCCGATACATCTCTTGTTATAGAAGTGTTTTCGGATTTTCTTGAAATCTTATCAATTTCGTCTATATAAATAATTCCTCTTTCGGCTTTTTTTGCGTCATAGTCAGCATTTTGGTACAGTCTTAACAAAATATTCTCAACATCATCTCCGACATAACCTGCTTCGGTTAAAGTCGTTGCATCTGCAACGGCAAACGGAACGTCAAGCATTTTTGCAAGAGTTTGAGCTAATAAGGTCTTACCCGAACCTGTCGGACCGACAAGCAAAATGTTCGATTTCTGAATTTCAACATTGTTTTTCAAATCGGTTGATTTGTTGTGTTTCAGTCTTTTATAATGGTTGTAAACAGCTACTGACAGGACTTTTTTTGCATCGTCCTGACCCACAATGTATTCATCTAAATATGCTTTAATTTCATGCGGTTTAGGAATAGGGTTTTCTTCTTTTTCGGTTATTGCGTTTTCTTCTTTTTCTTTGTTTTCAAAAAATTCTTCATCAAGAATTTGGTTACAAAGTTCCACACACTCATCACAGATATAAACTCCTTCCGGACCTGCGATAAGTTTTTTTACCTGATCCTGCGATTTCCCGCAAAAAGAACACTTTAATATACTATCATCATGCTTGGGCATTTTTACATCTTTCTTTTACTTAATAACATCTCTTGATACAACTTTGTCAATCATACCATATTCAAGTGCTTCCTGAGGTGTCATGATATAATCTCTGTCAGTATCTTTTTCAATTTTCTTGATTGACTGGCCCGTATTTGAAGCCAAAATTTCGTTCAATGATTTTTTAATTCTTATAATTTCCGCTGCCTGAATTTCGATATCGGTAGCCTGACCTTGCGCACCGCCCAAAGGTTGGTGAATAAGAACTCTTGAATGAGGTAGAGCCATTCTTTTACCTTTTGTTCCTGACGATAACAGGAACGCACCCATAGATGCCGTCTGACCTAAACAGATTGTTGATACATCGGCTCTGATGTGCTGCATTGTATCATATATTGCAAAACCTGCGGTAACAGAACCGCCGGGACTGTTAATATACAACATAATATCTTTTTCGGGATTTTCACTATCCAACAATAACAACTGTGCTACAACCAAGTTAGCTACCATATCGTCAATAGGAGTTCCTAAGAAAATAATTCTTTCTCTCAATAATCTTGAAAAAATATCAAAGGAACGTTCACCTTTGCTTGACTGTTCAATTACTACGGGTACAAAGCTCATATATTTACATCCTTTCTTCTATTATCTCATCTTTTTAATATTTTAGTCAAAAATGTGCCGCTTGTAAATACGGCACATATATTAGATTATTTATTTAATATTAAAAGTATTCTGCTCCATCAGGAAATCTCTGACTTTATCATTCATAGCCTGTTGTGAAATTGTATTCAGCAAATCAGGATTACCCGATAACCGGTGGACTAAATCCTGCGGTTTTATACCATAGGTTACACCGATTTCGGTTAATTTCCGGTTCAGGTCATTTTGTTCAAGTTTTATTTCTTCGACTTTTGCAATTTTATCAATAACAAGTGAATTTTTTATTCTTGTTTTTGCATCATCATTAAGTGTTTCCAGTAATTTATCTTCACCCTGAGCTTTAACGAGATTTTCCCAGTTTATGCCCTGAGCCTGTAATCTTTTGGCATAATCATTTCTCAAAGACCTTGCTTCTCTGTCAATCATTGACTGCGGAATGACAACCTCAGAAGCTTCAACGACAGCCTTAAAAATTTCGTTTTCGGAATTTTGTTTATTTACTCTTTCCCGTTGATTATCCAAATATTTTTGAATATCGTCTTTTAAATCCTGAACTGTTTTAAAAGAACCTACTTTTTGAGCAAATTCATCATTCAGTTCGGGAAGTTTTCTTTCTTTTATTTCATTAATCTTAATTTTAAAAGTTGCCGCTTGACCTTTTAATTTTTCGTCATGATATTCTTCGGGGAAAGTTACTTTTATTTCAAATTCATCATTCAAATTTTTTCCGACTAATTGTTCGGCAAATCCGGGTATAAAGTTTGAATGTCCCAAATCCAACGGATAATTCTTTGCATCTCCGCCTTTAATTTTTTCGCCGTTGCATGTACCTTCAAAATCTATAACTGCAATATCAGTATCTTTTGTCGGTCTGTCAATAACGGTTTCTTGGGTTGAATATTGTTCCAAAAGCCTGTCTAATGACTTTTGAAGTGCATCTTCCTCAATCGGTGTATCTTTTACATCAATATTTAAACCTTTATACTGCCCTAAAGTAACTTCAGGTCTTAATTCCGCTTTTACCGTAACGGATACATCTTCACCAACTTCAAATTTGTAATTCGTAATATATGGTTGAGTAACAATATCAAGTTTATTTTCCTCAACAGCCTGAGCTATAATTTTTGGCATCATCTGTTCTATAGCTTCCTGCTTAATTCTTTCAGCTCCGACATGTCTTTCAATAACCGAACGCGGAGCTTTTCCTTTTCTGAAACCGTCAATATTTATATGTTGTGCAATTCTTCTGACAGCTCCGTTGTATGCATCAACAGCATCTTTTGCCGGTATTGTAATATCAAGTTTTACTACATTTTCTTTTTCATTTTCAACTGTAACTTTCATTGTATTATCCCTTCTTTGTATAATTCGCTATAATAATGATAACCTAAAAAAGATTTTGTGCAAGATTTATGATATAATCAGAGCATGGTTAGAATTATAAACGACAAAAATGTTAAATATCTTGCGCATATTGCATACTCAGTTTTGAGATTTCAGGAACGTTTTACGCATATAGAGGAATATAACAATCCGCAGATTGTACCATGTATCTATGCAATGTGGCATGCTAACCAGATGCTGGTTCATGGGATACCCGATAAAGCTCATTTAAACATACTTATAAGTAATTCAATTGACGGAGATATTGTGGCTTACACCTGTGAGAATTGGGGGTTTAAAGTTATAAGAGGTTCATCAGCCAAAAAAGGTGCTATAGAATCCACAATGCAGATGATATCACGTCTTAATGACGGAGAAAGAGTTGCAATAATGGTTGACGGACCGCACGGGCCTTTACACAAAGTCAAAAACGGAGCGTTAAAACTTGCTCAAAAAACAGGAGCACCGATTATTCCCTCCTACTGGTATTCTCCTCAAAAGACATTTAAAAGTCTGCCGTCATGGGATAAAATGAAACTTCCGATAGGAAAATGTAATATTCTGAATATATACGGAACACCCATTTACATATCGGAAAATGCTACTGATGAAGAATTTAGTGCTGCTATGGAAAATTTAAAACAACAACTTGAAAATCTGGAGCAAAATGCACCGCAAATATATAAGGAGGCTTGTAAACAAGATTTATGGAAGAAATAAAAATTTCGGCAAT
Source organism: bacterium (assembly GCA_017633675.1). Classification (GTDB taxonomy): domain Bacteria; phylum Cyanobacteriota; class Vampirovibrionia; order Gastranaerophilales; family Gastranaerophilaceae; genus Stercorousia. The sequence continues at coordinate 13,567 of JAGBOW010000075.1, read as the reverse complement.
CCAAATGAACGCAAAACCGGGAGACAAAAAATCCAATATTGAAAAGGCTAAAGAACTAATTAAACGTGATGTAAAAGAAGATACTGACATCATTGTATTGCCTGAAGTCTGGAATATTGGTTGGGTTCCGTCACTTTTTCAGGCAAATGCAGAGGAAAATGTATATGTAAAAACAAAAAAACAGCTGTTCACAAATGACATTCTTAATCGTCAAGTCGGGAGTTTTCAGCATAAAGTTTTGACGGAAAAGAACCCATCTTGTGAATTTTTGTCAAAGACGGCAAAAGAATATAATTCCTGGCTTATTGGCGGTAGTATAATTTCAAATTTATCGGGGAATTTTTATAACACATGTCCGGTATTTAATCGTAAAGGCGAACTTGTTGCAACTTATTCCAAAAACCATCTGTATTCATATTACGGATGTGATGAAGGAAAATATATTACAAAAGGGGAAAATCCTGTAATGGTGGATATAGAGGGAGTAAAAGTCGGTTTGACAATTTGTTATGATATCAGATTTCCGGAAATTTACAGAGCATATAGAATTGCCGGAGCGGATTTGTTAATAAATTGCGCAGCTTGGGGATTAAAAAAGCCCATTCCGTGGGAATGCATGACAAGAAGTCGTGCAACTGAAAATCAGACTTATTTTGTTGCACTCACTCAATCAGGCTTAATAAAAGATGATGAATGGAATATCGGGCATTCAAGGATTATTGATTATAAAGGTGAAACGATATCCGAAATTAAAGACCAAAAAGAGGGTGCAATGACTGCTGTTATTGATTTGAAGTCCATGCATGAATTCAGAGAGAAATGCAGATGTATTGATGATATCAGAGAAAATTATGAGGTTAAAATATTATGAAAAAAATATTAGCAACTTTATTTATATTATTAATGGCACAATTGTCCGCACATGCGGGAAAAATTGACAGAACAATATTTTCATCAGGAATAAACAAAGAAGCTGTTTCAATTTCGGTTAAAGATGTTTCAAACGGCAAAACCGTATATTCTTTGAACGCAAAAGCGCCTAAAAATCCCGCATCAACGTTAAAACTTATTACTTTAAGCGCCTCTGTTGATACTTTAGGTAAAGATTACCAATTTTCAACAAAATTATACAAATCCGTAAACAACGATTTATACATAAAACTCGGTGCTGATCCGTTTTTGACTTCATTTAACATAAAAAAACTTTTTGAAATCGCTAAATCAAAAAATATTATAGAGCCGAAAAATATTTATATTGATGATTCAATATTCGATAATGTAGAATGGGGCGAAGGCTGGCAATGGGACGATGATTTAAGCCCTTATATGCCGAAATTCAGCGCATATAACCTTGACGGGAATTTGCTGAAAATTGTGCTTGTTCCGACTATAAAAGCTAAACCCGTAGAAATTATTCCCGACAAATTCTATCCTGTTACTTTTATGAACCTTGTTACAACAGGTGATAATTACAATTTAAAAATCTCAAGAAACACCAACATTTCACCCGATATGATTAACTTAGAGGGCACAATCGGGAAACGCACGGAAATTCAATTGCCTACACCGAACCCGAAATTATATTTCACTTTGAGAGTGAAAGATGCAATCAGAGCGAATAAAGTAAATTATTACGGAAAATTCACGTCAAAACAAACTCCCACAGACAAAATTTACCTTGTCGGTGAAATAAACAATTCGATGTCATTTGCGATTGACGAAATCTTGAAAAACAGCAACAATATGGTTGCAGAAACCGTATTTAAACTTGCGGGCGCAAAATTTTCGTCATCACAAGGGAATTTAAAAAACTCTCAAAATATGCTTAACGCTTATTTAGAAAAAATCGGCTTGCCCTCAAACTCCATAAAAATCGTTGACGGAAGCGGAGTTTCTAAAAACAACCTTGTAACCGCAGATTTTATGAGCGAATTTTTGGCAAAAACTTATAATAGCGATATCACGAATTCACTTGCAAAAGCGGGAGAGGGAACACTCTCAACCAGAATGCTTTATTTTAAAGACAATTTGAGAGCTAAAACCGGAACATTGTCGAATGTAAGCGCAATCGCAGGCTATATAACAGCAAGAAACGGTAAAGTTTATGCTTTCGACATCATGATAAACGACCCGAAATCAACTTCACAAGAAAAAAAGACTTTGGAAGAATATATTTTGAGGGATATTTATGAATTGAGGCGATAGGACTATAGGGCGATAAGGCGATAAGTTCGTATCATAAATATTTATAATAATATTGATTACATTGCAAATAGCTTTTCAAGATTTTCTTCAGGTAACATCATTGTATAACGTCCTCCTCTAATTTCCATTGGAGATTCGACTCTTTTGCCGACTTTTTCTGCTTCTTCTAATAAATTTGCTAATCTGACAGATTTCTTTTGGTCAATGTGTCCCAATTCCATGCTATTATACGGTCTAAATCCGCATTTATAATGAAAACAATGTGCATTAAAATCTGCATCAAGTCCTATTCTTCCACTATAGCCTAAATCTAAACTTCTTTGTGCAATTATCTTATGTATTTGAGTTCCTGCTCCTGGTTTGTATGATTCCATGTAATCAATGTATATACCACCATTTGCAAAATAGCTGTTTTTTCTCATTATGGCTGGTTCTTCTTCAATACTTAATTCCCAATTTTTTATAACTTCCAATAATTTAGAATCATTTGGACAACCTCTGCAAAGTTTGTGTGAAAAATTATCACAATTTTTTGCACCTATATCAGCATAACCGGCATATTCACCATCAATATTAATGGTAAGACGCCTATCTGATTTTTTACCAATAAAATTATATATCTTATATTCAACAGAATGCTCTACACCTTTTTTATCTTTATATGTATAACTTCCTACAACTTCATTAGTTTCTTTATTAATTTTTTGCTTGAAATTTTTAACGTATTTACTTAATCTATTTAGTGAATTAAATTGTGTTGTATCTTTTTTTAAAGCAGGTGTATATTTTATCCCTTGAAAATTTATCGGCATTTTGGGGTGGGGTTGACACATTAAACTTTCGACAATTCTTCCGCCACGCTTTACTAAAAAATTTAATCCGACATTACTAACCATAAAAATACCTTTATAACTAACCTTATTTATATAAAGTATTTATAGTCAAAATAATTGCCTGTTTGTAAAGAAATATATACAGCGGAATTGTTTTTCAAGCAATCCGCGAGGTTTCTATAATTTTATGAGTTATCCTTTGTCTTTTGAGGACAATTTATTTACCAAAGCACCTGTAACACCTGCAAGTACCCCTAAAATCACTGCAGACTGAGTTCTTGCGCGGGGGATGTATTTTCTAACTGATTTATAAGCATTTTCAAGCTGAGAAGATTTTAAAAGTTCAGAAACGCCTCTTTTCTTAACTTCTTCTCTTGAAGATTTAATCAAATTATAGGCTTGTTTGTCTTTTTCCGTACCGTTTATAATATATTTTTTGATAACAGCTTTTTCAAAGATATCGGGTTTTACCGTCAAAAGGTCTTTAAGGTTATATTTTTTAGGAGCTAAAATATACCCGACACCGGCACCTAACAGTCCTGATGCTAACGCAATCTCACCACCTGTAACCGCAGGTACACTCTTACTCATAATAAACCTCCAATAAACACATCTACATTTAAACTCATAATAGAATTTTTTGTGATAATTTTGCAACAGAATTTACAAATTGTAATATTAAAAATAGTGAATAGTGAGTAGTAAATGGTGAGTTGTTCGTATCGGCTTGCTTACGCAAACAAAAATATTTATTTTTTCGAGCAAAGCGAGCGATAAGAACCTTTCACTACTCACTACTCACTTTTCACATTTCACTTAAAATATTTCTATCTCTTAATAATTAGCAAACTAAAGCTAAACATGCTATATTCTTGACGGAGGAGAGAAAATGGATACACCTTTGGTAACGGTTTTAACACCCACGCATAATATACTTGAAAACAACATGGCAGACGGATTTAACCTTTTGGTTGAACTTCTTGACATGCAGACTTATCCGAATATAGAACATATAATTCTGGATAAAGCATCAACTGACGGAACGGTTGAGTTTTTGAAAGAATACAAAAATCAAGGATATTTGACTTTTTATTCGGAACCGGATACAGGCAAATTTAATGCCTACAATAAAGGTATAATGCATGCAAAGGGCAAATACATTACATTTTTAAGTGCTGATGATTTTATACATGATATCACTTCGATTTATGATATTGTAAATCTCTTGGAAACAAATGAAGCTGATTTTTCATTTGCACCTGCGTATTGCAGACATCCCGAGGATTTTGTATTTCTTTTTAATCCTGCCATGCATACGGCTTTTCAGGTTATGCCTTGTTCAAGACAGGCTATGTTTTTTAAGAGATCTATGCTTGAAAAAGAAGGATTTTTTGATGAAAGATTTAAAATGCTTGCCGATTTTGACCTGATTATTCGTATAATTATGAAAAGATATAAACCGGTATTTTTTGAATCAAATTACGTTACTTATAAGTACGGACAACAGGTTGCAAATAATCTCTCAAAATCCGAAGATGAATGTAAATTAATTTTCAACAAAAATTACAGAAATTTGTATCCGTTAAATAATGATATTTTAACGAAAATGGCAATGTATTCGGAGTTTCCGAAAGGTTTGTTGGATAAACTTGTCGGATATTTCCCCGAAGCAGACAAAGATTTGTTTTACGAACGGGCGGAACAAATTCATCAGATAAGATTGAACGCAATTAATGTAAGACAGCAGGCGGAACAGGCGCAAAATGAGTTGCAAAACTAAATTGATATGATATAAAAATATTAAGAAGGAATTTGGGATATGACAGAACAAAAAGTTGCAGTAATAGGATGCGGAGTATGGGGCAGAAACATTGTTCGTAATTTTTATAATTTGAACGTGCTTGATACCGTTTGCGATATTGATGAAGAAAATCTTAAAAAAGTTACCGAACAATATTCAGGGGTAAAGGTTACAAAAGATTTTCACGACATTATAAACAATAAAGAAATTACGGGAGTTTGCGTTGTAACACCAAGCCATACGCATTACAAAATGGTTAAAGCTATGCTTGAAGCGGGTAAAAATGTATATGTTGAAAAACCGATTTCAACCGTTGCCGAAGAAGCAAGGGATTTGTCAAAACTTGCAAACGAAAAGGGTTTAATTTTAATGGTAGGACATTTATTGTTGTATCATCCTGCCGTTAACCGTTTAAAAATGTTAGTGGAAGAAGGAGCTTTAGGTGAAATCGTTTATGCTCAAAGTGACAGATTAAATGTCAATTTCTTCAAAAATGACAGGAGCGTTATGTGGGATTTAGCTCCGCATGATGTATCAATGGTAAGTTATGTAACAGGTAAAGAGCCCGTAAAGGTCATTTCTGCGGTTGGCTGTTCTTCCGACAGAAACGAAATTATGGATATTACACACATCAGTATTCAGTTTGAGGACGGTGTAATCGGCCAGATTTCTGACAGTTGGATTACACCGAGAAAGCACGTCCAGTTATTAGTAAGAGGTACAAAAGCAACTGCTATTTTGGACGATACACTTCCCGAAAACAAACTTGTAATATTTGATAATTTTGTAAAAGACGTAAAACAGGATATCAAAATAGATTATCTTGAAATTGAACCGTTAAAACTTGAATGCCAGCACTTTATTAGTTGTTGCGACAAGGGTCTTCATGCCCGTTCAGACGGCGACAACGGCTTTATGGTAACACAGATTTTGGAAGAAGCCGAAAAAATAATGCTGGGCGACAGAGTTAAAAATCTTGATAAAGTTGACTTTGCTTTGTCAAGAACGAAAAGGTAGTTAAAACGGCGATAAGACGATAGGGCAATAGGGCGATAAGTCCATTACATGAATTCAGTCTTAGTAAAATCCGACAGAAACAACTTATTTAAAGGTCATATCGCCTTATAGCCTAAAAAGGAGATAATTTATGAAAATCAAAGACAATATCGCAAACATAGTTTCAATAACAAGAATATTTGTAGCATACGGTGCAATTGCATTATTGTATGTGCAAACAACTTGGGCTTATGTTTTAGCATTTATATTAACTGCAATCGCATTTTCTATGGACGGTTTGGACGGATATTTGGCAAGAAAATTAAACCAATCCTCAAAATGGGGTTCGGTTCTTGATATTTTAGGGGACAGAATTGTTGAAGTTTCATACTGGACAGTATTTGCCGTAATGGGCTGGATAAGTATCTGGTTCCCTTTGGTATGTGTTGCAAGAGCGTTTACTACAGACGGAATAAGAAGTGTTGCACTTTCTAAAGGCTACACCGCATTCGGAGAAACATCTATGCAGCAGAGCAAAATCGGCAAATTTATCTGTGCTTCAAAATTTATGAGAATAAGCTATGCAGTCGCAAAGGTTTCTGCATTTATGCTGTTGATTGTTGTTTATACTCCCGGAATTGAAATTTGGGAAGGCTTACCTGCATTAAAGCTTATTACAATGACACTTGCTTGGATTGCGATTATATTTTGTGTCGTTAGGGCAATCCCTGTTGTTGTTGAAAGCGGAAGGCTTTTTGAAGAATAAGTTTCTTGTTCAGTTGAAAACCCCACTTCTTTCTAAGTTTTATAGCTTTGGCTACATAACAAATATGGTGCGTATAAATGCCCCATAGAGGTAATCGTATTCTGAATTCTATTCTTTGTGCAACAGCAATTCCCAAAATTAGATATGATAAAATTGGGAGTGCATATTATTAAAAAAAATTACAAGAGGGTAAAGCAAAGAAAGTTGCTCGCAAGCACCTGCAAAGACAACTTTCTAACCTTATTTGGAAAAAGCTTTTTGTTGAGTAATTTGTAACAATCTCGCAACAATCAAGAGAAATATCAACTTGCTTGCAACAATTAAATTATTATTTTACACAAAAAGTATTCATGGAGCCATAGCATTGGTCAGGTGATCTAATTTCTGCTCCCCAGTAACTTGAATAATAACAGCCTTCTGTGTACCATGACCAATCTGAAGAAAATTGAAATTGATTACTTATTTTTATTTTACTTATTTGAGCTGCAGTTGGAAGCATCATACCTTTGTTACTGCAAAGATTTTTAACATTATTCCATTCAGAACTTCCTCCACCTGTATTGCTAAGTTGCAAAACACAACCAACACTTGGAACTTCAATTCCTTCACAGGGAATTACTTCCGTAAATGAAGCTTTTTTAAACGGTCTGATATCTCTTTTATCTCCTGCTTTTTCGCTATTCGGACTTTTTCCGCCGTTTACATCCATGACAAAATCTATTGCACCGGTTACAGAAGTTGTATATTGCGGAAGCCCTGATATCCATTGAACTTTATCACCGACATCAATTCCCGGGGCGTCAGGATTATAATTCAATATAATCGAAGCACCGTCTGCCAAAATCAATCCGACATTATTTGATTCTGATTCAAGTGATAGATGTTTTCCTGTTTTTGCCTGACTTACTTCGTATTCCTCACCGTCGCCCGTTGTAACAACCGTTGTAGGCCAGCAATCTGCAACATGGTTTGAATCACATCTTTTTGCTATTTTTAAATATTTTTGTAATTCATCTACAAATGCATCTGTAGTTGCATATTGAGTATTTAAAAGTCCATGTGCCCTCATATGTTCCATTGCCTGAGTAACTTTTTGACCGATATTTTCTTGACGTTTTGTGTTTACATACCCTGTTATATTTGTAAACAATGCAGGCAGGGTGATTGACGCTACTACACCAATAATACCAAGAGTAATCAAAACTTCTGACAATGTAAAAGCAAATATACGATTATTGTCAGATGTAACTACATGCGTAGCACCTTCGGCAAGGGTAAAACCTTGTTTGTCTAAAATCTTATACATAAATCCGTTCCTTTCTTATAAATATATTATATTATATAAACCCATGTTTTTCAAGGGTTTATGCAATATTTTGTAATATCTATCTTACAGAATTATTTATATTACATGACAAAATACCTCTATGGGTATAAGAAAGCTACGCAATAATATTGGCAGGAAAATAAAATTTCTGAGACTAGAAAAAGGTTTTTCTCAGGAAAAACTTGCTGAATGCACAAATATGTCAAGAGAACATATTTCCTGTATAGAACGAGGGAAACATCTGCCCACAATTGAAACTCTCTATAATATGTCTGTATTCTTTGAAATTGATATAAAAGATTTTTTTAATATATAATTTTATTATGAGCAAGATTAATATTGTTTTATATGAGCCTGAAATTCCGCAAAATACGGGAAATATCGCAAGGCTCTGCGCTTGTACGGGGGCAAGTCTTTATTTGGTTGGCAAGTTAGGTTTTTCATTGTCGGATAAGTATACAAAAAGAGCAGGATTAGACTACTGGGATAGTGTTGATATTCACAAAATTGATACAATGGACGAATTATTATATGTAAACAAAAATTCTAATTTTTACTATCTGACAACAAAAGTAAAAAAATTATATACGGATATAAAATTTCAAGACGGAGATTTTATAGTTTTCGGGCCTGAAACAAGAGGACTGCCTGAAAAATATGTAAAAGATAAAAACGCTTTAACAATCCCCATGAAAGAGGGGCAGAGAAGTTTAAATCTTTCAAATTCGGTTGCAATAGTGGCTTATGAGGCAATAAGACAAAATGGAATATAATTTACCAAAACTTCCAAAGCGTCCTGAAAATTCCAACAAAGGAACTTTCGGGAAAGTTTTAAATATTGCGGGATCGGATTATATGCCGGGTGCAGGATATTTGTCATCAATTTCCGCTCTAAAAACAGGGGCAGGATATGTTGAACTTTTATCAACCGAAAAAGTCTTAACTGCAGTTTCTCATCTTGCACCTGAAATTGTCTTGGTTCCTACAAAAGAATTAAATTAAGTTATAAAAGAAGCAACAGTAATCTCAATCGGATGCGGACTATCGACATCTCAAGAAACAGCAGAACTATTCAAAAATGTATTAAATCTAAAATCCGATAAACCCATAATAATTGATGCAGACGGTTTGAATATCCTTTCAGAAATTGAGTATGATTTTGACAAAAAAGCAATTTTAACCCCACACCCAAAAGAAGCCTCAAGGTTATTAGGCTGTACTTTAGAGGAAATATTAAGCAATGTGCAAAATTCGGCAGTAAAAATAAGCAAAAAATACAACTGCATTACGGTTTTAAAAATACACGACACAATTGTAACAGAAGGAAAAACTGTTTATAAAAACACAACCGGAAATTCTGCGCTTGCAAAAGCCGGTTCGGGAGATGTCTTGTGCGGAATGATTACGGGACTTGTCGCACAGGGTATGGATCTGTTTGATGCGTCGGCTTTGAGCGTATATTTACACGGTTTGACTGGGGAATTAGCCTCAAAAGATTTGACCAAATACAGTGTCTTAGCAACCGATCAAATTAAATACATACCGAATGCAATAAAACATATGCAGCTGTATTATGAATGTGCATAAATTATTTATTGAGGGAAAATTGTTCTTACTTAATATTCAAAAATCTGAAAAATCCCTTCAAAAATCCTCTGGTATTTTCTTTATGAGGAATATTGGCTGAAGTATAGTATTTATTATAATTTTTTATTATATTTTCCGGTAAATTTTCGCCACTCTCAAGCGTATAGGAAATAAATTCCAAATAGTCGTCCTGTTCTTCTCTGTATAACTCATCTCTTTTTCTTAAATCTTCATCAGCTTCATAATGAACAAGCGCATGATAAGCCGCCTGAATACTTTCATCTTCAGTATCACGAGGAAATTGATTTATGGCTTCTCTTACACACAATTGAGATATCAGAACTTTTCTTATTAATTCAGCAACTAACGTTCTTTCAGTATTCATACCAATTGGGTATTCTTTTCAATAAATCGTATCATATCAACATAGCTGCCGTCAAAATATTGTTCGGAAACGGTTTTAACTGCTTCACTTGCCATTTCATCTTTTGACATGGCAGCTTTATAAAAGAATTTTTTGCCTGATTTATAACGAACCAAAATTGATTTTACGGTAAGTCTGTCCATTACCGTTTTTATGGTTGTATAAGCCCGTTCAATGCCGTTTGCGGACATATCATTCACTACATCTTGAATAGAAATATCCCTGTCCTCATTTTCTGCAGAAAGTTTCCAAAAAGAGTTTAAAATATCGATTTCTAATTTACCGCACAACATATATACCTTCCTTTTACTAACATTGTAACATATAAATTCGGTTTTGCAAGAGGTTGGTTACTTTTTGTTAAAAGTGAATGGTGAGTCGTGAATAGTGAAAAGTTCATTTCATAAAACAGTCTAAATAAAATTTCATCAACCTTTTTTGTAAAGAACTACTTACCATTCACAATTTACCACTCACTTTTTAATCAAACTCCAGCAAATCCTGTTCTTTTTTAAAATCCGTTTTCTTTTTTCTTATTTTTTCATTTTTCTTTTTAGTTTTGTCTGAAACTTTTCTGTAAGCATTGTCAATAGAAATTTTTGTTAATGCAGTTTTTTTCCGTTTGTCATAGAAAGTGAGCCAAAATTTTCTGTCAATATTGTCAACGGAAAATGAAACCCTTCCTGCAAATCTGTCACCTGGTTTAATTTGTCGGAAAATCAATTTTGTATCGCCAAAAATTGACGGTCTGAAAATTGAGTTATAGTCATTCACCAATGCCATATCAAGCCCCGAAAAAGTCTTATCTGACATATTGGAAATCATGACTGTTAAAGTTATCGTATTTGCCTCTCCAAAAGGATCTGTTTCATGCTTAATGTCACTAATATGAATATCTAAGCCGGGATAAAAAAGTTCATGCTGCATCAGAGCGGATTCTTTGTAAACCGGCAACGAAACTGACGTATTGACTTTCACTCTAATCTGATCACCCGGTGCAATCAATACATCTTTACCTTTTCGGATTAATGCGGCTCCAAGCCCGATTGCTCCGCCAACTGCAGCCCCTCCGGCTAAAGTATATCCCTGAGAAACAACAGCAGCTTCAAGTCCGAATAAATTTAAAGCCGTAATCCCTCCGATTGCACCTCCGGCAAGAGTATAGCCCACATCTTGCGCTACTATTTTGGAAGTTTCCGCAACAGGGTGAAGTTTTGTCGTCATCTTTCCTTCTATCGGAATTTCTCTGCCTTCAGGCGTAATAAGATAATCAAAATCCAATTCTAACCAGCCGGAACGTCCTAAACGTTTCGGATCTGCTATCTGAGCTATTCTTCCATGTGCTATTGTACCTTTTGGTATAATAACTCCCTTATCTCCAAGTACTTCATCAGTTACTTCAGCAAAAAATTCATCTCCTTCAATACTCAGTGTGCTGTCTAAAACTTGTGAAACAGTCATTTTTATAACGTCTTTTCTGTCAAGATTTTCAACCTTGCCGGTGAACATTTCTTCCTGAAGTCTGAACGTATTTGTATCATCTTTTTCCGCATAACCATGCAGCGTATCAATACTGTATGCGCAATTTGAAAACAAAAATAATAATAATAAAACAGATATAATTCTCATAATAATTATTATAACATATTTTATTAATTACAAACATTTGTAAATTTTCTGTTTTAAAAGGTTTTATTTTTATAAAAATATGGGTATAATAAAATTAGGGAATAAACTATGAGGTGTTAATATGCGTTGGTATGATGTTGAACCTGATGTATATATGGCAATTAGTCTGATTGAATGTTCTGAACTGCCAAAACAGGTTGAGTATGCAAAATTAATAATTGACAAGTTGAAAGAAAGAGATACCGAGATGGAGTTTATAAAAAATACTACCATAAGTAATTTGGGCGGCGGAAATTACAGAAGGTGGTACGATAAACACGAAACGGTTTCTTTGGCTTTTCAGTATTTAAAAAATGCAAACACGGATTTGCAAAAAGAGATTGCAAAAGAAATATTGGTATATATGAATATTGAAGCTACTACATTTGCTTGACATATCAGTAAGAAATTTATATGATTGAGTATATGAATAAAAAACGTTGGTATGATATTGATCCTACTGTGAGTAGGGCGGTATTTAAACTGGAACAAACTGAAGAATATATTCAGGTGCGTTGTGCCGAATATATTATTGACAGATTAAAAAATATTGATTTTGATATAAAATTATCATTAGATGATCAGTATGATTATATTTTGCGCCGCTGGTACGATAAGAATATCAAAGTTTCGCATGCAATGGAGTATTTAAAAAATGCTCCTGATGATATAAAAAAAGAACTTGCGTTGGAAATTATTGATTTTATAAAAGAATATACGGATTACGAAAAAACAAAGAGTGGAATTTAGTTCGGGAATTTGAAATGGCGATAGAAATTATAGGTGGATAAGAGCATAGGAGCATAAGAAAATATCAGAAGTTAAGAGGAATAGAGGAATAGTCTTTTAACGTTAATATATACTAAAAGCCTCCCTTTTAAGGGAGGTGGCACGAAGTGACGGAGGGTTTTTATAAAATCAGTTAAAAGGTGGGCACGGCAAATGCCTTTGCCCACACTACAATCTATTCATCTAATTAATAATCCATTTTCCAATTTAATTGATCAATAAGTAAGCCGGCACAACTCCTTCCTGGAGCGGAATTGCCTGCACCATATCTTGATGTATTATCGCAATAAGCGGCGAAAATACCATTAGCCTTATATTTATCTATATTTTCTTGAGTTAAATTTGGAGATGCATAATATATAGCCAAATCATTACCACCAACAGGTGCAAGTTGTCCTCTTTCTGATATATAAAATATAAATATATCTTTTCCAAATTCATTAGGTCCTCTGTTACCGTTGATATCTATACTAAATTGACCAGCCTCCCCACACATATGTCCTCCAGCTGAATGGATTGCATCACAATTTGGGTGAATGTTTGGATTCTTATTAAAATAATACCCCTGTATCATAGCACCGTTTGATAAGTGTATTCTGTTTCCGGAACTCCCATGCTCTTCGGAAGAGTTTCTGTATTTAAATTTATAACCAACCCCCTCAATATGAGAAGTTCCAATATCATAGGAATAATAATCATTACCAACACCAATGCGTGTTATTTTGAAATATTTTTGTAATTGTGTAAAAAAATCTTTACATTCTCTTGATGAAATATCAGCAGATGAATCGCAATAATTATTACCTCCAATCGCTCTCCACACTTCCGTATCCGCAATAAATTCCACTCCGTCATCTGCCATCATTTTTCTAAAACCCTGATTTAGAAGTGAATAGTTTTCTTTTAAAGCATTAACCCAAGCATGCTTGTTATATTCCTTTATTAATGTAGGAAGAGTAATTGATGCAACAACTCCGATTACCCCTAAAGTGATTAATACTTCCGCTAAAGTGAATGCTTTTTTAATTTTTTTCATATGTCCTTCCTTTCTTTTAAAAAATAGACCATAATAAATATTATGATGTATTATTCTGAAAACAAAAGAATAGTGCCGATTTTCACCACCCCCAAATTTAAAAAATACATCATTTTGAGGACTTGACAAATCGTG
>JAGBOW010000074.1 GCA_017633675.1 bacterium | reverse complement strand
CAAAATGGCTGAGCGATATTTTTGCTGATTTATTTGCTCTTAATATTAACAATATGCTTTATTCCGTTAATCGCGGAATTGTATATGGGAAAATTTCTCAAAAAAGATTGTATCAGTGCATACGAAAGCATTAATCCGAAATTCAAATTGCTGGGCTATCTGAATCCTATTACCGGTATTTTAATATCATCTTTCTATTTTATTGTCGGCGGTTGGATTATTCATTACATATTTTTAGGACTTATAAACACTCAAATCATTGATTTTTCTGCATATTTTGGCACATTCACTCAAAATTCCGTCCCGACTTGTCTATTCACTTTAACCTTCCTTTTTATGTGTATATTTTTTACGGCAAGGGGAGTTAAAAAAGGTATAGAAACAGCGAATAAAGTATTGATGCCGATATTTGCGCTTATTCTGTTGTTTTTGGTGGGATTTTCTTTAACGCTTCCAAATGCGAATTTGGGCTTAGAATATATGTTTAAGCCTGATTTTTCAAAAATTAATTCGCAAATGATTTTAGCTGCATTGGGACAGGCATTTTTTACTTTAAGTATCGGTATGGGTGTATTATCGACTTATGGAAGTTATATAAGTGAAAAACAAAACATAACAAAATCGGCATATTTGATAGTACTTGCGGATACTTTGTTTGCAATTCTTGCCGGAATAATGATATTTCCCGCAGTTTTTGCATTTGGATTATCTCCCGGTTCCGGAGCGGGTCTTGTCTTTGTTACCCTTCCTAATATTTTTGCACAAATCCCCTTAGGGCATCTTGTATCAGGTTTGTTTTTTGCCTTACTGTTTTGTGCTGCGGTAACTTCCGGTATAAGCTTATTGGAAGTGCCTTGTGCGGTATTTACGGAAAGATTTAAGTTATCCCGCTTAAAGGCTTCTATTTTGCTGTTTTGCTTAATATCTTTGCTTGCAGTTCCGGCTTCTTTGTCTTTTGGCATATTGGGAGATTTTAAAATATTTAACAAGAATATATTTGATTTTCTTGATTTTGTGGCATCAAATATATTACTGCCGTTTAATTCATTGATTTTATGTTTGATTTTAGGCTGGCGTTTAAAAGTTGACGGCAATCTGTTTTTTAAAAATACATTTTTGGCAAAATTGTTTGAAATAGGACTAAAATATGTTGTTCCGATTGCACTGATATTTTTATTATATGTCGGACTAAGGTAGAGAATTTTTTATACGTTGAAAAGTTTAAAATTGTGATAACATAAAACGCAGAGGGTATTTAAATGAAAGAAGATAAACCAAGATATTCAAGAATTTCTGACATATTGGATTTAGCGATTTTTATGTCGTCAAAACCGCGGGGGGTTACGATTAACGAAATTTCCGAACGCTATAAAGTTTCACGCAGAACGGCAGAACGTATGCGAGATAGCTTGACTTGTATATTCCCGTCAGTTGATGAAATCGAAACTGATGATATTCAAAAGCATTGGGGTTTCATCAACTATTCAATTTCACAGTTAATATCTTTTACACCGAAAGAACTTGCAAACATTGAACAGTATCAAAGAAGAACAACCAACAAAGAACTAAAAGCGGAATTAAATAAAACCGTTGAGAAAATAAAAGCACTAAATCGTAAAAACTCAATCTCTGCGGAAAATAATATTGAGCTTTATATGCAAACCGAAGGTTATGCGGTTCGGCAAATGCCGCAATACAAGATTAACTTTGAAACACTTGAAATAATTCGTGAAGCCGTTCAACATTCAAAAGTTGTTACAGGGATTTATCACGACAAAAAACGTACCATTCAGCCTTTGGGTATGATTTACGGTGAAAAGATTTACCTTGTTGCAAAAGAAAAAGCAAAGGGGGACGGAATTTATAACTACCTTTTACACAAATTCCAAGACCTCAAACTTACCGACAAAACTTTTGATAAAGGCGATTTCAATTTGCAAGAATACACAAACCTGTCATTTGGGGTTTATCACGGGGAAATCCTTGATGTGAAGTTATCGTTTACGCCTGAACTTGCACAGGAAGCAAGTCAATTCAACTTCCACCCGACACAGAAAGGTCAGTTTGAAAAAGACGGCAGTTATACGATAACATTCAAAGCAAGCGGAAACAAGGAAATCATCTGGCATGTATTCAAATGGGGAGCGGGGTGTAGAATTGTTTCACCGAAATCTTTGCAAAAAGAATACAAAGCATATTTGAAAGAAAATTTAGAAAATTATTCATAATTTATTTGTGTTACAATCACTCTATGGCAATAATAAAAGAAGAACTTAGAAAATTCGCAAGTACCATAAGTGTAGAACGGCTGTTATCGTTTAAGAAAGATAATAACGATACTGTTTGCTCATTCAACGGTATAAATTAAATCTTCGCATATCACAAGCATTATACCCTGAATTATCAACTCTTGAAGTTACGTTAAGAAATGCCATTGATACAATGCTCAAAAACTGTATCTCTGAAAATTGGATTGAAGATGAAATCAAACAACGACACATACTAACCGAACATGAACATGCCAAACTTATGACGGCATACAATGATATTAAAAAAGAGTATCCGAACAATTATTTCACAATAGGAAAAGTTATAGCCAATCTTAATTTTGGCTTTTGGACTAATTTGTGTTCTAAATGGTACAGTTCAAATATCTGGAATAAAGGCTGTTGTTTCAAAGGTGTATTTGTTAATTATCCGAGTAATGTCAATCAAATCGGTGTGATAGCAACAAAATTGCGTGCTATTAGGTATTTACGAAACAGAATATTTCATTATGAACCGATATACAAAAATCCCCAAAATACATTAAAAATGTACAATACAATTATGGAAATAATAAGTTACTTACCATCTGACAATGCTGACATATTAAAAGATACTTCAACCTTTCTCAATACGTATAATCAAGCATTAAGCGAGTTACAACAACAAAAAACCTAAGGCACTATGTAACAAGTACAGGAAGTGTTCCTTAGGTTATCCATTAACATTATTTACTATAACCCGATATTTGTCAAGTGCTGTTTAGTGATTTATATAAATTTAAATTCAAAGTTATGAATTTCCGCTCAATACAAACTTTGAATTAAACGGTTTTAATGTATGTATTGTTCAATTTTTGCTCCGGCTTAAATTCTTTTTTATGATTTGCAACATATCCGTAAATTTGTCTGAAATATTCTGTATGAGTGTTAGTAACAAATCTTTCGCCACAATTTTTACACCAAAATTTAATTGTATGAGCGCCCGAAAGGATTGAACCTACCGTTTTATAAGGGATTAATACTTCCTCTTTACAGCAAACCGGACAGGTTTCTCTCGGCAAAAAACTACTGTTAATCATATAACCTCCAAGCCAAATTATTCCGGCTTCCATCAGCATATCTTCTTTAAATTCAATCCCTCTGTCGTTTGAAAAAATTCGGGGGTAGATTTCACCTGCATAATAAGATTTTCTGCTGTCAGATTTTTGAGCGTCCAACTCGCTTTTTGAAACAAATTTTGTCATAATATTGCCTCCTTATTGTTGTGTAACACTAACCCATAAAGACGACAAAAGAAAAAGCTCATCATAATGATGAGCCTTTCTTGTTAACTCATCATTCAAGCATTAGCACCCAACCGAAAGGGTTGCTGTGTAGTCAACGGGCTTGTCCCTCGTACACTCTCTATGAGTATTTATATTATTTACGATATTTCAACTTTTGTCAATCGTTGAGTTAATAATTGTTAATTATCATCAAGCATATCCCACTCGTCCAAATCCGGTAAAAAATTTAAAAAAGAATCATATGCCCCGTCTTCTTGACTTATAATTTTTAATAATTTTTTATCTTTAGAATAAACTGCGACATATTCTGCGTCAAATTTAGGTTTATCAAAAATAATTGGTGAAATTTTCCCTTTAACCTCTTCGGGTTTAATAACGTCAAAGCCGTATTTACTTTGGAGTTCTTTATCATCAGGAACAAGATGCGGAAATGCTTCATAAATTTCGTAAACGCTATTAAATTCCCATTCGGAATCAGAACTAAACTCACTGTCTGAAATAAAATATTGTTCAGCTTTTGCTGTAGGATATATTTTCTCTAATCCCTTAAGATGTCTGCAATCAATAGAATTATTTACTGTTAAATTTTTTAATGTGCAATATAGATTTATAGTTTGAAAATCTATGCTGTTAACTTTTGCAGGTTCACTTATTTGAACTTTTAGTTTTCGGGTTTTTTCTCCGATACCAAAAAATATATTTCCATCTGTATCAATTCCACCAAGGTCAAGAGTGCCATAACAATCATAAAAATCTATATCGCGTACAGTTTTGTTGAACGGCAATCTGTCGTTTTCTTTAAATTCAATATTTTTAAATTCCACATATCCTTTAATTTTCAAACCTTTCGGAAAAGTCGGAAGTTGGTTGAATATCGCTATATTCCCTTCGACTTCAGTGATATTTTCAGGGAACTTATCAACAAATGTCCAATTATCCGGCTTATACGAATGCTTAGATTTGTCGGACAATTCTTCATAACTTGTTCCTATACATAAATTCCCGTTAAATGTTGTTTCTGCCATTTTTTAACTCCTTCATTACCAAACCTTTACACTTATATCATTTATATTTTACATTGGCAAATTGTAACAAATTTGTTCAGAAGTATTAATTCCAAGAGTTTTTGGAATTAATTTATATATGCGACCGTTCCTGCCGCATGTATCTGTTATGATTGTAGTATGAATAAAATCTTAAACAACAAATTCATAATCCCCATACTTACTCTGACTATCGGGCTTGTTGGTTATATGACAAACATATATTCAGAAACAGCATCCGTAATGATTGTTATGGGTATATTGGGTTTAATGGCAAATTATAATGAGTGGTCAAACCCTGACCCCAAAATAGTTAATGGAACTGTTATGTTATCAGCAGTAGCATTTTTGAACCCAGTTTTAGGACTGATATTTATTATCTTAGCTTTATATGTCTTAGTCTGTGCGTTAGCGTCAAGACCGCTTACGGCAGAAGAACAAATGGTACAGGAACAACAACGTATGTACTATGAAACCAAACGGCATAATGAACAAATGGAGCAGATAGCAAGAGAACAAGAACTCAATAAGCCTCGTTTAAATAGTTTTGGTATGCCGTTAGAACCGAAACTTCCGCAAAATTGTAAGTTACTGCAAATTCATGTTCGCTATCATAACGGAACAAGCGGTATGTGGCAAAAGGTCGGAATTGAACATGAAGTACGTGAAATGCTTGAAAACGACCCTCGAATTGCAAGTTTTGATGTTGGACTTTTATGCAGAGAAGATTACGGCAGATACGCAGATTACTAATAAAGGAACATATATATGGACAGATTTATTGTTGAACTTAAAGGATTTGAACCGTTTACTATGAATAATAGCGGTTTTAGAAAAGACTGTATTGTTTGCAAAGATAAAGTCAAGGTTACTCCTTACTATTTGAGTGGAAATCTTAATACCAATCAACACATGTTTATAGGGAAATGCAGTAAATGCGGTGAAAAGATTGTATATTCGTCCAGAAAACAATTTCAAGCCGTCTGTGATTATCTTTATAAGACAAGAAGTAATGTCAAAGGAGGTATATAATGGAACATTTTGATGTTGAAACAGCAAAACTTGACGGTGGGATAATTGTTGATAATTCTAATCCGGACTTTCCGCATTTTAAATGAAAATGGGGCTGTTTTGCTCTGACAAATAATATTCCACAGAATATTGAGGAATTGGTTAAGGGGCAAAAGACTTTACCATATAATATTTCATTATTTAAGCATTTTTTTGCTTATTTCAATTTTTTATTTCTGATATTGCTATATCATAGCTTTCTTCTTGTGCAATAATAAATCTATCCAAATTTCCCATAACATACTCTCTGATAGATATTATAAAATAAAAAAGTTTAATAGCTTTAGAATTTATAGTAATTGAAATAAAACGCTGCTTTGAATCAAATTATTAAATAGAATTCGATATCTACTGGTATTTTATTCCTGATTGTAAAAGAACACTCGGTTTGAGAAGAAAAAACAGAGATATTGAATATATAAATATGATGATTAAATGCTTTGTATAATGTAAAAAATATTGACCAGTTAGTTCAATTTACTTACAATATGATAATATAAAATTATGAGGCATATTGTATGCATATAGTAAATATAACCGATAATACTTGTAATGAAAAAACAAATAAAGTTTTGAAATATATTTTTGTCATATTTCTTTTATTATTTGTAATATTTTTCAATAAATTAGATTTTACTTGGATTCTTATATCAATTTTTATATTAATCGCTTTATTAGTGTTAATGGTAATGAATGAAAGCATTGATGAGTTTGTAAGTACCATGAAAATACCGGATTGCGCAGATAAAAATATAGAAAGTGTAAATATAAAAAATGGCGTAATACAATTTAATATGATTGATAAAAGTAATATAAAGCATTCATATCAAGACATAAAAGAAATTAATATTGATGTAAACGTAGGGACCGGACAAGTTAGAACTGTCAGAGCCCCAGGAACTTGGACTATTATTCGTAATACAACATTACAATTTTTGTTTAATGACAAATCAACAAAAACAATAAATATGTACTATTCTTCAAGAATTACATCTTTAAATAAGATAAAATGGATTTTAAAAGAATTTAAAAATTATAATATCAATACATCATATCAAGGTTCAGGTGACATTGCAGATATCAAAGACCAACTTGAATTTTATAAAAAGCATCACGAATCAAAATTATTAAGCGAATCTACAGCAAAAGATTGCCTGATGTTGTCAGCAATGTTTGCTATAGCTGGACCAATAATATCCTGCATTTTTGTTATGCCTTTTATGGCAGAAGAAGATTTGCTTATGCCACTTTTCAGCATTTGCGGTTTATTTTTAATCATTGCCCTATTAATAGCATCACCTGTTATAATTGACAAAATAAGATGCAGGTAAATGTTAATTGCATATGCATGTAGCCGGTAGCTTAGGCTTTTCCACCCGACAAAAACTTTTGAGTGCACATTTGTGCAAAAATGGTACAAAAAGCGGACATTTTTGTTACTCAAACCGGACATTTCGGACATTTTGACTCAACCCATTTCCGACCTTGTTAAATCACCAAAAATGTGTTGCTTCGGGCTTTTGCCCTTGCAATGACGTAAACCACTTCCGAGCAAATGTCCTGAAAAAAGGTACTGATGAAAACAAAAACGCAGTAGCTAAACTTGAGGATATGTACAGAAATTACCTGAACGGAATTAACAATAAACTTTTAAAAAGAAACTGCGGTGAACACGGAATAAAAAATTCTTTTTCTGAAACTCAAGCATGATAAGGGTTTGAGGAGTGTTAGAAATCGAGAGATAGAAAATGTGTGAACATTATGTGAACATTTGGACAAAATTGTGGTATTTTTGCAAAATAAAAAACAGTCTGAAATACAGACTGTTCTTTATGGAGCGGGAGACGAGGCTCGAACTCGCGACATCCTCCTTGGCAAGGAGGCATTCTACCACTGAATTACCCCCGCATTGGGTATGGTTCTATTATTACATACAAAAAAATAAATTGCAAGTGTTTTTTGAACTTATTTTCATACAGTTATTTCCGAAGTTTCGTTTGGCAGGCTGTCCAATGATTTTACGTCAATAGAAATTTTACCCTTAAATGCCTTATTTAATTTATTTACAAGCTCATTAGACGTCTCTACCCAAAACATTGATGATGTTAATATTTTTATATCATCATCATAATCTTTTAATTTGATTGTTACAGGATCTGAACCTTTATTTTCACACAAAATATTCTTCATTAAAAATAATTCTTCATATTTTGAATCTTCTTTTAATGTTATTGTAAGTATATTTGAATTATCGACTGTTTTAACGGTTTCAACGATTAATGATGCGTGTTCATCACCTTCACGTCTGCTTACTTTTCCTGAAATAATAACTCTCTGTTCATTTTGCAAAAAGTTTCCGTATTCTGCAATTTTTGAATTAAAAGCAAGAGCATCAATTTTTCCCGACAAATCTTCAATAGTTACAAATCTGATGAATTTTGACGGATCTTTTTTGGTCGGAATTTGTTTTGTTGCTGTTATTAGCCCGCAAATCGTTACGAATTTATCGTTTGGTAAATTGTCAAGTTCCGTAATTCTATGCGTCATTAAAAACGGTAACTTATCTCTGATTGAACCCAGAGGGTGGCTTGTAATATAAAATCCCAAAAATTCTTTCTCAAAATTCTGAATTGTTCTTGCGTTATATTCTTCATCACTTCCTGCAAGCTGAAATTTTGCCTCCTCAATTGCAGAACTGTCACCCAGCATATCAAACAAACTTCCCTGTCCAGATTCTTTTGCTTTTGATTCTTTTGATGCGGTGGAAGTTATATATTCGATATTGTCAATCAACTGTTTTCTGCTTTTCTCAACTGATGAAAACGCACCTGCTTTTATTAAGCCCTCAAGAGTTTTTTTGTTTGAGCATTTTATATCTACACGTTTTACATAATCATAAATTGATTTGAAAGGCCCGTTTTCTTCTCTTTCTTTTATAATATCTTCAATAACTCCCTCCCCGACTTGTTTGATTGATGCTAAACCAAATCTGATATTGTTTCCGTCAGGCGTGAAAGTTGACATTGAATGATTAATATCGGGCGGAAGAACTTTTATACCTTTTTTGAGGGCTTCTTCTATATATAATTGAGTTTTATCGGCATCACTGGCTACACTGGATAACAGTGCGGATAAATATTCTACGGGGTAATGACATTTCAGATAAGCTGTCTGATAAGCAACAAAAGCATAGGCGGCAGAATGCGACCTGTTGAAACAGTAAGATGCAAATGCAAGTATCTGGTTAAATAAATTTGTGGCATCTTCCGATGACATACCATGCTGTGCGGAACGTTCGATGAATTTGCCTTTTTGTTTTTCCATTTCATCTACTTTTTTCTTGCCCATCATACGGCGAACCATATCCGCCTGACCGAGTGTATAATCAGCCAAAACCTGGAACACCTGCATAATCTGTTCCTGATAAACAATTGTACCGTAGGTATCTTTTAATACGGGTTCTAACAATGGGTGTGCATAAGTAATTGCCTGACGTCCGTGTTTTCTTTCAACAAAATCATCAACCATGCCTGAATCCAAAGGACCCGGTCTGAATAGAGCAACCAATGCGCCCAAATCTTCAAAAACGTCAGGTTTCAATTTTTTTACAAGGTTTTTCATACCTTGAGATTCAAGCTGGAAAACACCATCTGTATCTCCCTGCATAAGCATGTCATAAGTCGGTTTATCGTCAAGCGGAATATTGTTTATATCAACTTTTATCCCTTGACGTTTTTCAATCATATCGACAGTTTTATAAATGGTTGTAAGATTTCTTAACCCCAAAAAGTCCATTTTTAAAAGGCTCAAAACTTCCGTAACATCATGCGGAGGGTATCCTGTTTGAATAATTCCGTCTTTTGAAGGCTGAACAGGCAGAATTTCATCAAGCGGTTTCGGTGCAATAATTACACCAGCAGCGTGTGTACCTGTGTTGTTTTTAATTCCTTCTATTCCTATTGCAAGGTCAATAAGTTTTTTCATTCCGACAGTTTTGCCTTCAACAGGATTAATCATTATCTGTTCATCTTTATCGTATAAGGTACGCAGCTCAGAGCCTTCATATTCCATAGCTTTGCCGAGAGTTTTGGCTTTGTCGTTTATACTCATGGCAAGTTCGATTGCGGGATCTATTAAACCTGCAAGTCTGTTACTTTCCGAAAACGGTACTTTTAAAATTCTTGCAACACCTTTGAATGCGGCTTTTGCGGCATATGTTCCGAATGTAATAATCTGACAAACTTTATCTTCACCGTATTTGCGTGTAACATAATCGATAACTTCCCCGCGTCTTTCAATACAGAAGTCGATATCAATATCGGGCATGGTGAAACGTTCGGGATTTAAAAATCTTTCAAACAACAGTTTATGCTTAATCGGGTCAAGATCCGTAATTTCAAGAGCATAAGCAACAACCGAACCTGCAGCAGAGCCTCTGCCGGGGCCTACTGGTATACCATGAGTTTTGGCATAATGAATAAAATCCCATGTAATAAGGAAATATGCAGTAAATCCCATCTGCTCAATGACACCGATTTCGTAATCAACACGTTCTTTAAGGCTTGGAGTAATTTCTCCGTATCTTTTTCCTAAGCCTTTATAAACCAAATCCTCAAAATAAGATTCAAGTGTGTGTCCTTTCGGAACTTCATAATCAGGCAGAGGACTTTTACCCAGTTCCAGTGTTAAATGGCATTTTTCCGCAATATCTCTTGTGTTTTGAATACATTTTTCAAAAGTTTCTCCGTCCAGCCATTTGAAAGACTCTCTTAATTGTTCGGTTGTTTTTACATAAAATTCGTTACTTTCAAAATGAAATCTGTCGGGATCATCTTTATCGCTGTTTGTTTGCATACACAAAAGTGTGTCGTGCATGTCGGAATCTTCTTTTCTCAAATAATGTGAGTCATTTGTAATGACCATTTGAATATCTAAGTCTTTAGCCAGTTTTATCAATTGCGGATTGGTGCGTTTTTGATCGTCAAGCCCATGATCCTGAAGTTCTATATAGTAATCTTCTCCAAATAAATCCTTGTATCTTTTCGCAACTTCATAGGCCTGAGCACTGTTGTTTTTTAATAAATTTTGAAGAATTTCACCGCCGAGACATGCCGAAAGACAAATTAATCCTTCGTGGTGTTTTTCGATTAATTCCCAATTAATACGGGGTTTAACATATTTTCCTTTACACCATGCGATTGAAGTTAATTTGATAATATTTTGATAGCCTTCCTTATTTTTTGCTAAGAGTACAAGGTGATATAAAGGATTGTTATTTTTGTCATGAACTTCAATATCCCCGTCATGGACATAAAATTCGCAGCCTAAAATCGGTTTTATACCTGCTTCTTTTGCGGTTGTATAAAGTTCCATATCCCCGTACATTACACCATGATCGGTAATAGCAACGGCAGGCATGTTGTTTTCTTTGGCAAAATTAACAAGATCACCTATTCTTATTGCGCCGTCAAGAAGTGAGTATTCCGTATGCAAATGTAGTGGTACTACTTGTTCCATAAGAAAATTTTATCATGCTGAAAATTTTTATTGGTAGTTAGATAAAGTTTTATTAATACGGTTTAGTATTTCATCTTTATAAAATTTTGGAGAAATAACTTCGCATTCATTCCCGTATTTCATAAGTCTTTTTAACAGTATATCCAAATCTTCGCCTTGATTTACTATTATTTTATTCCCGTTGCTTTCGATTGTTTCAAGATGTTCGCAATCACGCATTCTGTAATTTTTAGCAAGTCTGTTCTTTATTCTGAACGTAATCGTAGTCGGTATTGACTGTCCTGACACTTTAGAACCTGTTTGATTTATGGATTTGACGGCTTCAAGCGGTATGTCATAAATTCGGCTTCCGTTATTGCCGATAACTTTTAAACATACCTTGCGTTTTATGTATGAAACTTCCTGCGGAGAACATAATAAATTAATATTTTCACCTTTGTCGTTTGTGTATAATATTTCAAGTTTCATTTTGTCCTGACAATATTTATTATACAATTTTATCTGTTCAACCATTTCTGAACTTGAGAATTTTGTATCATTCGGACTAATATTTGCTTCGGCATTGTTTTTACCCGTATCATCTAGTCTTATTTCCAGTGCTCTAAGGAAGGATTCAAAAGTTTTCTTATTTTTTCCTTCCGGCAAGTTATTAAAATGCTCTTTTAAAAGATTTATACATTTATAATCTTCGTTTGAAAAATTTATTTTGTATACAGGGCTTTGAAGTGTGTATTTGTGTTTTACCTTTTTTATATTTATCCCGAATATTTTAAGAGCATTCAGGTATTTGTTTAAAGTAACATGTGTGTTTGAAGTGCCGTCATAAGAACCGTCGGAAAAGTGGTTGATGACAGTCTTGAATTCAACATCACCTTCGTAAAGCATTTTTAAAAAATTAAATAATTTTATGCAGGAATCATTATATTTTTGTGTAATTTGTTTAGTCATTATAATACCCCGCTTTCATATCATTAAGAGTTTTTACAAATTCATTTTTAAAACTTTCGGGTTCAAGTATTGTGCAAACCGGTCCCAATTCCAGTAATTTTTGTTTAAGTAAGAATGTATTTGTGGTAGTTTGTTCAATAGTCATTTTTTTATCGGTTTTATTTATAACTTTTTCATTTTCATCAGGTTCGTAAGGAATTATATCGGTTTTTATTTCGTAAATAACTTTTATTTCCTTTGGAGATTTTGTGTCATTTTTGGTAAGTTTTATTTCTTTAATGCTTTTTATTCTGTTTATCGGAAACATTCCCTCCTGATTATATTCAAAACCGTATCCGTATAAATATATTTTGCCGTTGGCTATATCTGTTTTTTCAGCAACAAGTTCAATATCTTTAATGCCGGAGTTTGGAGAATTATAGCTGATAACTATTTGTAAATTCTTTTCGCAACAATCAATCAGTTCCGTCAGCAAATTTTTGTCAATTCCGTTAAGCATTGATATTTTCCTGATTTTTGCAATGAAATCCTCATTTTTTATGTATCTTCCGATTTTTTCAAAAAGATTATCCATATATAAAAGATCATGAATGTCCATATTCTGGACAAGTGATTTATAAACTTTAATTGCGCTTTGAAGCTGTTCGGAGTTAAATTTCAGTTCAAACGGGTGTCCGGTAATCATATATCGGGAAATTTTGTCATCTCCTTTTACCCGTTTTACAATACAGCCTATTCGTTTTAATGAGTTCATGTAAACTCTTATGGTATCCGTTGACATTTTTTCATGCAGATACGGATGATTATCTATAACATTTGCAATTTCATCAAAACTTTTCGGACCTTCCGTAAGCAGTGAAAAAATAAGCAAAGCTTTGAAGCCGGTAAAAGACATAAGATTGTATGTTATTTTTTGTGTTTTTACAAATTGTTTCATAAATTTTCCCTAACCTTTTCAATAAAAAAATTATATCATAAAAATCGAAATGATTTACTTTAAAGATTTAAATTTGTCAATAAAATTTTTGCTATTTTTTACCAAATTTCATTAAAAAATCTTCATTAAGATTTAAGAACACGAAATTTTCCTTATTGTTACTTATGGCATGGGCAATTGTAAATTTTATTTTATATTTTGTTACTTGTCAAATATTTTACTTGGATTTACATTGAGAATGTGGAGAGAATAAAGGGTAGTTTGAAAGAGGTGATGGCAAAGTTATAATTATAAGAAGTGCGATTAGGGATATAATTTTTTTGGGGAGAGAATAATTTTAAAGAGAAAAAGATTTTAGGATAGTTGAGGGAAGCTTGAAATGATGTAAGCTTTCCTTTATTATTGTTTTATGGAAGAGCTTGAAGTAAAAAGAGTTATCGGGTTAATGTCCGGAACATCATGCGACAGTATTGATGCAGGTTTGTGTGAAGTTTATCCCGACATGTCGGTTAAGCTTACAGCCGGAATTAATTATAAATACCCTGAACATATAAGAGCAAAAATTTTTCAAATGTTTTCCGGTGAGGCTTCCGTAAAAGATATATGTCAAATGAATTTTGCAATAGGCCATTGTTTTGCAAATGCCTGCAAAATTCTTATTTCGGAGTTTGGCAAGCCGGATTTAATTTCAAGTCATGGTCAGACGATTTATCATTATCCGTTTGACAAAAAACTGGATAACATAAGTGTAAAAAGCACCTTACAAATCGGTGAAAGTTCCGTTATAGCTCAAGAAACGGGAGTAATGACGGTTTCCGGATTTAGAGAAGCGGATATTGCCGCAGGTGGTGAGGGAGCTCCTTTGGTTTGTTTTGCTGACGAAAAATGGTTTAAAAAGTTAAAGAAAAATGTCCTTGTTCAAAATATCGGAGGAATTTCTAATGTTACGGTTGTTTCACAGGACAGACCGACTTTCGGATTTGATACGGGCTTGGGAAATATTGCAATAGATTATTGTATGAACAAGTTCTTTGGTATGAATTATGATAAGGACGGTGAAGTTGCAAAATCAGGTGTTGTAAATGATAATTGGCTTGATATATTGCTGCAAGATGATTATTATTTTAAAAATCCGCCTAAAACTACGGGCAGGGAGTATTTTTCACCTGAATATATCGAAAATGCACTTAAACTTGCACCGAAAAATCCTGAAGATATAATTGCATCGTTAACTGCTTTGACCGCAAAAACAATAACGCAAGCCTATGAAAGATTTATTTATCCAGATATAAATATCAATGAGGTTATAATAGGAGGCGGTGGGGCTTATAATCCCGCTTTAATGAAATATATAAGGAATTATCTGCCGAAACATATTGAACTGAAAACCCATGACGATTACGGAATTTCTAATAATTTTAAGGAAGCTATGGCATTTGCCCTGTTGGGATATTGTACATATTATGGTATCCCTAACAATGTTCCTTCCTGTACGGGAGCTTCAAAACGTGTAGTTATGGGGAAAATTACCGATTGTTAACTGTAGTACGATTCTGTAAAGGGTTTATTGTTTTACAGACTTCCTGTTATATAATTTGTGTGAAATTTTTGTGTTAATATATTATAAGGAGTATCTTTGTGGGCAAATCTAAAAACAGATTAATTTATAGAGGTGATAATAAGGAATTTTTGAGTTTTTCACGAATTGAAGCCATAAAGCGAACCATTGAAATGCTCAAAAATAATGATAAGTGTGTTTATGAAATAATTACTTTATTCGGACTGAGTGCAGAAGAATTATTGGAAAACGGGGCAAATTACGAACTTATAAAGGGGTTAGAGAACGTTTTGAAATGATGCGGGTTTGGTTTTGGTTAAAAAATTCAAGATTTTTTTCTCTGCCGATGACTTTTTTGTCATGGCTTGTTGCATTTACTTATTCAATGTCAGGGGATATCGTAAACGGTATTCTTGCTTTGTTTGGAATTTCTTTTGTCCACTTGGCGACAAACCTTTTTGATGATTACGTTGACTACAAAAATCTTCCTGACAACTGTCAGCAATGCAAATGTCTTTATATAAAAGAGGGGAAAGCAACAATTAATGATGTTTTAAGGGTTGTTATAATTTATTTTGCAGTAGCGTCGGTTATCGGGTTAATTTTGTTTTTGAGGTGCGGATTTCCCGTAATAGGATTAGCTGTAATCGGGGCTTTTATTTCTTTGTGTTATGCAAAATTATCTCAGGTGGGTTTGAGTGAAATCGCTGTTGGGACTGCATTCGGGCCATTATTTTTTGAGGGCGTTTATTTTGTGATGAGGGGGAGTTTTTCTTATGAAATATTAATTTTGTCACTTGCCGTTGTAATGTTTACGATAGGATTGATGTACACTCATACTGTTTTGGATTATGAGGGTGATAAAAAATCAGGTAAAAAAACCCTTGTCTGCCGTCTGAAAGATAAACAAACAGCTATAAACGGGGTTTATGTTGTCTACGGATTGGGATTTTTATTTACTCTGATTTTTATTTTAATGTCAAAAAATTATTATTTATTGACAACATTTGCCCTGCTGCCGTTGATTGTTAATCTGCATAATTCTTTAAAGAGTTTTCAGTCGGGAGAAGATGTAAAAGAGTTTTATTTCCGCCTCCTGAAAGCCAGAAATTTGATGGTGTATTATTCGTTGATTGTGGTTTTGTGTTTGTTGATAAATTAACATTTATTTTTGGTTGGTTAATATTGTTAATTACCAATACACATTGCCTTATAACCAGCATTTTTATCCATACTACTATACCCAACAGTAGAACCGGACTTTAAGTAAAAATAGGCATAAAAAGAATTAGTTTCTGTTGAAGTCCAAAACATGTCATTTTGTACCAAATCTATAAATACAGGTTTCTTTCTTACTGATTCTATAAAATCCGTATCCGGTAATGACATACCTATATCTGAGCATGCTTGTTTTGCACCTGCCCAACAATTATTGTTGTTAAAATATGGCCGTTCGTTTATACAATTTACTCCTAAATCTACAACACAACCTATTTCTTCGACATAAGTACTGTTAGGATATTTTGTACATGGATCACCTTTGTTGAATGATGCAATTTTGAAACTTCTTATATCTCTGTTGCTTGTATTGACTTCACTATTAGGCTTTTTGGAACCGTTTACGTCCATGACAAAATCAATTGCTCTTGTTACACCTGTTGTATATACAAAATCTTTACTCTTTCCTCCCCCTACAGGTAAAGATTTTATACCTACTCCTTCTTTAGCTTCAACTTTATCACCTACATCAATTGTTTCTGATGCAGGATTGTAATTTAGAATTATTGATGCACCGTCAGATAATATTAAACCAACATTATT
>JAGBOW010000073.1 GCA_017633675.1 bacterium | reverse complement strand
GACAAACGTCTTTATGAAGCTAAAAATTCAGGCAGAAACAGAGTGAAATAGAGGATTAGATGAACTAGCTGAATAGCTATTTATGATAATAACTACTCCTCTGTTCTTCTATTCCTCCAGTCCTCTAAATAACCGGTACATCTACAGGATCTGTTAATATTACATTCAGAATTTCACCTTTATGAAGGTCAACTTCTCTGCCTTTTTTTATCATATCAGCAAATAAATCATAAACATAATATGAACCGCCGCCGATTGCTCCGCCTGTAGCACCGACACCTGTCATAACCTGATCCGCAACAATTACATCATCAAAAACATCTCCGCCCCATTCGGTGCAAGTTTTTGTAATTTCCTTTGTTGTTTCCCAATTCTTTTTTAATTCGTCTTTATAACCTTTAGAACCCGCAATTCCGCCGTCATAAGTAATATCGTTACGTCCGACAACCGTCATTGACAAAGGCAGTTGTCTGCCGTTCGGAGTTACAACATGGTCAAAATCTAAGTATATTACAGCACCTTTCGAAAACCTTTTTGCATTCTCTACTCTTTTTACCGTACCTCTGACAAGAGATCCCATAGGCAAAATTACGTCAGTATCTGCTGTTTGATCATTAATAAGAATTGCGGTAAATTCAGTTCCGGCAGGAGTGTATGAAGTAACCGGTTCCGTCAACTGCAGAGAAAATTCAGTTCCCGCAGGAATTCTCTTTGTCTTTGCTTTTGCATTAAAAGGTGCACTTATTGCCGTTTGGGCAAATAAAAACAACGATAAAATTATTGCTAAATATCTCATTTTTCTCTCCTTTTTTATAAGAATTATATATAACTTTTTACAACTTTGCAATTATATTACAAAATTTGTATAATAATATTATGTCAAAACTTGATAAATTGGAAGAACTTCAGGTTCGGTTAAAAAATAATCCGGATAATTTTCAAATACGGAGAGAATTTGCAGTGTTGCTTTTGGATTGCAATTATCCTGATGAGGCTTTACAGCATTTTTTATATCTTTCAAAAATTTTCAATAATGACAGCGGTATTTTTTATAATATCGGTATTACTTATGAAAAATTAAAGGAACCGAATAAAGCTGAAAAAGCTTATAGAAAAGCTATTGAATTGGCTCCGAATGAGCCTGACGCATACTACAATTTAGGGTTGGTTTATACAGATTTGAAAATGTATGAACAAGCCGTAGAATGTTTTGAAAAAGTGTTGGAATTTGATAATAACGACTCAAATGCTTATTTTTCAATAGGACTTTGTTATTTTAAAGAAAAAAAATATGAAGGTGCATTATATTATCTTAAAAGGACGATAGAATTGAATGACGAAGATATTTATGCACATTTTTATATAGGAAACATTTTGAAAGAACTGGGAGATATTGCAGGAGCATCGGAAGAATTTTACAGGGTTTTGGAAATTTCTCCTGATTACAGCTGGGCATATTACAATTTAGCCTCAATTGCGTATGAAATAGAAGATTTTGAAGATGCAATCGAAAAACTTGAAAAAACACTTGAATTTAATCCTAAAGATGTTGAAGCTTATAAAATTTATATAAAAATACTGACAAAAAACGGAAATATTGACAAAGCTTTTGACATAGCTGAAAGAGCTAAATCCAATTGCGAGGACGGAGATATATTTTACATAACCGCTCAGGTGTGCAGATTACTTAATAAAGATGAAGAATACGTAAAAAATATGGGTGAAGCAATAAAAAACTTCAGAACACTTTCAGTTCCGTCCACATTGGTTAAGAAAGAATTAGAAGAATTTGAAAATTCATAAATGTTAAATATTTTTATCACAATATTTTTGGATAGGGCATTTTGAACATAGCGGTTTGATTGGTTTACATACATTCCTTCCGTGTGTAACCAATAAAGTATTAATATCAATCCAGTATTTTTGGGGTAATTTCTCTCTCAAAACCATTTCCGTTTCGTCAGGTGTTTTGGTTTTTAAATATCCCAAACGGTTAAAAATTCTGTGTACATGTACATCTACACATATTGCAGGTTCGTTGAAACCTTTTGCGATTGTCAAATTTGCGGTTTTTCTGCCAACTCCGTTGAATTTGCAGAGTTCTTCAATTGAATTGGGAACTTTCGAATTATATTTTTCAACCAATTCTTTTGAAAGTTCTATAATCTGTTTTGCTTTGTTTGTATAAAAACCGACAGGATAAATAGCTTTTTCAAGTTCTTTAACATCACAATCTGCAAAATCTTTCGGAGTTTTTCCGATTTTCAGCATTCTGAGAGTTGCAGGATAAGTTGTATTGTCATTTGTTCTTAAACTAAGAATACAAGCTATTAAAACCAGATACGGATCATGAAAATTCTCCATTAATTTCCCGAAATCGCTCAACGGTTGTTTTGCATCTTTTATTAATTGTACAACTTTTCCGATATCTTTATCTTCCATAAAATGATTTTATGATAAAAGACTTTCCACATCAACAACAGTTTTTAATTTCAGGGCATAAATGTCATTTCTTAGAAAATCTTTCATTTTTACGGCATCTTTTTCGGTTGTAATGATTGTGCCTTTAGGAATTTCATTTTCCGAGTATTTGTGGTGGTCATCAAAGGTTACGGTTTCTGCTATTTTATAATCTTTCAAAAATGCGTAAAATTGTTCCGGCTGACCGATTGCGCAAACCGCTTTTGCCTCCGTTCCTAAAGGTAATTTTTCTCCCGTTTTGATATTATATACAAAATCAGGTTCGGTTTTACACAAAAAAGAAGGGACACCCATTTTTTTGCCCATAATTTTTGTGATTTTTTCGGCTCTTGTATGGTCTGTATTTTTGCTTACGATAACTAATTTATCAATTCTTTTTAAAGCTTCAAACCCTTCTCTTAAAGGCCCTGCGGGAAGTAATTTTTCTCTGCCGAACATTTTTTCGCTGTCTGCCAAAACGATATCCGAATTTCTGTGCAATTTTCTGTGCTGAAATCCGTCATCAAGAATGATATGCGTTGTACCGAATTTATCTATAGCATATTTTGATGCTTCATAGCGGTTTTTGCAAGTTATTATGACGGATTTTGTATTTGTTGCCAGCCAATAAGGTTCATCACCCGCCATTTTTGCATCATAAAAAACATTTTCACCGTCAGAGATTACGTTGATATTTTTGTTTGATAACTCTCCTCCATATCCCCTTGAAATAACCGCTACTTTTTCACCTTTATCAATCAAATATTTTGCGATTTCCGCAACAACCGGAGTTTTACCGACCCCTCCTGTTGTAAGGTTTCCGACTGAAATCACAAAAGCGTCTACTTTTTTCGGTTTTAATATATTTTTATCGTACAAAAAGTTTTTTAAACCGCTCCCGATGCCGTAAAACAATGACGCAAAATCTAAAATATTTACAAACAAACCTTTTGCGTCTTTGTTATAATGAATTTTTGTGATTTCGGTTTTTAGGTTCATAAATTACCCCTCACCCTAACCCTCTCCCCAGAGGGGCGAGGGGATTTTTATGTATTTAGAACAACAATCTCCAGAGTAAAAATCTCTTATTCAATTTTTCGGAGAATTTTCTTAAATTATGTGTTGTGGCTTTTGTATCGTCAATAATTGACTGAAGTTCTGTTTTTTTGTTTGAATCCAGTTTATTAACCGTATTCAAAGCTGTCGTAATATTTATCATTGCATCATTGATATTTGTAACCGTTCTTGTCAAATCTTTTTTCAACTGATCATCTTTAGTCAGAGAATTTACATATCCGCTGATTTCATTCACATTATGAGTAATAGCTCTTAAGTCCTCAGCCAGCATCTTTGCTTCTTCATCATTTCCGATAAGTTTATTTAAGTTTTTGGATAAATCACCGACAGACTCTGCAGTTGAATAAAGTGTCGGTTTAAATTTCGGATCACCGAGAATGTCATTGATATTGTATGTCAGCATATTAAAATCAGTTGTTGCCCTGTCCATCATAACCATTAACTGATCTAAATCTCCGGAAGATTTTTCCAGAATATCGTTCAACATAGCCATAGTGTCAGAAGTCTGCGCAGTCAGGGAATTTATGTTACTGACGGACATTTTTAACTCAGCAATAACCTGATCCGATAATATTTCATTAATTTTTTTATTTGTTTCCGTCAATGATTCCGCAGCCTTATATTGCCAATCCATAAAATCGGCTATTCGCATCGGTTCAATAATGGTATACGGAGAATCCTGAATAGGATAAGGCAAAACAACATCATCGAGTGTAGAAATTCGCAAAATATAGTTACCGTTTTCTTTTGCAATTTTACCTTTCAAAAATTCAGGCAAAATTAAACCCGGAAGATTTACGACATAATCTATTTTATACGCAAAATTAGTATTTATTAATTCTTTTACTTTAAAAGGCACAACCTCTTTTGACACAACTTCAATATTTTTAATATGACCGACATCTTTATACTCTTTGTCTAATTTCATTTGAACAATATCATCTTTGTACAGAATGTCTTTTGTAATCATCGGAACATAAACCGTTCTTGTTTTAGGCGGAGTAATTTCAAGGAACAACTCACCTATCAGCCCCGATTGTTGGATAGAAAGCGCGGAAGCATGCGGAATATCAACATTCGGTTCTGTTATAACAAATTTAACTTTAACATAACTGTTTTCACCATCTATAACAGGAGTAATTTCCTCAACCTGCCCGACTCTTAATCCCATCATCTGAACACCTGCACCAGGACGAAGCCCGTTTACATCTTTGAAAATAATTTCAACTCTTTCAGCTGATGAAAAAGTTCTTCCTTTAACCTTAAATACAACACCAATTAATAATACAAGCGCCAGAAGTGTTAAAAGTCCGACTTTAAAAGATGATGAAAGTTTCATTATTTGCCCTTTTTCTTATTTTGAAAACCTATGAAATTCTTCGCAAAATCTCTCCACCGCTTTGCGGTTCCCCTCACTTTTATAAGGGAGACAATGCTCAGAATAACAAAATTATTGTATCAAAAACAACAAAAAAGTGCAAAAAATTTACCACGGATAATCTTTTATAATTTTACGGCCGTTCCGTCTTATTATATTTGTGAAATTTTGGGTTATAACTTGATAATCGAAAAACGCTGCTAAGTATTAAAAGGACTTATCGCCCTATCGTCTTATAGTCTTATCACTTAACCCATTACAAATAATTCGCCAAAACGTTTCTTACATAATTTTGGGTTTCTTTGTACGGAGGAACACCCGAATATTTGTCGACTGCTCCGGGGCCTGCATTGTATGCGGCAAGTGCCAAAATTACGTTTCCGTTATATCTGTTCAGCATTGATTTTAAATATTTAACACCGCCCTCAACATTCTGAACCGTATTATAAGGGTCTTTTACCCCCATATTTTTTGCAGTTGAGGGCATCAACTGCATCAAACCCATTGCGCCTGCTTTAGATTTTGCTTTGGGGTTAAAACCTGATTCCTGTTTTATTAATGCCTGAACTAATTTTTCATCAACTCCGTGTTTTTTAGAAATTTGAGATACAACATTCAATATTTGGGCCTTATTTGCAGGTTGTTGAACATTAGCCTGAACAGCCGTTGCTTCCATAAGAGCTCTGTTTAAACTTGTTTGCGGAGATTGTTTCACAATTTGACTGCTTACTTCTTTAATTTTCGGATCTAACA
This sequence comes from bacterium, assembly GCA_017633675.1. Classification (GTDB taxonomy): domain Bacteria; phylum Cyanobacteriota; class Vampirovibrionia; order Gastranaerophilales; family Gastranaerophilaceae; genus Stercorousia. The sequence goes on along the minus strand of JAGBOW010000073.1, from coordinate 24,388 downwards.
ACAACATCCCGAAATTTGATTTTGTTGTTGTTTGTAAAACTTTTTCAAAAGACGGTGTGTTATTGACTTTTGTATTGGGATAAATTGCATCTAAAGGGTTTTTAGATTGTTGAGGCGCATTAATATTATTAACCCGACTTTGAATTTGCGCATACCTTTGCATTGCCTGCGCTTGACCTCCCGAATTTAACAAATTTTGAATAAAGTTTGAAAACATAATTCTACCTTATACTAAAACCTCAACTTGCGTATCATGTAAATTAATGATTTTTTGGAAAATGTCAAAAAGAATAGTGAAATGTGAAAGGTGAAAAGTGAAAAGACCATATCGGCACTTCGTGCAAAATTTAAATTTTGTGCGATAGCACCGTAAAGAACTTTTCACATTTCACTTCTCACTTTTCACTTTATATACATACAATCCCCGTAAGAAAAGAACCTGTATCTGTTTTCGATTGCCTCTTTATACGCTTCAAAAATAAAATCTTTACCTGCAATAGCACTCACAAGCATCAAAAGAGTTGATTTTGGCAGATGAAAATTTGTAATCAAGTTATCTACAACTTTAAACTCATAAGGCGGATATATAAATAATTCCGAATTGTCATGGCAGGGTTTTATGCAGCCGTATTTTTGAAAAGCCGTTTCTAAAGTTCTGACAGATGTAGTACCGACAGCGATAATCTTTTTACCCTCATTTAATGCTCTGTTAATCTGTTCGGAAGCTTTTTCGGAAATCTCAAAACTTTCAGAATGCATCTTGTGGTCAGATATATTCTCACATTGAACAGGTCGAAAAGTGCCTAAACCGACATTCAGAGTAACTTCGCAAAGTTCAACTCCTTTATTTTCAAGTTTTTTGAGTATTTCTTTCGTAAAATGCAAACCCGCAGTAGGAGCTGCAACAGAACCTTCATCTTTTGCGTAAACAGTCTGATAGCGTTCAAAATCAAGCTTTTTTAAATTTTCATTATCAAATTTTCTTTCAATATATGGAGGGAGCGGAATATATCCGTTTTTGTGAAGAACGTCAAGAATATTTTTGTCTTTGTCATATAAAAGTTCAACAAGCCATTCACCGTTATCCTCCAACCTTTTTATAACTTTTACGGATAATTCGTCACTGATTTTTATGATGCTTTCGGGTTTAACTCTTTTTGACGGCTTAATTAACACGTCCCAGTAATCACTCCCTCTCCCTACGGGAGAGGGTTGGGGTGAGGGGGAAGTTTGTTTCAACAAAAACACCTCAATCTTAGCCCCCGTACTTTTATGTCCGATAAGACGTGCCGGCAATACTTTTGTATTATTCATTACCAAAAGGCTGTCTTTATCAATCAAATCAACAATGTCATAAAAATGTTTATGCTCAATTGTATGATTTTCTCTGTTTAAAACAAGCATTTTGGAATTTTCACGTTTGTCTGCAGGCAATTGTGCAATTAATTCTTCAGGTAAATTGTAATCGTATTCGGAAAGTAACATAGCCCCTCACCCTAACCCTCTCCCCAAAGGGGCGAGGGAATGTTTTTACCCTTTCGGTTCTATTTTCTTAGCATTAGCTATCTCGGAATCCGTAACAATACCGCCTGTTTTTGAGTGTTCAATATCAATTTGTTTATTAACAATAACTGTCTGAACAATTTGAATAATATTGCTTGTTACCAGATACAATAAAACGCCTGCTGGTATCGGGATTATCACAAACGTACCGATAATCATAATCGGCATAAATGTTCCCATTGATTTTTGGATAGCTTCCTGTGTCGGGTCAGATGACTGAGATTTGTTTGTTGCCATCATAATTTTCTGCGACAGGAACATTGTTATTGCAAACAGAGCTATGAGCATGAATACGTCCCAGTGAAAATTTCTTTCGACCTTAATTGTCGGAACTGTTGCGGCTAAGACACTTCCCCGTTTTGTGAATGTAATATTCTCAACTTCTTTGTTTGACATATCCGTTACTGCAATTTCAGCTTTTTCAATTTTTTCCAGTTGTTCAAATCTTAAATCCAAATAATCCAAATCAACCTTGAAATCAACAGTGTCGCCCGGCTTAAATTCACCCTGAATTTGAACTGCTTTATTCGGATTTTTAACTTTTACATTTGCCAAAACTTCATTTGGTAAATATACTTTTGCAATTTTTCCCGCCATAAAAGTATCACCCTGAGAAATACCGAATTCACCGTCAAAAGAGCGTCCGGCACTGGCACGTAATGTTGTATCAAGCCTGCTTAAAAAACCGAATGATGTATCCCCTGCAATCTGAATAAACTGCGGACTCATTAATGCCGAATATAACAATATAAATATCGGCAACTGAACTAACAAAGGCATGCACCCGCCCATAGGATTAAACTTATGCTCTTTGTAAAATTCCATAAGTTTTTGCTGCATCATTTGCGGATTACTTTTGTATCGATCCTGAATAGCCTTAATTTTAGGCTGTAATGACTGCATCATTCTCATTGATTTTTGCTGCGAAACGTTTAAAGGCCACAAAGCAACCCTTACGATTATTGTCAAGACAATTATTGCAAATCCGTAGTTACCTACAAAATGCGCCAAAACTTGTAATAATTTAATAGTTAAAGTTGTAAAATCCAATTTCCCTAATCCTTATAAATAGTGTAAAATCTCTCTTAAAGTGAGCATATTATAAAAACAGGGACAAGTCAACTAATTAAAAAACAGCTATAGTTAATTTTTTGTAGAACAATTTTTTATACATCTTCAGTATAAAGTACATCAGTCTTGTAATATTTACCTTCAGATGATTGTATTTTCAGTTGGTTACAACTTGTAAACGACTTACTTATTTAGTCATGTTTTAAAAATACTCCAATAATTTTTCTCTGAATGGAACTATTTGTATAAAAAAGAACCTGTCTTTGACAGGTTCTTTTTTAATGGTCGGGATGACACGATTTGAACGTGCGACCCCTTCGTCCCAAGCGAAGTGCGCTACCAAGCTGCGCTACATCCCGATATATATTTAATGGGGTACATCAGCAATATTAAAGTAAACAAAAATTTTAGTCAAGTTTTTTGTGCTATAATAAATTTATTATGAAACATACATTTGAAACAAAGGTTTATTTTTCTGATACGGATAATTACGGTGTTGTCTGGCATGGTGCGTATTTACGCTGGCTGGAAATGGGCAGGGTTGAATTTTGCAAAGAAATGACAGGTTTAACCCTCAAAGAATTGGAACAAAAAGATATTTTACTGCCCGTTTCAAACATAAATATAAAATATAAATCTTCCGCAAAGTTAGAAGATATTGTTGTTGTAGAAACCGAAGTTTCCGAATACAACGGATTTACCGCAACATTTAAACAAACAATCAAATCCCAAAAAACAGACAGAGTGTTTGTTGTAGCAGATGTCGTGATTGTGGCTGTTCATTCGGATACAAAATTGTACCGCAGAATGCCCGAACCTTTGGCCAATACGTTTGAAAAGGAAATAAAATGTCCGGCACTCGTTTAAATAAATATATTGCATCATCAGGCTTGTGTTCAAGACGAAAAGCAGATGAATTAATCGAAAACGGCTCAGTAATGGTAAACGGGAAAATCATTACAGAATTCGGTTATCTTGTTAAAGACAAAGACAAAGTTTTTGTGGATAAAAAGCTTATTCACCCCATAAAACACGAATATTATCGGTTTTATAAGCCTGCAGGATATATTACGACTTGTGATGATGAAAAAGGCCGAAAAACGATTTATGATATTCTGCCTGAAAATTTATCGGGTTTAAAACCTGTCGGAAGGCTGGATAAAGATTCAACGGGACTTTTGATTTTGACAAATGACGGGGATTTAATAAATTCTCTTACCCATCCTTCTATAAAAGTTCCGAAAGTTTATATGGTTACCGTAAATTCTGAAGTTAAAAGATCTGAACTTGAGCAGATGGCAAACGGTATTGAAATCGAAAAGGGAAAAATCGCTTACGCAGATATTCAGGTTCTTGAAATTGACAATAAACATACGGAAATGCAGATTACCCTGTATCAAGGAATGAACAGGCAAATAAGAAAGATGTTTGAATATTTCGGATACGAAGTAAGGGTATTAAAACGTATCCAGCATGCAACATTAAATTTGGACGGTTTAAAAAGAGGTGAATTCAAACCGATAAAACCCGCACAAATAAAAGAATTAAAGAATTTTTTAAACAGGATATCGAATGATTAAAATAGCAATTTGCGGAAATATTGCATCAGGCAAATCTACCGTTCAGGAAATTTTGCAGAACAAAGGCTACAAAGTTCTTGACACTGATGATGTTGCACATCAACTTCTGACGATAAAAAACAAGCCTCTGTATGAAGCATTTAAAGATTACGATTTTTTCAACGAACAGGGTGAATTTTCAAGATACAAGGTCGGACAATATGTTTTTGAGCATAAAGAATTGGGGAAACTTTTGACCTCAATTATGCACCCGCAAATAAAAGAAAAAACAGTAGAATTTTTTGAGCAAAATAAAGATGAAAAAATTTTGTTTGTCGGTATTCCGCTGCTATTTGAAGCAGGAATGGAAAATATTTTTGATAAAATTATTTTTATATACACAAATGACAATATAAGACTTGAAAGACTTTTGAAACGCAATAATTATACTGTTGAACATGCAAAACAGAGAATGAATGCTCAAACATCTCAAGATGAAAAAGTAAAAAAATCGGATTTTGTAATATACAATAACAAAGATATTTCGGCACTTAAAAAATCCGTAGATGATTTATTAATAAAGCTTAAACAGGTATAAATGCGTAAGCATGGTCAGAAAGAGGAAGGTCTTCTATACGGTCGCTTATTGATTTTTCAGATGTATATTTGAATGTAACATGTCCGTATTCACAAATTTCCCCTGTTGAACCGTCTGCGTATTTTACGGGTTCATACGCATCATAAACAAAGATTGTTCCTTTTGGCATTTTGGGCATATCTTTTGCTTTCACCTTTACTTCTTTAAAATTGGCATTCTTTCTTAACATATACTTCGCATCTTCTCCCGTTCCTTTAACGTATTCACCTAACCCGCTTTTTACAATTGCATTTTTAACATACTTTGCACACATAGGAGGATTTTCTTCATAATTCGGAAGTCCTGCAAGTGCATTCCGAACTAATATATCTCCTTTTGCTTTATTGTATGTGTTATGTCTTTGAGTTTGTCTTGGTTTCCGAAATATCGAAACAGGCTTTTGAATGCCGTAATTATAGTTAGCGAATTGAAAATTTTGCATATAAGGGTTCATAAATACCGGTTGAGTCGGCATGAAAAAGTTCATGAACGGATTTTGTATAAACGGATATGTAAAACCAAAATTAAACAATATAAAACCTAACCTTTTTAACCTACCTTATATATATAAAGTATTTTTAATAAAAAAAATTGCTAAAGTTTGTAAAAAATGTTAATTTTGGTAAAATTTAAATATAATGGAAACGAATTTATCAAAAATGGTTTCAATCCTTGTTGATTTAAGGGATAATTACCATGCTACAGGATTAAAAGCGGAATTTGAAGCCGAAGGCACCAGGTATGAAGATGCTCTTATATTAAAGTATATTGCACTTGATGTCGGATTGGATTTTGTAATAAAACTTGGCGGATGCGGTGCTCTAAGAGATATGTACGATTCGGAAAAATTAGGGGCAAATGCTGTTGTTGCGCCTATGATTGAATCTCCGTATGCGGTTAACAAATTTATAAATACCGCAAACAATGTTATACAAAAAGATACCGAACTTTGGATAAATATAGAAACAAAATACGGATTTGATTATCTTGATGAAATCTTTGAAGCTTATGCAAAAGATTTAACGGGAGTTGTTCTGGGCAGGTCTGATTTGACGGGCTCTTTAGAAACTAATGACGTAAACGGTAAAGAAATACTTAATTATGCAAAAATTCTTACAGAAAAGACTTCTCAATATAATAAAAAATTAATAATCGGCGGAGGAGTATCTCCGTCATCAATTCCGTTTTTTAAAACTCTTCCCGAATTTTATGCCTTTGAAACAAGAAAAGTTATTTTTGATACAAAAGCACTTAAAAACGTAAATATTGAAAACGGTATCAGGAAAGCTTTGGAATTTGAACTGTTATGGCTTAAAAATAAAGAAGAATTTCTGAAAGAAGATGAAAACAGAATTAAGATACTTGAACAAAGAGGGATATCGAATGCTTAAATCTCTTTTGGATAAGAAAATTCTGATACTTGACGGGGCTATGGGTACTAATATCCAAAAATATGAGCTTAATGAAAACGATTTTCGTGCAGAAATTTTCAAAAATCATACTGTCGATTTAAAAGGTAATAATGATGTTCTGGCTCTTACAAGACCTGATGTGATTGAGAATATTCACAGACGATTTCTTGAAGCAGGAGCTGATATTATTGAGGCAAACACATTCAATTCAAACCGAATTTCTCAAAAAGAATATCATCTTGAAAGTATGGTGAAAGAACTAAACAGAGCATCAGTTCGTCTGGCAAAGAAAGTTGCAAAGGAATATTCAACTCCCGATAAACCACGATTTGTTGCAGGTTCTATCGGGCCGACAGGAAAAACGGCATCAATTTCACCTGATGTTGAAAATCCTTCTTTCAGAGATATATCATTTGACGAACTTGCTGAAGCATACAAAGAGCAGGCAGAAGTTCTTGCAGATGAAGGTGTTGATGTATTTTTGATAGAAACGATTTTTGATACTTTGAATGCAAAAGCTGCCATATATGCCGTAAAACAGGTTTTAAAAGAAAAGAATAAAGATATTCCGATAATGATATCTGTTACATTAACCGATAAATCCGGCAGAACATTATCAGGTCAAAATTTGGAAGCTTTTTATTATTCGATAGAATACGCAAAACCTTTGTCTGTCGGGATAAATTGTTCATTAGGAATTGATGAAATGAAACCGTATATAAAGGAGCTTTCATCAATTGCCGATTGTTATATAAGTTTATATGCGAATGCGGGTTTGCCTGATGCGTTCGGGAATTACCCTGACACTCCCGAAATCATGGCAAAAGGATATCTTGATTTGGCAAAACAGGAGTGTTTAAACATCTGCGGGGGCTGTTGCGGAACTACCCCCGAACATATTAAAGCGATTGCGGATAGTTTAAAAAATATTCCTCCGAGAAAACTTCCGAAATTAGAGAAAAAATCAGCATTTTCGGGGCTTGAACCGTTTGTTTTTTATACAAACAGCCTCCCTTGTCAAAGGGAGGGGGACCACGATGTGGTGGAGGGATTTTATAATTTTATTGTGGTAGGCGAAAGAACCAATGTTGCAGGCTCTAAAAAATTCTTAAAACTAATTGAAGAAAATAATCTTGAAGAAGCAATTGAAATTGCCCGAAAACAAATCGAAAACGGTGCAAATATAATTGACATAAATATGGATAACGGTTTGATTAATTCAAGAAAAATGATGGTTGATTTTTTGAATTATGCAATAACGGAACCTGATGTTGCAAAAGTTCCGTTTATGATTGATTCGTCTGATTTTGAAGTTGTAAAAGCAGGGTTGAAATGTGTTCAGGGAAAAGCAATCGTAAATTCCATAAGCTTAAAAGAAGGTGAAGAAAATTTTGTTAAACATGCAAGAGAAATAAACGAACTGGGTGCATCTATGGTTGTTATGGCATTTGATGAAAAAGGGCAGGCAACAACCGTTGACAGACGAATAGAAATTGTTGACAGAGCATATAAACTCTTAAAATCAAACGGAATACCTGATGAAAACATGATTTTTGATTTGAATATTTTTCCGGTTGCAACAGGCATGAAAGAACACAATGACAATGCGATTTCTTTCATTGATGCTACAAGAATTATTCATTCAAAATATCCGAAAGTATTAATTTCAGGCGGTGTAAGTAATCTTTCTTTTTCGTTCAGAGGTTTGAATAAGGTCAGAGAAGCTTTGCATAGTGTATTTTTGTACCACGCAATAAATGCAGGTATGAGTATGGGGATTGTCAATGCGGGCATGATTGAAATTTATGACGATATAGAAGAACCCCTAAAAACTCTTTGCGAAAATGTTATTCTGAACAGGACTGATGATGCTGGAGAAAAATTGCTTGAATACGGAAGTGGACATATTAATAACAACACAAATTTCGAAAATAAAAAAGAAGAGTGGCGGGATTTGTCAATTGAAGAACGTTTGCAATATTCGTTAATCAAAGGTATCACCGAATACCTCAAAGATGATATTATTGAAGGACTTAAAAAATATTCTCCGGTTGAAATGATTGAAAAACCTCTAATGGATGGAATGGATAAAATAGGTATTCTTTTCGGTGAAGGTAAAATGTTTCTTCCGCAAGTAGTAAAAAGTGCGAGAGTCATGAAACAGGCAGTCGATATCATAAAAGAATATATCCCGAAAAATTCCGAACAAAAACATATCGGCAAGATTGTTCTGGCAACCGTTAAAGGAGATGTTCATGATATCGGAAAAAATATTTTATCTTTAATTTTGACCTGCAACAATTTTGAAGTAATTGATTTAGGTGTAATGGTGAGCTGTAAAGATATTCTTGAAGCAGCAAGAGAATATAAGGCTGATTTAATAGGACTTTCCGGATTAATTACCCCCTCTCTTGATGAAATGATTTATGTTGCGGAACAAATGGAACGGGAAGGAATTAATCTTCCGGGACTTTTAATTGGCGGAGCTACAACAAGCAAACTTCATACCGCATTAAAAATTGCACCTAAATATCATGGAGTTGTTGTCTATACTTCGGGAGCGTCCGAAGTTGCTCCGATTGCACAAAAAATTATCAATAACGATATGGATTTTATAAATTCGGTTAAAGAAGAACAAAAAAGATTGGTTGAAGAATATGAAAAGAAACTTGTTAAAAATAATTGACAAAATGAACGAAACACCGCTTGTTTTTGACGGCGCTATGGGAACGGTTATTTATGAAAGAGGAGTTTTTATAAATGCCTGTTATGATGAATTGAATTTGACAAACCCTAATTTAATAAAATCTATTCATCAAGAATATGTTGATGCAGGCTGTGATGTTATTTTGACAAATACTTTCGGCGCAAACAAGTTTAAGCTTGAAAAATACGGACTTGGAAACAAGACCTTTGAAATAAATTATGAAGGGGCAAAAATAGCACTTGAAACTGCAGGTGAAAATATTTATGTTTTGGGTTGTGTTGGTCCTTGTATTCAAAAAGGTGCTTCAATCACTGTCGAAAACGCAGATAAATTGAAAGAAAACTATGAAATTCAGATAAAAGCACTGAAAGACGGCGGAGTTGACGGGATAATTTTTGAAACATTCCATAATTTCGAAGAGCTTGAAATTGCCGTCAAAATTGCAAAAACACAGGATTTACCCGTAATTGTATCGCTTGCTTGCAAAAAAGAAAAAGAAACTCTGAACGGGCTTGATATAAAAGAGGCAATAAAAAGACTTGATAATAACAAAAATATTGATGCCGTAGGAATGAATTGTATTATAGGGCCTCATGCAATGTTGTCGTTAGTCGAAGATGTAGTAAATTTAACATCAAAACCTTTTATAGTTGAACCGAATGCAGGACATCCGCAAAACGTTGACGGCAGAATGATTTATATGTCGACACCAGAATATTTTGCGACATATTCGCAAAATTTTATCAGACTCGGGGTAAGAGGAGTCGGAGGCTGCTGCGGTACTACTCCGAAACATATTTCAGAAATGGCAAAAACCGTAAAAGCTCTCACCGGAGTAAAAAAACACATAAAAATTGAAAAAATCGAAAGCTTGGAAAAAATTAACATAAAAGTTACACCCAAAGAAGAAAAAAGTAATTTTGCAAAGAAACTTTTTTCGGGTGAAAAAGTTACAACAATTGAAATTACACCGCCAAGGTCTGTTGAACTTGCACCGCTTTTAAATAAAGTCAAAGAGTGCAAAACGGCAGGTTTTGATGCGATAAATATTCCTGACGGGCCGAGAGCAAGTTCAAGAATATCTTCACTTGTAACAGCTATTATGATTGAAAAAGAAATCTGTATGGAAACGATTTTGCACTACTGTTGCAGGGACAGAAATTTGATAGGAATGCAATCGGATATTTTAGGCGGATTTGCTGCCGGATTAAAAAATTATTTAATAGTAACCGGAGATCCTCCGAAATTGGGAGATTATCCTAATGCTACCGCAGTTTTTGATATTGATGCCGTCGGATTAACAAAAATGGTTCATAATCTGAATAACGGTTATGACATTGCTGGTAACATTATAAATCCCCCAACCTCCGTTCTTATAGGTGTCGGGGCAAACCCTTGCGCCGTTGACATTGATAAAGAAATAAATCATTTTTATAACAAATATGAAGCAGGAGCCGAATATGTTATTACCCAGCCGGTTTTTGATGCTGATGCACTGTTATCATTTATGGAAAAAGCCGATAATAAAGGAATAAATTTGCCTGTTGTTGCTGGAGTTTGGCCTTTGGTTTCTTTAAAAAATGCACTGTTTTTGAAAAACGAAGTTCCCGGAGTATATGTACCCGACAGTATTATTGAAAGAATGGAAAAAGCAAAAACAAAAGAGGACGGACTGGAAATTGGTGTTGAAATTGCCTGTGAAATAAAGGAAAAAATATCCGGTTTTGTCAGCGGATACCAAATTAGTGCGCCTTTTGGCAAAACTGATATCGCAATAAAAGTAATAGCCTAAAATATCACAGATATTTTAGACTATTATACACATAACCAAAACATATTTTCTTATCTTAAGGTATTGTTTGTTGACAAATATTCCTGTTCCTTAGGACCTTCAACAAACAACTTTCCGTCAGCTTTTACTTTTATACTGAATCTGTCAGGGTTTGGACAATCAACATATGATTCGTACCCGTTAGAGCAATTGGGTTGTTCTTCTCCGTTTACATCAACGTAAATCGTTTGAGTACTGTCAAATTTTGAATACGGCATATACCAAGCTACACCGTCAGTCGTCACAAAAGAAGGGACACCGGTAAAAGCTGCATTGTCTGCAGTACAGCTTGGCGTATCAGTTGTTGTATTAACTTTTCTTGCAAAAAGTTCACAAAACTTTTTCTTTTTGTTATCTTCATCATCTGTATCGCTTCCGTATTGTTGATTTAAATAGATAACTTCACGGGTATTATCCAATCCTGAAGTGTTGGAAGATGAAGGATACAAATCATCATCATTAACTAATTCGTATACAATTCTTTCCGCAACATAATAAGCCTTTTTAAACATGGCTTTGTTTTTGTTCGGGCGCGCCTTAGAAATAGTCGGCAAAACTATTGACGCCAGTACACCCAGAACAACTAAAGTAACCATTACTTCCGCAAGTGTGAATCCGTTCTTATTTTTCAGCATATCATTCCCCTGTTTTTTTTAATATACATCTCTCGGTATGATTTTATCACAAATTTCCATAAAATGCAATATAATGTATAAAATATTGACTTTTAATGTTGCAGAGATTATAATAATTTGCAGATACCGGAGGGAGGAATTTTATGAAAAATAAAAAAGCTTTTACCTTAGCCGAAGTGTTAATTGTATTTATTATAATCGGCATTATTGCCACAGTTACAATATCAACCGTAAAACCATGGGAAAAAGCATACAAGTATTCTTATACAAGAATATTCAATTCACTATCCGTAGCCGTATACAATTATATGACAACAAATTCAAAAATTAATAAATTCCCGGAAACGCCAAGTGAATTTTGCATAGCATTAACCGAATATATTAATTCAACCTCAAAGAATTGTTCACCAAGCTATTTTTTAGATGACGCACCGACATTGAGTAAATTTAAATCCGGCGGTAAAACTCCGGAAATAAAATTAACAAACGGTGCATACATTTGGATTGGTGCTGATACTGACAGTGACGGGAAAAGTGTTCCGTTTACTTATGTAGAGCCTGACACAGCAGATACGGTTGAATATTACATAGTATATGCTGATTTGAACGGAAGCAGAGGACCAAATAAAATAAAATATGATGAGACAAGTTCAACAAGCAGCCTTCCTGATATTGTTGCCTATATTGTAACCGATAAATATATGGTTATACCTCTGGGACGTCCGAAAACGGACAGAAGATATTTATCTGCCCGTATCATGTATCCCGTATTGGATTTAGATGATAAAGATAATAAAGAAATTGAAAATCCTTCGGATGAGATGACATATTATGAAGCTATAGTCGGAGCTTACGGGAAATCACCCGACAAAATCGTAACAATAGGAAATCATCAAACCTACGATATAGAAAGCGATTTACCGAATGGTAATAAGTTTAAATATGTTACGGATTTAGATTCAAATTACACAACAGCACCGACATTTAATAAAGTACTTTGCGGTAACGATAAAACTGCAGCTCAAATCAAAAGTGAAAACGGTGATTCTCAGTGTAGTGTTAAAGTATTTGAATATAATTAATATTTAAAAATCATGAAAGTTGCGGTAATCGGTGATAATAGGATTGTTATAAATGAAGCGACTGCTCCGTCCGTATATGACAGAAACGGAGCAGTTGTAAAGGTTTTGGGTTGCGGTTTATGCGGTTCTGATATTGTAAAATTTATCCGCGGGACTTCCAAAAACGGAACTGTCTTGGGACATGAAATTGTTGCAAAAATTGTTGAAATCAATTCCGATACTGACTTCAAAGTCGGTGATATTATTGTCACTTCACATCATATACCATGCGGAAACTGTGTTTATTGCAGGCATGGTAATGTATCAATGTGCGAACATTTTAAGTCAACAAACATATATCCCGGAGGGTTTTCCGAATATGTTTATTTATCGGAAGAACATCTGAAAAATGTTGCACATATAAAACCTGATAATTTAACAAATGTTGAAGCCTCTTTTTATGAACCTTTAGGTTGCATTGTAAGAGCCGTAAAACGTGCAGGCCTTCTTGACGGAGATAATGCTCTTGTGGTCGGCTTGGGTTCTATAGGAATACTTTCGGCACAAACATTAAAAGTTTATGGCGCAAAGGTTTTAGGCTGCGATTTGCTTGAAGAACGTATAGATACAATGAAGTCATTTGATATTGATGCGGTTAACGTAAACAATATCCCTGATGATTACAAAGCTGATTGTGTTTTTATGACATCAGGTGCAGACAGGGCGATTGATACCGCTTTAAAACATGTCAGAAACGGCGGTAAAATTCTTGTATTTTCAAGTACACCGCATGATACGTCCGCATACCCAAACAACGTAATTTATTACAGAGAATTGACAATTTTAGGAAGTTATTCACCGTCACCTGATGATTTAAAAGATTCATTAGAACTTTTAAAAACAGGGAAAGTTAATGTTAAAGGTTTATCAACAAAATATAATTTGGAAGATATACAACAGGCTTTTGACGATACAATGTCAAATAAAATTTTAAAAGCCTACATAAATATTGGAGAATAAAATGAAAGCAATTCAATACTATGGTCCTAAAGATATAAAATTTGAAGAAGTTCCCATAAAACAACCCCAAGACGGGGAAATAGTTGTAAAGGTTATTTCGGCACTTACTTGCGGAACAGATGTTAAAACATTCAGAAGAGGTCATCCTGTTTTGATAAAATCCGTTCCGTCAGGTTTCGGACATGAATTTTCAGGGATTGTTGATAAAATCGGTAATAATGTTACAAATGTAAAAATCGGTGACAGGGTTGTATGTGCAAATTCTGCCCCCTGCGGACATTGTTTTTATTGTAAAAGAGAAGAATATAATTTGTGCGAAAATTTAGACCTTTTGAACGGAGCTTATGCGCAATACATTACTGTTCCTGAAAGAATTGTCAAAAAAAATACACTTATTTTACCGGATAATTTAAGTTTTGATAAAGCGGCATTTTGTGAACCTTTAGCAAATGTTGTTCATGGTGTTGAAAGAACGGATATAAAATCGGGACAGACTGTGGGTATTATTGGAATAGGGCCGATTGGTCTGATGTTTGCACGTTTGGCTAAGCTTAAAGGTGCAAAAGTTATAGCAGCAGGCCGAAATCCGATAAAACTTAAGGCTGCGGAGGAATTTGCACATGCTGATGAAATTATTGATTTAACAAAATATTCAAACCCCGAAAAAATATTCAAAGAATATACGGAAGATAAAAGAGGGCTAGATGTAGCGGTAGAATGCGTAGGATTACCGGAGATTTGGGAAAGAGTATTCTCTCTTGTGCGTCCCGGAGGAACAGTTCACTTTTTTGGAGGGTGCAAATCAGGTTCTACGGTTACTTTTGACACAACTAAAATGCATTATGGCGATATAAAATTAATGAGTGTATTTCATCATACTCCGAAATATTTCAGAATGGCTTTGGATTATATAGCATCAGGAGATGTGGAAGTTGAAAAACTTATAACGGATACACTGCCTCTTGAAAAAATTGATTGGGCAATGCATCAGCATATTGAAGGAAAAGCTCTTAAATTTTTAATTAAACCTTGGCAATAATAGTTCCCATAAAGAACTGCCCCATCGCCTTATAGCCTTTTTCAATAAAAAAGACCGATTTTATCGGTCTGAAATATGCTCTCAAAAAATATCAGGCTGCGCTGTTACAAAGCCCGCAACCCTGTCTTAATCCCGGCATTGGCATTAATGTTTATTGCCGCTGCCTGCGCCAAATTCCGGCGTTTTCTCGCTCCTCTTAATATGAATATCACACTCTCGCTTATATTACACGAAGGTGATGAAATCTTTTTTAACATAACTTACATTCTCCATTTCTGATTACATGTTGTTTATCGGATTTTTTGGAGAAAAACTTTAAAGATTTATATGATTTGTTAAAAAATTTTTACATAAAAAAACAGCCCTTATTTTTAAGGACTGTTTTTTAAATTTTTTAGTTTTATTTACACTGCATAAACGCTGACTTGTTTTCTGTCTCTGCGGTGCGGTTCAAATTTAACCTGACCGTCAATCAAAGCAAACAATGTATCATCAGAGCCGATACCTACATTGTTACCGGGATGAACTTTTGTTCCTCTTTGACGAACAAGAATGTTTCCTGCTTTAACGGTTTCTCCGCCGAATTTCTTAACGCCTAAACGTTTAGCTTCCGAATCACGTCCGTTACGGGTAGATCCCATACCTTTCTTATGTGCCATTTTATAATTCTCCTTTTATTAGTGAAAAGTGAAATGTGAAAAGTGAAAAGTGAAATGACCTTTACAGTTCGCTTTGCTCACATAAACACTTATGCTTCTTCTGTAGTTGATTCAGCTTTCTTTTGAGCAGATGTTCTGATTTTAGAAATCATAACTCTTGTAAAGCCTTGTCTGTGTCCTTGTTTTTTTCTTGTACCTTTTTTAGGTCTTTGTTTGTAAACGATAATTTTCTTTGCTCTATCGTGTTTTACGATAGTTCCTTCAGCAGATGCACCTGCAACGTACGGTTGGCCTACTTTAGACTTTTTACCGTTTACTATCATAACGACTTTGTCAAAAACGATTTTTGAATCTTTTTCGCCGTCTAATAATTCAACATCAAGGTATCTTCCTTCTTCAACCTGATATTGTTTTCCGCCTGTTTCAACAATTGCGAACATTATCTTTTCCTTTCTTTTTGGGTATCGTACACCTCTACAAAATCAAATAATTTCGGCTTTCGGGGTGTTTATTGAACGATTTACCGCATACTAATACTACAATGATTATGCAATAGTAATAACCTTATGTCAAGCACTATTAACATTTATTAACTTTAGGATATTAAAGATGTTTTTGCGGTAAAATTACTATTATGAGATTTAGCTTAGATGAAATTATAAAAGCAACGGGAGCAGAGGTATCTTGGAATAGTCTACCTTGTCAAAGGGAGGGAGACCGCGAAGCGGTGGAGGGATTATACGAAATCTCCACCGACACAAGAACCATAAAAAACGGCGATATATATTTACCCTTAAAAGGTGCGACCTTTGACGGTGAAGATTTTTGCGATAAAGCACTGGAAGCTGGCGCAGTCGGATGCTTTTATACGAAAGAAAGTGGAAAGTGGAAAGTGGAAAATGGAAAGTTAAACAACTTTCAACTTTCAACTTTCAACTTTCAACTAAATAAAATTTTTCTTAAAGTCCCCGACACCTTGACCGCATATCTCCAAATCGCAAATTTTGCTAGAAAAAAGATTAACCCTATTGTGATTGGTGTAACGGGAAGTTCGGGCAAAACCACGACAAAAGAGATGATTTATTCGGTTGTATCGGAAAAATTTAAGACGCAAAAGACATTTTCCAATCACAACAATGAAATCGGGTTTTGTCAAACAGTTCTTGGCATGCAAGATGATTGTGAAGTTTTGATTGTCGAAATGGGTATGAGGGGTTTGGGCGAAATTGAACTCATTACAAAGTATGCTCAACCTGATTATGCAGTGATAACAAATGCAGGCTCTGCGCATATCGGACGTTTGGGAAGTCTTGATAATATAGCAAAGGCAAAATGTGAAATTACACATGGCTTGAAAAAAGCCCTGATTGCGCATGATAATGAAAGGATTAAAAAGTTTGCTGATTTTGAGGGTGAAAAGGTATTTTATTCATTGAATGATGTAGAAATTCTTGAAAAAAGAAAAGGATATTCAAGATTTTTGTACAAAGGAAATGAATATGAATTAAATATTGAAGGTGATTATAATATCGAAAATTCGCTTTCAGCAATCGAAATCGGACTTCATTTAGGGATGATTTATGAAGAAATAAAATCGGGTTTAGCTAAATACAAACCTATTGAAAAGCGTTGGGAATGTGAAAAAATCGGCGGTTATAACATCATAAACGACAGTTACAACGCAAACCCCGAATCCATGAAAGCCTCTGTTTCAACGTTTATGGAACTTTATCCAAATTCAGTTGTTGTTTTGGGAAACATGGGTGAACTTGGGGAAAATGAAGTTGAGTTTCACAGGGAAGTGGGGAGATATTTAAGTGGAAAGTTGAAAGTTGAAAGTGGAAAGTTAGATAATGCTATACTTTCAACTTTCAATTTTCCACTTTCAACTGTATTCATCACCGTCGGCAATCTCGCCCTCTATATCGGTGAAGAACTGGAGAAAAACGGGTTTGACGTAAAACATTTTGAGGATAATATTGAAACATCTCGTTACATTCTTGATAACGTAAATATCGGTACTACAATATTCTTGAAAGCCTCAAGATCAATGAAGTTTGAGGAAATAATTGAAAACATAAAAAATTATAGTATGAGGTAAAAAACATGATAATGCTTGCATCGGCATTTTTGCTCGGAATGATATTATGTTTGTTGTTCGGAGTGCCGTATATAGATTTTTTAAAGAAAAAAACAATCGGGCAGTATGTAAAAGACTGTGCGCCTGAAACTCATGTTCAGAAACAGGGAACACCGACAACGGGCGGAGTTTTTATAATAGGCGCAATAATGTTAGGAGCTGCAATTACGCTTGCAATGGCGCAAAGATCAACAACAGAGGCTTTTATAATTCTTTTGACTCTTTTATTCTACACTTTTGCAGGATTTCAGGACGATTATATAAAAATAAAAGGAAAAGGAAATGACGGCTTAACTCCAAGAGGAAAACTTTTAAGACAAATTGCGATTGCAATGCTCCCTATTTTATATTTGATGATAACAAAACAGAGTGCCGGAGATGTTTCAATAGGACATTTTGTATTGCATTTAGGGTGGTTTTACCCGTTGTTTGCGGTTTTTGTGATAACGGGAGCGTCAAACGCTTACAATCTTACTGACGGTTTGGACGGATTAGCGGCATCTACGGGTATTTTTGCATTTTTAGCTTGCGCAATAATATGTCTGTTTTCCGGTTCACCTGAAGCTGCCATAATTTCTTCGGCAACAGCAGGTGCTTTAGCGGGATTTTTAAGATACAACAAACCGAAAGCTCAGGTGTTTATGGGGGATACGGGATCGCTTGCTATTGGGGGGCTTTTGGGAACTATTGCGGTAATCGGCAAGTTTGAAATTTTACTTATATTAATTGCAGGAGTTTTTGTAGCGGAAACTTTATCCGTAATTATTCAGGTAATAAGCTTTAAAACAACGGGAAAAAGAGTGTTTAAAATGTCTCCGATACATCACCATTTTGAGTTGTGTGATTGGAGCGAAAAGAAAATCGTAACGGTTTTTGCACTTGTATCTGCTGTTTTATCAACTTTGGCAGTTCTGATTTTCTTCTTTGGAGGGACTAATTAATGAATTTGAAAGATAAAAAAGTCTTGGTATTAGGTTTTTCAAAAAGCGGAATTTCGGCAGGTAAATTCCTTGCACAGTCAGGTGCTAATGTTTATATAACGGAATTCAGAGAAGAAAAGCAAGATGACAGAAAAAATATTGATGAATTAATTGGATTAGGTATAAATATTGAATTTGGCGGGCACAGTGATGAATTTATTAAAGGTTCTGATTTTGCCGTTACAAGTCCCGGAATTCCTCCTAAATCCGAAATTATGCAGAAACTAAAATATGAAAACATAAAAGTTATTTCAGAAATCGAACTTGCTTATTTAAACACACAAAAGCCGTTTATTGCAATTACGGGAACTAACGGTAAAACAACGACAACAGCTTTGACTGCACATATTTTGTCCTCAAAATATAAAGCCGTTCCCTGCGGAAATTACGGCAAACCGCCCTGCGACCTTTTAAATGGCGATTTGGATTATTTTGTGTGCGAATGCAGTTCGTTTCAATTGGAATACAGTCCGACATTTAAACCAAAAGGTTCTGTATTTACTAATCTTACACCGGATCATATTGACTGGCATGGTGGAATCGAAAATTATTTTAAGGCAAAAGCAAAAATATTTGCGGGCGAACAAGCTCCCGAATATTCAATTCTTAATGCAAAAGACGAAAGATTATTGGAATTTTCAAAAAAATGCGGAGGAAAGGTTTTTCTTTTTGACGGTGAAATCGGAGAAAACTGTTCATATATAAAAAATGATGCGATTTTTTATAAAGAGGACGGAAAAGAAGAATTAATTATTACGTTAAAAGATTGTCCCCTGATTGGAAATCATAATTATCAAAATGTTATGTGCTCAATTATTGTCGCTAAAAAAGAAAATATTCCGGCTGAAACAATCAGAGAATATATAATGACTTTTAAAGTTCCCGAACACAGACTGGAAAAGTTTGCAACTGTCGGAAAGACAGTATTCTACAATGATTCTAAAGCAACAAATCCTGAGGCAAGCCTTGTTGCAATAAATTCTTTTAATGATTGTGATGTGTCGCTGATTGCAGGCGGAAGGGACAAAAATACAGATTTAAAAGAGTTTTGTGAAGCTGTCAAAAATCACATAAAAACGGTAATATTAATTGGTGAAGCAACCGAAAGATTTGAAGAAAACCTTATATCAAACGGATTTAAAAATATTATTCGTGAAAAAACAATGCAGTCAGCGATTGACAAATCAATTGAATTAAATCCTGATGTTGTATTGTTATCACCTGCTTGCGCAAGTTTTGACATGTTCAGCGGATACGAAGAAAGAGGAAGGGTATTTAAAGATTATGTCTTATCAAAGACGAATTAGACGAGAACCGAATAATGAAAATATTCAGAGTGTCATAATTTCAGCTCCCGATAAGACTTTGCTGATTGTGGTTGCATTTCTTGTAATAACAGGGTTTCTTGCAATTTTTTCTGCAACAGCACCAAAATGTCTTGATGAAGGCGGAATCCCCGCTCAATTTATCATCAAGCAGGCAATTTGTTTTGTTGCAGGATTTATCGGTATGAAATTTTTCATGAACTATGACTACAAAAGACTTGCAGGCTGGAATATTGTTGTAATGGCATCAATTTTAATTGCATTGTTTTTGGTTGATTTCACACCCTTAGGAGTTGTTGTAAACGGTGCAAAAAGATGGATTAATATTGCAGGTTTTCAATTACAGCCGTCAGAGTTTGCAAAACCTGCGGTAGTATTATTGCTTGCAAGTGCTTTCCGAAAAGATGCAAATTTGTTCGACAAAAACAAATGGATTTGGACATTTATTCCCATAATTATAATGACATGTTTAATATTTAAACAGCCGAATTTGTCCATGGTAATACTTTTAGGTATGACCACAATTGTAATGTATCTGGCAGCAGGGGGCTCAATAAAACTTTTTTTAAGTTTATTCGGAGCGGGTGTTGCCGGATTAACATTAGGATTAACAACCATAATCAAACCGTATCAGCTTAAACGTATATGGGTATGGTTACATCCGGAGTCAGACCCGTTAGGAGCCGGATATAATATCATTCAGTCATTAATAGCTTTTGCTTCGGGAGGTTTTTCAGGTGTCGGATACGGCGGTTCAATTCAGAAACTTTCATATTTACCCGAATGTCATACCGATTTTATTTTTGCAATTATTGCGGAAGAATTAGGACTTATGGGGTGCTTACTCATAATCGGATTATTCTTTACTTTTATGCAAAGAGGATTTATTATAGCATCGAAGTGTCCCGATATGTACGGAAAACTGCTGGCTATAGGAATTACTTTTTCAATAACATTTCAGGCATTTATGAATATGAGTGTTGCAAGCTCATTCCTGCCGACAACCGGAGTTCCGTTGCCGTTTATAAGTTACGGTGGTTCTTCACTAATCGTTTCAATGATAATGGTCGGAATTTTATTAAATATTTCAAAGAAAAAAATTAAAAAGATAAGGAATATTAATGGCTAGATATTTTATAACGGGCGGAGGTACGGGAGGACATATTTATCCTGCGATTGCGGTAGCGGACTTGATTGTAGCTAAGCAGCTAAGCAGCCAAGCAGCTAAGAAATCAGAAGAACAGAGGGCAGGAGGGCAGGAAGGCAAGCCCGTTAATAATAGTAATGCTTGCGAAGTTCATCAGGAACAAAAAGTCGATAAGGACTTATCGCTTTATCGTCCTATCGTCCTATCGCCCGATAATAGCCAGACCTCTTACTCTCCTACCCTCTTACCCTCCGAAATCTACTATGTAGGAAATCCTCAAAACCTTGAATACGACATTGTTAAGCAGAAAGGTTACAAATTCTTACCCGTAAATATACACGGAATGCCGAGAAAACTCTCTTTTTCACTTTTAAAATGGTTGTTTCAATTAGATATTGCCGTATTTAAATGTTGTTATTATATATTAAAATACAAACCTGATGCGGTATTCGGAACAGGCGGATATGTTTCAGCGCCGGCTTTAATTGCGGCAAAACTCTTAAATATCCCTTATATGATGCACGATTGTGATGCTCAACCGGGGCTTGTTACAAGACATTTAGCACCTTATGCATCTTCTGTATCAGTAGCATTTGAACCTGCCTGTAAATTATTGAATAATAAAAACTGCTATGTAAACGGAAACCCTATCCGCTCGGAATTTAAAACAATTTCAAAAGAAGATGCCAGAAAAAATTTGGAAATTGAAAACAAATTAACTCTCTGCATAATGGGCGGTTCACAGGGGGCTAAGTCAATAAATAACTCAGCAGTTAATATATTAGAGAAATTATCAAAAGAATTTGATTTACAAATTATTTTCCAAACAGGCAAAAAAAATTATGAAAGTGTTATTGAACAATTGTTAAAAGTTTATCCTGAATATGAACAAGATAAAAATTTAATGGTAAAACCCTATTTTGATAATATGGTAACTGTTTTGAAAGCGTCTGATATAGCGGTTTCCCGTTCTGGGTCTTTAAGTATTTCAGAGATTTGCGCATCAAAAATCGCACCGATATTTGTGCCTTATCCTCATGCTGCCGCAGATCATCAGAGAAAAAATGCGAAATTTATGGTTGAAAAAGGCGCAGGACTATATATTGATGATAATGACATAAATTCAAAAATTCTATATGAAACAATAGAAACCCTTATAAAAGACGAAAACAAACTAAAAGAAATACAAACAAATGCATTTTCCCTTGCTCATCTTGACGGAACGGAAAAAATTGTTGAACAGTTAAAAAATATTACTGATAAACATCGAACATAATCGTTTCGTAATCAATATTTTCATCATATCTTTCTTCGATTTTTTTATAACATTCATATCTTCTCAATCGCATACAATAAGCTATTGACTGGATAATGTTATTCATCGTAAGAATTTCATCTGCTATATATTTATTAGCAATATTATCATAATTATTTTCTAAATATACTCTAATTAATTTGCAAATTCGATTAATTGCATTTATTTGATACCATTGTTCTATTAAATAATCTTCTAGTTCTATCATTTTACATTTTTCAATTATTAATTTATTACTTAATTATATATTTAATACTAAACCAATAATTTATAAAAGTCAAATTTTAATTAAATTATATTTTAAAACATAAAATAATAATTTATATTTAAACTATGGATATAGGAAAAGAAATAAAAAAATTGACAGTTGAAAGAGGGTTAACTTTAACATATTTGGCAGAATGCATTTCAAAAGAAAAAGGAAAACATTACTCTGTTCAAAATTTATCATCAAAACTTAAAAAGGGAACTGTCAACTATAATGAACTTGTAATTATATTAAATAAACTTAATTATAAGATTAAATTAGAAGAAAAATAATCATCAAACCTCACCCTAACCCTCTCCTAATCTTTAGGAGAGGGTAGACTGGAGTTTTTAATATCTTTCCAAATATCTTTCGATTTCCCACTGAGAAACGTTTGTTCTGAATGAATCCCATTCTTTCTTCTTAGTTGATAAGAATTCATTAAATATATGCTCTCCCAGTGCAGCATGAGATACTAAAGATTTGTCAAATAAATCAATTGCCTCTGCCAAACTTCCGGGAAGTGAGTCAATTCTCTGTTTTTTACGTTCTTTTGTTGAAAGTTTGTAGATATTACTTTCAACAGGGGCAGGCGGATCGATTTTGTTTCTTATACCGTCCAAACAAGCCTCCAAAATTGCTGCAAATGCCAAATACGGGTTGCATGCGGGATCGGGAGAACGAAGTTCCACTCTTGTAGAAATACCTCTTTTTGCGGGAACTCTCAACAATGCGCTTCTGTTAGCCAAAGACCAAGCCAAATAAACAGGTGCTTCATATCCCGGAACTAAACGCTTAAAACTGTTTACTGTCGGATTTAAAATTGCCGTTATACCTTTTACATGTTTCAGCATACCGCCAATTGAATATTTTGCAATATCAGAAAGCTGATACTCCGCCTTTTCATCATAAAAAGCATTCTTACCGTTCTTAAATAATGAAACATTACAGTGCATACCCGAACCGTTTATGCCGAAAATAGGTTTGGGCATAAATGTTGCATGCAAATTATGTCTTGCCGCAATTGCTTTTACTGCAATTTTAAATGTTGCAACGTTATCAGCAGCTGTCAAAATATCAGCATATCTGAAATCAATTTCGTGCTGACCGTCTGCAACTTCATGATGAGATGCTTCAATATCAAATCCCATTTCCTGCAAGGTTAAAACAATATCCGATCTGACATCTTCTCCCAAATCCTCAGGGCCTACGTCATAATATCCCGCACAATCCTGAGTTGAGGTTGTAACATTTCCGTCTTTATCTTTTGCGAATAAGAAGAATTCCGCCTCAGGTCCGACATTCATTGAAAATCCCAATTTTTCGGCTTCTTTCATAACACGTTTAAGATTGCACCTCGGACAGCCCTCAAACGGTGTTCCGTCAGCATTGTATATATCGCAGATTAATCTTGCGGAATTTACACCTTCATGCTCTCTCCATGGAAGAATCTGGAAAGAATTTATATCAGGATGGAAAAACATGTCGGAAGTTTCAATACTTCTAAAGCCCTTAATTGAAGATCCGTCAAGCATAATTTCATTATTCAAAGCTTTTTCAATATGATGCGAAGGAATTGTCATATTTTTTACATGACCGTTTATATCTACAAACTGCAATTTGATGAATTTAATATTGTATTCATCAATAAACCCTTTAATGTCCTCTTTTGTAAACTGCCTGTTGTCCAATCTTGTAAATTTAAATTCTTTCATAAACTTTCTCCTTGTATTTGTTCATTAAGTCTCCCTTGTTAAAGGGAGGGGGACCGCTTTAGCGGTGGAGGGATTGTTATAACAATAAATTAACAATACTCATTTTATCAGCAAAGGTCAATAGATTTTATATTAAGATTAAATAAAGATGCGCCTTTCGGGAATGTTAAAAAATATGAATGTTTTTCTAAAAATATGATATTTGTATAAAAAAACGGGAATAATATAAATGTTAAGGGATAAAGGAATATGTAATTGAGGTCTAAAACAGCATTGCAAGTATTTTAATTTGCCCTTTATCCCGTTCGCTAATTGTAAAGAATTG
>JAGBOW010000072.1 GCA_017633675.1 bacterium | reverse complement strand
GATACTAATGCAAGAAGAATTTATGCTCATAATGAAAACTTAGAACCTCATTTTAGCAAGATTCCTAATTTACAAAGTATAGAAACTTTAGAACGCATAGAAGACGGTGAAGATAAAGGAAAGGTCAAGTATTCATTTGCTAATTTACTAAATATTCACAGACCTATTGTAATAGCTGATGAGGCTCACAATAATTCAACTCCGTTAGCTTATGAAATGCTAAAAAGAGTTAATCCGTCATGTATAGTTGAATACACAGCAACTCCAGCAAACAATTCAAATATACTTCATCATGTATGTGCTATGGAACTTAAAGTAGAAGAAATGATTAAGTTACCTATTATTCTTACAGTTCACCAAACATGGGAACAGTCGTTAAGTGCAAGCATCATGGCAAGAAAAGGTTTGGCTGAAATAGCAGAAAAAGATAGTAGTTATATCAGACCGATTCTATTGATTCAAGCTGAAAGTAAAGATAAAGCTGTTACAGTTGATGTAATTAAAAAATATCTTATTGAACAAGAGAATATAGAAGAAAATAAAATTGCGGTTGCTACTGGAGACCAAAGAGAATTAGACGGCATTGATATATTTGACCCTAAATGTCCTATTGAGTATGTAATAACAGTTGAAGCATTAAAAGAGGGGTGGGATTGTTCATTTGCTTATGTATTTTGTTCAGTAGCACAAAGACATTCAACTAAAGATATTGAACAGCTATTAGGTAGAGTATTAAGGATGCCTTATGCTAAAACTCGTGAGCAAGAAGAATTAAATAAAGCATATGCTTTTGTATCCAACGCAACATGGCAAGAAGGTGTTGCTCAACTCAAAGACAGACTTGTAGAAATGGGATTTGAAGAAACGGAAATCCCGGATACTATTCAAGGTAAGTTGCCTGTTCTCTTAGGTGGTAAAGAAGAAAAGAAAAATGTAACGTTTGACGTATCAGATTTTGATTTAGATAAATTCACTCCAGAAGAACAGACTAAGTTTGAAGTTAAAGAAACTGCTATAGGCAAAGTCGTTTCAATAAAAGAAAATGTTGAAGTTACTCCAGAACTTGAAGAAAAGATTATTGAAGCTACTCCTAAACAAGAAAGAAAGTCTGTTGAAATTAACTTGAAGGTTCAATTAAGAAATCGTGTTGTATATGAAAGAACATATCCTTCTCAAGAAAGTAAACCATTTAAAATTCCACAGTTACAGTTATTTATAGATGATGATTGGGTATGTGATTATGACGAATACTTTATTGACCCAAGTGGAAGGTGGTTACTTGAATACCCGGCAACACTTACAGAAGGTGAGTTTAGAATCAGAAGCACTGGAGCTTCAATTTCTATAGATATAAATGGTAATCATATTGAAGATAGATATATTCAAGAGACTCTTGCCCTTAACTTTGGTGATACCCAAACTGATTGGACTATACCAAAGTTAGCGATATGGATTACTCAGCAGATTCCAGATAGCTCAATAGCACAACAAATACAGGTACAATTTGTAAGACAATTAGTTGAAAACTTATGTATTGATAGAGGTATAGCATTAAATGATTTATTGAGAACTAAGTTTATTTTAAAAGATGCTATAAGAGATAAGATAACTGATTATAAACATAAAGCTGAACAAACAGGTATGCAAAGAACCTTGTTTGATACTGGAGCAAGAGTTCAAACTGATTTTAATTACAGTATTGATTTTGCTGGCAAGTATTATGTTCCTACAACTGCATACAGAGGAACTGCTTTTAATAAACATTATTTTGCCCTAGTTGGTGATATGAATAAGGAAGAAGTTGAATGTGCAAGAATAATAGATAATCTTCCAGAAGTAGAATATTGGGTTAGAAATATTGAAAAACATTCTTACTCATTCTATTTACCAATGGCTAATGCAAATTTCTACCCGGATTTTGTTGCATTATTAAAAGATGGTAGAGTTTTAGTTGTTGAATACAAGGGAGAACATTTAGTTACAAACGAAGACTCTAAAAATAAAGATGCTATTGGACAACTGTGGGAGAAGTCCAGCAACGGCAAGTGTTTATTTATAATGGCAACTAAAAAAGATGACAAAGGTTTAACCCTCGCTGAACAAATATATAATAAGGTTAGAGTACAATAAATCTATTAAACCTTGTATAAACGAAATTGTGATGTGCTGAAAATGTACGTGGTTATTGCCGTTTACGGCTGGCATGCAAAAGTGCGTGTATTTCTGTGCAAAGAAACACCCTCTGCAAGTGAATTACAGAGGGGTTCTTGTTGTTCAAGGAGCAACAACACCGTTTATAATTCAAATTGTTGCAGTGTATTTTCTATATTGTCTTGTGTAATGCCTATATATCTTAAAGTAATGCTCGGTGATGAGTGATTAAGGATATATTGAAGAATAGCAACATCATGGAATTGCTGATAATGATGATAACCAAAGGTTTTTCTAAGTGTATGAGTACCGATATTATCAGTAATACCAGATTTACGGCAAGCATCATTGATAATCATATATGCCATAACTCTTGATATAGGTTTGTTTGCACCATTACGGCTTCTGAACAGGTATTCTGTATCAAGTCTTCCTTTGATGTATTCATCTATCATTGATTGTAAGTTGCCAAGTAAAGGAAATCTCTTAATCTTTCCAGTCTTCTGTTCCTTAATCTCAACATGAGATTTTCCTTTAACATCAATCACTTTGAGCTTTAATAGGTCGGAAATCCTTAGCCCTGTGTTGATTCCCATTGTGAACAATAGTAAATCACGGCTACCATTCTGCTTTAAGTATGATTTAATTTCTTCTATCTTTTGTTTATCTCTAATTGGTTGTACATATTGCATTTTATTACCTCATTTCTGTTGTTATGTTAAGTTAAACTTACGATATTGAACTAATGTGTTAAATTCAAGTAATCTTTCTACTAATCAATTTGGCTGTATTTGTTTGGTGGTCTATATTAGAACCTATTTGACCGAATTTAACACAATAGATATTCTGTTAAATTGGCTGGGGAAATTTCCAATCTTTCATGAAAGTTTTCCCACTGCTACGCATCACAATTTACATATAAGCAAATCAACTTTACACACCCCTATGTAAATGATTGCTTCTGCCTTATTCTTGAACTTAATCAGACAATCCATGTTGTTGTTTATCTTGTATGGCTTAAGCCCGAATCGTGCAAGCTCAATTTCTAAACATTCTATGTAAACGCTGTGAATGTCTCGCCTATGCCTACTACACCACTTCCAAAAGGACAGTCTTGCAGCCATGTCTTCTTCTTGCAACTTTTTCAGTTGTTCTACGAAATCTTTATATGACTTTATTTCTACTGTATCTTCCATTGTTATTCCCTCTTTATTTATAGGGGGAACGAATCCCCCTCAAATCTATGCTACTTGTTTGACTTCCTGTGTATCGGTTATTTCTTCAATCTCATACTGCTTGATGAAACCATTCCACATCTGGATAAATTCTGGATAGGCATATTCACCACTGCATGAAATCTTTACATATTCTTCCCCAGTGTAGAGCTTTTCAAACGGTTCATCTCCTAACCATTTCTCTGTTTTATAATCATAGTCGCACTCTTCCCAGCCAACTATGAAACCTATTTTTAATTCATCTATATCAAGTCCATAGGGTTCTTTATCTGACGGCTTCTCAACAATATCAATTATCATTCCACCGTTATTGTTATCTGTACGGTTAAAGTATCTTTTAATCGTTTTCTTATCAAATACATCTGGAATAGACATACTACCTTTACGGAAATTTCTTTCAAGATATAGTGAACCTTCATCATCAATAATTGTCATAAAATCTTTGAGAGTTTTTCTCGGATAACTTCTATCTGTAACCATTTCCATAAAATCTCTGATGAAATGATTGTGCATAACTCTTCCGATTCCCCATTGATGATGTACTAATCTTATATTCACTTTTCCGTTCCAATATGTTCTCTTTATTAAAAATGCTGTTCTTTGACCCATAATATTATTTCCTTTCAAATTATTTGTGTACTAACTATGTTTACCCCCGAAGGGGAAGGGGATTGCTCCCCTAATGCTCTGACGGTAACAGTAATGTATAAATCACTGGTTCTATTGATGAAAGCTCCAAGAAGAATCTATATGTAGTTATTTCTTCATCAACCTTCGTTGGTAAATCTATGAACGGTATATTCTGCTTGATAATTGATATATGCTCATCATATTCACCTTCAACATAATCTTCTGTATAGACTTCCATATATCCTTCTTGCTTTTGATTCAAAGCAATCTCTACTACAAAGAAGGTATATTCGTGTTCTTTGTATTCTTGCAGAATCGTTGGCATATATGAAACCATATTATCAATCACCCAATAAGCATCTAATGTTTGCTGAAAATCATATAAACCTTCTGTGTATAGTAAACTATTGCAATAGTTTCTTTTGTATAATCTCTCAGAACCATAGTTCCTTCCATATACTTGTTTAACATCATAATATGTAGCTGTTGTCATTGTTATTTTTCCTTTCAAATTTTGTACTAACTGAACTGTTACCCCATAAGGGGTAGGGGGTTGAACCCCCTAAGAAATAGTGAACTTTGTTGTTTCTACTTGTCGTAAATACTTAGAGTAGATAGAAAAGTCCAGTTTCTTTAATAGTGATGTGTTCAGTTGATTCTTTAGGAACTTAGTGTATCTGATTACATACCCGGCAATGTCCATAGTCTCAAGCCCAGCTTGCTCCATAATGGACTTGATGCGATTTTCTTTGTCCTTCTTGATGTCCGAAAGATTTTTGATTTCAGATTCAAGTTGTTTGATAGCTTTGATTTCGTTTTCAATGTTCACATTAGTTGTAATAACTGTTGTCATAATTGTTGCTCCTTATATTGTTGTGTAACTAAGAAGCAGCGGCCGTTGCTTACTCTTTCATGTTAGGCCATTTTTCGAGCCATTGCAGCTCAATGTGTTAAATTTGAAACAATTTGCAGCAAAACGCAGCAATACTTTACATTTCCAGTGATTTCACTTGACAAGAGTTTGAAATATGCACCAGAATAGGGGATAGAGACATAATCCAAGTGCCGTAAGTGGCGTAAATAAAGGGCTTCAAGAAATTTTAGCCATTTTCTGAAACTAATTACCTATTTAATAAAGAAGGAGATAAACAAATGAAGCAACTAATATTAGGATTAACAGTAGGACTTGCAGTAGGATTAACCTGTGCAGGATGTTCAATAGCAAAAGCTCACTTGACGGCAGAACCTATGCAGATAGTTTTGACGGAAAGAAACCATGTTATGACAACAAAAGTAACAACCGAAGAAGGTACATACCGTGTCTTCACAATAGAAAGTACAAACGGCAACGGTGGAGTTGGTATAAGTGCAGTTAAATTACCATAAACACTTCTTGACTACGAAACTTGTCTGGACTACACTACGGGTGTGGAAATAAACTGTGTACGATATGTGTACGAGTACATTGTTTATGAGTTGAAAATTTAATTATGTACGGAAGCTGGAATGTACGATATGACTGGTTTCTTATTTAAAAACTAGGGCTCATAACCCGAAGGTCGTTGGTTCAAATCCAGCTCCCGCAACCATTTGTAGAAAGACCAAAGGATTATTTCCTTTGGTCTTTTTGTAAAAATATGTAACAAAACTCTCAAAATCTCTAAAGTTTTATCGTGATATTGCCGATATCTATTTTGTAAGAGATAAGGAGTGTGTTATGGACGAAAACAAATTTACTGATATGGAAGATTTAATGCTTGATTACGGCGAAATGACAAGCTTTGATTTTAATTCGCTGGATTATAAGCAGGTAAGGGATTTGCAAAGGATTACGGGAAGCGAATACGATAAAAAACCTTATGCGTTTAAATACGGTAACTTTGATTTAGTTGATATGATTCATGCGTTTATTACCCAAAATCAAAGAGAAAATGCTTAATTATAAGGAGTCTGTCTTATGAATGCAAAAGATTTATTTGAAAATAATTGTCTGCCGATGTGCTGGCTTGAAGATGAAGAACGTTTTGTTTCTCCCCGAAAAGATTTACAAACATTACTTGCCGAATTGGAAGATATTAAAAACAGAATAGATGAATTAACATCAAAAGAATGGGTGTTAGCAAAAAGAATGAAGTTTTATAAGGAAGGGTTTACTACACACTAACCTACAAACAAATAAAGCTACCGAGATTTGGGGGTGGCAAACGTCGGGATTTATCCGGCGATTTTTTTTGCTCATTTTCCGGAACTTATTTGACTTATAAAAAAAAATCCTTAAATAAATATTGCAGATATCATACGAAAGTATGAGTACAGGAAGGTATATATTATTGTATAGTAAATTCGGGCAGGACTATGTTAAACGGGATTTTTCAACGACCATATTTAAACAGAGATGCAAAAAGTTTCATTCAAAAAAAAGATGAAAATGAAAATACTGCATCTGCCAATCGTGAAGAACAATCCGAACAAAATTCAAGAAGCAGGGGTTTGCAATATACAGAACAGAATAAACCTGCTTATACTCCGGCATATCAACAACAAGGAGAACAGGTTGTTGATTGGCGTCAAATGCGTTCGCAAATTCAGGCTCAGGCAAGAAATTCTCAAAACGCTCAAAATGTTACCGCAACATCACCTGCAGTTCCCGTAAAAGATTTATCGGGAATAAGTCCTGTAATTAATATTGCTCAAATACTCAAAGATTTCAGAAATACTGCAGTTGCAATCGGAACTCCCGAAAATCTTAAAGAAGAAGTTGACGGATATCTGGCTCTTGTTGAAAAACAGGTTCAAAAAGATAACCCCAATACAAAATTAATAAAATCAAATCTCAAAAATGCATCATCAATTCTTGACGGCTATATTTCCGAAACTTTAAATAAAGATTCCAAAGTTGTTGAAAATTGGGTTGATGCACTGTTTTTACAGCAAGTAGATTTCAAATACAACGAAGATGATATAAATCCGCAGTTTCTTGTAAAATTTCCCGAAGGAAGCACTCAGGAAAAAGAAAAAACTGAAAGCAAACTTGTTGTGGAAGAAACCGTTAATGAACCTATCCGGCAAGAAATAGATACAAATGCAAAAGTAATATCACTTATCCCGCAAGATAAAGAATTAAAATCATTATTTATTCAGTCAAAAAAATTTGCTTATGCAAATGAACCGGAAAAAGCTATTTTGAACTTCCAAAAAGCTATGCAAAGAGCTGATGAAGTCGGTGATGTCGAAACAAAGTCAAAAATTTATTACGAAGTCGGAAGAATTTATGATGATTATGAGTTTTTTGCCGAAGCATTAAAAAGTTACAACCAATCAATTAAAAATACAACGGATAACAATGTAAAAACGAAAGCACACTACTCAATGGCGCAGATTTATGATGATATAAATCAGATAAAACCTGCACTTGATCATTATTTTAATTCCGTATCATTTGCCGGTGAAGCTGAAAATCTTGCGGCACAGTCAACTTCATTAACCAAAATGGGAAATATTTATGCTGATATGTACGACAATCAAGCTATAGAGTATATTTCCACAGCAAAAGATTTAGCTTATCAAACAAAAAATTCAAAGGTAAAAGGTTTTGTTTCATCAAGTTTTGGAAATGCATATGAAACCTTCGGAGAATCCAAAAATGCGCTAAAATCTTATTCTGAAGCAGTTAAACATTACACTGATGCAAATTCTCCCCTGAAAGTTGCACAAAATTATACAAAGGCTGCAGACATAATGGTTGAATACAGTAATGTATCAAAAGCAAAGGGATTGTTGGAAAAAGCAAAAACCTATGCTCAACAAACTGATGATATAAATTTAATGAACGAAATAAGCGATAAGCTTTACAGTCTTGATTTGTTGTGATTGTGAATTTTAAAACCAATTGCACAAATCGTCTTTGCATAAAACTTTTTCTAAATCTGACATTGTATTTTCATTTGTCATTTCATAAGTTACCGGAGTTATTGAAATTTTGTTGTTTCTTACCGCAGCAATATCCGTCTTTGCATCAACAGGTTCATTAATGAGTTCTCCGGCAAGCCAATAATATACCTTACCTCTCGGATCAATTCTTTTTTCATAGCTGTCTGTGAACATTTTTCCGCCAAGTTCCGTTATTGCTACACCTGCAATATCTTCTTCGTCTAATGCGGGAATATTTATGTTCAATATACTTTTATTCGGAAATTTAAATTGTGATAATTTGGGTATTAAAGAATTTACAAATTTTGCGGCAAACCTGAAATTTTCGTACTCATACTTCATACTTGCTAACGACATTGCAATACTTTTAAACCCTAATAATGCGCCTTCCATTGCACAACTTACCGTTCCCGAATATAAAATATCCGTTCCTAAATTGGGCCCGTGATTTATTCCGGATATAACCAAATCAGGCTGTTCTTCTTTTGATAAGATTGCACTTATGCCTATTTTTACACAATCTCCGGGAGTACCGGTTGTAACCCATGCTCTTTTTACGTTACTATATGCACCAACTTCTTCAACCCTAATCGGGGTTTGCAGTGTCAAGGAATGTCCTGCGGCACTTCGTTCTCTGTCGGGTGCTATGACATACACATCATGGTGTTGTGCCAATACTTCGGATAAACATCTTATACAGTTAGCTGCAATTCCGTCATCATTTGATATCAATATTTTCATAGTCAGCCTCGCCTGAATATTATAATATATTCATTTTTACGTTGCAATTGTTAATTATTGTAACAAAATATACAAATTAAATCTATTATATAGCAATTTTATATACAAAAAATTTTTTATATACATGAACACGAGGAAAGCATAAAACGAGGAATCAAAAAACGTTTTATTGCACACTACACTTCACACAATTACGAGGAATTACGTAAAAAGAATTCCAGCTCCGTCATTTGACGGAGTTTTTTTTATTTAGTGAATTGTGAGTGGTGAAAAGACCATATCGTCACTTCGTGCAAATATATTTTCGAGTGAAGTGTGCGATATGAACTATTCACAATTCACTTTTCAATATTCACTAATTCATCTTCTGTTTTAATTTCTCTTTAGCTCTGTTCAGAGGGCCGTTATTTGGTGTTCTCACATAAGAATAATATTTTTTTGCATAAGTAAACGGATATTTCGGAAGCCAGGAAAACTTCATATATATAGAAACCATATCGGCTCCCTGAGAAAACATTAATTCATCAACCGTTTCTTCATGTGCCGGAGAAATTGATGCGAAAAGTTTCAAAACGTAGTCGGTAAAAGTAATTGCGGAATATCCTGATGCTACAACAGGAGATTCTATAAAATCGGAAACTTTCAAATCTGTAGTGTTTTCCAAACACTGAATATTTTTGGGGAAATCAAAATCTTCCCCTTTTAATCGTTCAATTTCATACCATTGACCGCCGTATTGAAGCCTCATTGTGTGAAGGTTCGGCATATAAATTTCGTCAAATTTATTTTCCAGTATAATATTTCCGTCCCTGTCAACAAGTCCGTATTTATAGTTTTTGCAGGTAACGAACATTTTACCGAACAGTGGATTTATTGAAGAATATTCGGGCGGAATAACCGCATCTCCTTTTTCATCATATACTCCGAAATTTATGTCGTTCCCGAATTTTACATAACTGTTAAAAAGTCTGTCTACATGTCTGTATTGAGGGAGAATTAAATAATTCCCGTAACTGTCCATAAGTCCGTATTTTGTACGTTTTTGAACAATCCAGGAGGATTTTCCGAGTCGGATAAGTTTTTTAAATTGAGGTTCAACCGTAACATTTCCGTCAGCATCTTTTAAACCCCAAAGGTTGTTTTCATTGAACGTTGTCATTCCTTCATTAGAGAGCTGAAATGTTTGAGTATTTGGCGATAGGGCTATAGGGCTATTCGGCGATAAGTCTGTATCAGATTGAAAATTGAAAGTTGAAAATTGAGAGTTGTTTAACTTTCCGCTTTCCGCTTCCAAATTTCCGTTATTATCGGTTGCACAGGAAAAGTTTGTGCTTATCAACAAAACAATCAAAACCAAAGCTAACTTTCTCATATTTTTATGATACCATGAAATCGGAGAGAATTGTGATACGCAAAGTTTTTATAGGGATATTTTCTATATTTGTTGTTATGGTTTTATTATCGGTATTTTATATTAAAGCATTACCGTTAATTATTTCAAACCAAAATACAATCAATTTTATTCAGAAACAGCTTGAAAACAATTTGGGTATTAAATCAGTAATAATAAATCCCGTATTAAAAACACATTTTTCTCCGACAATAGATTTTTCAATAGACGAATTTGAACTTTTGGGAAAAGACGGGCGTATTGCATCAGTGAGTAATTTGGCGACCACAATTTCTTTTAAAAAGGTTCTTTCCAAAACAATTATTTTGAAAAAACTTGGAGCAGATTTTATTTATGCTGATATTAACAAACTATCATCATTATCGTTGAAAAAAGAGGATAAAAAACAGAAAAAAAACGATTGGGATATAGATATTTATAATTCACTTCTTTATGTGAAAAATTCAATGTTTTTGTATAACATTAATGACACATATTTAAAATTTACCGCTGATGATTTGAGGGTTGATAATTCCCAAAAGGAGAAACGTTTTGTACATTTTGATTTGACTGCTGATATAAAAAATTTTGATAAAAATTTGCATTTTAATATTGCCGATAATAATTCCGTTTATTTTGAGAATAATAATTTTTGGGTAAAAAATTGTTTTCTTGATATGAATGATTCAAAAATTTATTTTGATGTAAAAGCTGACAGAAAGAAAAATTTTGATGCAGAAATTTATTCTGACAGGATTTTTGTAAAAGATGTCCTGACATTAATAGATTCTCAATTGATTGAAAATAATTTAAACGAACCTCTTTCATATTTCAAAGATTTGGACGGCAGTTTCAACTTTGATATTAAAATTTCGAAAGACAATATTGACGGCTTTGTCGGTATAAACCAAATAATGGGAAAAGTTGTTCCGGTAAAAGATATTCCGATTACGGTTACATACGGAAATATTTCATTAACAAAAGATAAAGTTACATTGAGTGATTTCAAAGGCTATTATAACAATAAAAAAGAAAACGAATTTACAATTGACGGAACTGTTGATGATTATTTAAAATCAATAGATACAAAAATAGTTTCCCGTGCTACGGTAACACATGATTTTATGAAAAATTATCTTTCCAAAATGGTTGGAATGGATATTGATTTGGTTGGCGGTTCTACAAAAACTAAATTTGAATTAAGTTCTAAAAATAATAAAATTGATATGCAATGGCTTTTCGGTATACATGCAGGACAGGACATATTGATTAACGGTTCGTCTTTAGCATCTGACGAATATGCGAAAGGGTTAAAAGCCGACATGCATTTTGAAAATAATATTCTGGATATAAAATCTCTGGATTATTATATGGTTCCTCAACAGTTTTTGACAAAAGAAAACAAAGATAGAATATATCCGATTTTGAAATTTTCCGGTGTTATTGATATTGCAAATAATTCGGCAATAAAAAATTTCGGATTTGCTTTTACCAGACCTATGCCAAGTGAAGTTTTAAATCTATTTACAGGACAAAATTTGTTTAAACATGGTGAAATTGCAGGAAATATGTATTACAAAAATGAAGGTTCCGTTCCTGTTTTGTCGGGAAATCTGACAATGGACAAGGTGGCTATCCCATCTCAAAGACTTTTTATCAAACATGGTGAAATGTCAGCCGGAGGAAATACCGTTAAACTTGCTGCAGATGGCGGTTACAGACGTTCAAAGTTTAAATTTGACGGAATTATAGAAAACAAAGTTTTGTTTCCGATAGCAGCAAAAGATGTTAATTTAACCGTTGATAATATTGATGTCGAAAAATTCCTTACATCATCAAACAATCAAAATATCATTACGGATAAAGAAGATGTTGAAAATGATGATGACATTAAGACGTTTGATATCGGAAATATTATTGTTGAAAAATGCCATTTAAAAGTTGTCAAAGGAAATTATAAAGAAATTAAATTTAATGATGTTGAAGCTGATTTGACGCTTGATAAAAACAGTATTTTAGAAATTAAATCAAACAGATTTGATATAGCGGAAGGTCATTCATCTGCAAAAATCAACTGTGATTTGAAAAATAACATATATAGTATGCTTTTAGGTATAAAAGAAGTTAATTCGGATTTAATTGCATCAAATATTTTACAATTGGATAAAGAAATTTCCGGTAAAGCAAGCGGTTTTATAAAATTGAATACAGACAGTTCCATGAGATTGAACGGTTCAATGAAATTTGATATTAAAGACGGAGCTATACAAAAAGTCGGATTGGTTGAATATGTATTAAAATTTGCCGCACTTTTCCGAAATCCTTTAACAATGATTAGTCCTTCAATATTTTCTGATTTGGTAAACGTTCCTGACGGAAATTTTAGTAAAATAAACGGGCAATTGGAATTAAAGGATAATGTGATTGAGCGAATGATGATAAAATCTTCTTCTCCTCAATTAAGTGCGTTTGTTGTCGGTAACTATAATTTGGAAACAAGTGATGCATCATTAAGAATTTATACAAAATTAAGTAATAAAAATAAAGGAGTATTCGGTTTTTTGCGAAATATTTCTTTGAATAGTCTGGCAAATCGTATTCCGTTGAATGCAAGAAATGATTCAATATTTTATTCTGCAGAAATTTCACAATTACCTGAAATTGATGCTGATGAAAAAGATTGCCAGATATTTCTAACACGTGTTGACGGAGATATTGAACATAATAATTTTATTTCTTCATTGAAGAAAATAAAATAATGCAGATATATACAATGTTACGGTAAAAATATGGTTGCAAATATTTATTATGTAAAATTAATTTAATAATATAAAAATTTTATCTTCCTTATGCTAAAATAATAACGGGAGCGGGATTTTGAGCAGAAGAAGGAAATTTGAGCCGGAAAACGATATTGAAAAAAGAAACAAGGCTTTTGACAGAATTATTCAGGCCTTGCATATACTTTTTATTGTTTTCATGGTCGGGTTGGTAATTCATTTAGGTGTTATTCAGCTTGTTGATCCCGGAAAATACAGGGCAAAAGCAAGAAGTCAGCGTGTAGGAAGAATTTTTCAAATGCGCGGGGATATTTATGACAGAAACGGAATTAAACTTGCAACAGACAAGGTTTATTCAGATGTCTACGCACACCCTAAAGACTATGACCATACTCCGGAAGAGCTTGCTAAGATGCTTTCGCCTGTTTTGAAAATTCCGCAAAATCAACTTGTACAAAAACTTAAAAAACCCGGTCCGGTTATAACCATAAAAAAAGATATTGACAGAAATACCGCACAAGAGATAAAAAAACTTCATTTAAGAGAAATAAGTTTGGGAAAGAAAAATACAAGGGAATATCCGCAGGGAACTCTTGCAGCCCACGTCTTGGGTTATTACAATTTTGATGCGGATATTGCAAACGGGATTGAATATACTGCAAAAGATAAGTTGGAACATGTGGTTAATACAGTGAAATTCCAAAAAACAAGAGATGGGAAAATTATATATGACTTTACTACTGATCCTGTTGCAACTACCACAAACCCTAAAGGAGAATCCATAACCTTAACCATTGATGCCGCAATACAACACGTTTGCGAAAAAGAAATTGAAAAAATGGTTACGGAAAAACGTGCCGACAGAGGTATGGTTATTGTAATGAACCCTAAAAACGGTGAAATTTTAGCATTTGCCGTTTACCCCTCATTTGATCCGAATAATTATAAAACAGCAACTCCTCAACAGTTGAAAAACTGGGCTTTGACAGATGTTTTTCCTCCGGGTTCAACATTTAAAACAATTACGGTTGCAAGTGCAATGGATTTGGGCAAAATTAACGAACATTCACAAATATTAGATACGGGTAAAATAAAAATAGGTAATTGGGAAATCAAAAATCACGATTATCACATACATCCTTACCCCGGAATGATTTCTCTCGTATATCTGTTTGAACATTCAAGCAATATCGGTGCTATAAATATTGCAAAAATGATGTCACCGATAGAATTTTACGGAGTTCTTAAAAAATTCGGTTTCGGTACAAAAACAGGTATTGATTTACCCGGAGAATCAAGCGGTTTGCTTCCTAACTGGACACATTGGGACGGCACGTTTCATGCGACAATGGGTTACGGTTACGGAACTTCCGTTACTGCAATTCAGATGATTTCCGCAGTTCAGGTATTGGCAAATAACGGAGTTAAAGTTACTCCTCATATAATTAAATATTCTCAGGAAGAATATGATAACAAAATTCATTATACTCAGGTAATAAAACCCGAAACTGCACAAACAATAACAAAATTGCTTGTACAAAGTATTGAAAACGGTAATTCCGAAGTGAAGATGGACAGATATCAGGTTGCGGAGAAAACAGGTACTTCAAGAAAAGTAAATCCGAACGGCAAAGGTTATTCACCATATATGTACACTTCGTCAATCGGCTATTTACCGGCATCAGATCCGCAGGTTTTGATTTATGTGATGGTAGACAGCCCGAAAGAAGGTGCTATTTGGGGAAGTACGGTTGCCGCACCGGTTTTTCACGAAGTGGCAACACAAATTGCAAGGATTATGAATTTTAAGCCGGACAAGATTGAAGGTAAGAAGGTAAGATGACAGGAAGGTAAGCTGTTTACTGATATTGGCTTATTTTCCTGCTTTCTTAACATCTGACCCTCTAAAATATAAGGAGATAAAAATGAAACTGGACGAACTTATTGAATATTTAGATTACAAAGATTTGATTAACTTTAAAAATATTGATATAACAGGTATCTCATATAATTCAAATACAACGAAAAAGGGAGATATTTTTATTTGTTTGGTCGGAGAACACACAGACGGACACGAATTTGCACAAAAAGCAATTGATGCAGGGGCTTCCGCATTACTTGTTGAAAGGAAAGTTGAAGGTGTAAAAGTTCCGCAGGTAGTTGTATCTTCTACCCGTCATAAAATTGCGGATATTGCCGACAGATTTTATTCAAGTCCGTCTAAAGGAATAAATTTGATAGGAATTACGGGTACAAACGGAAAAACAACGGTTACTCACCTTATTCAGAAAATATTTGAAGAAAATGAACAAAAATGTGCTTTGATAGGTACTTTAGGTTATAAATTATCTTCAAACGGCGAATACAGAGATGCAAAACATACAACCCCGCAGGCTCCGGAACTTCAGGCTACTTTGAGAATGATTAAAGATGTTGAAAAAATTGATAATGTTGTTATGGAGGTAAGCTCTCACGCACTGGATCAAAACAGGGTCGGAGGCTGCTGTTTTAACGGTGCTGTTTTGACAAATTTAACTCAGGATCATTTGGATTATCATATAACAATGGATAATTATTTTGAGGCAAAAGCGTTATTATTTAAAGGTTTAAAAGAAGGAAATTTTGCCGTAATAAATGCCGATGACAAATACGCTGAAAGATTTTTGAATGTTGTTCCCGATGGTGTAAGAAAATACACATACGGTGTAAAAAACAGTGCGGATATTATGGCAAAAGATATTAAGTTTTCCCTAAACGGTGCAGAATTTACATTAATTATTACAGTTGAAAGCGGAAATTTAAATAACTTTCAACTTTCAACTTTCAATTTTCAACCTGATAAGGTCTTATCGCCGAATAGCCCTATCATCCTATCGCCATTGGAATACAAAGTCAATCTTCACATGAACGGAATGTTCAGTGTTTACAATGTTCTTGCGGCAGTAACAACAGCTCTTGCCACAGGGATAGATATTCAAACAGCTCTGAAAGCTTTGGAAAATGTACACGGTGTTGCCGGAAGATTTGAGGTTGTTGTAAAAAAACCGCTTGTAATAGTTGATTATGCCCACACTCCCGACGGTTTGGAAAACGTATTAAAATCGGCAAGAGAAATTACACCGTCTGACGGCAATTTGATATGTTTATTCGGTTGCGGAGGGGACAGAGATGCTACGAAACGTCCGAAAATGGGTGCTATTGCGGAAAAACTTGCAGATAAAATAATTATTACAAGTGATAATCCCAGAAGTGAAGATCCGCAAATAATTATTACGGATATAATTGCAGGTCTGAAATCCGTAAATACCGAAAATGTAATAGTGGAACCCGACAGAGGAGCAGCTATTGCCCTTCTGAAAAAAGTTACGAACAACAATGATGTTGTAGTAATCGCAGGTAAAGGGCACGAAGATTACCAAATTTTAAAAGATAAAACAATCCACTTTGACGACAGAGAAGAAGCTAAAAAGATTTTTGTCGGAAGTGTAATTTAAGTGAAAAGTGAAAGGTGAGAAGTGAAAAGTTCATATCAAACCAAATTATTAATTGAACAGCATTTTCATGGAGCTTTCGGAGTTGACTTCAACAAAGCATCAGTTGATGATGTTTTGTATCTGTCAAAAGAGATTTTGAAATACGGTATCGGCGGAATTTTTCCGACTGTTGTAACTGACAGTATCGAAAATACCAGACGTGCGGTGTCTGTTATAAAAGAAGCATCTCAAAAACAGACTTCCGATATGGCGAAAATTTTGGGTATACATCTTGAGGGGATTTTTATTAACCCCGAAAAAAAAGGAATTCACAATCCAAAACATTTTTTATCACCGACTGTAGAAAATTATAAATTAGTTGAGGACAATTTTATAAAAATTGTTACTCTTGCACCTGAACTTGATAACGGATTAATCAAATATTTAAAAGACAAGAATGTAAAAGTTCAGGCAGGGCACTGCACGGGCGGAGATTTAACGGGGTGTTCAGGTGTAACTCACTTGTTTAACGCAATGTCAGGTATTACTCACAGGGGTAAATCCGCTGCTCTTTCGGCACTTATTAATGATGATATTTATACCGAAATTATTGCTGACGGTGTGCATGTATCTGATGATGCTTTGAAATTGTTGTTCAAAACCAAACCGATTGACAAAATTATTTTAGTAAGCGATTGCCTGCCATGTACGAAATTAGAAGATAAGAGGGTAAGAGGACTAGAGGATAAGCTGTTTAATGATATCAGTCATAGTGAAGTTTTACAGGAACAACAATCTGATAATGACCATACCTCTATACCTCCATACCTCTATACCTCCGTTTTCGCTGATGAAACGATATACTATGACGGAGTTAAAGCAACTTCAAAGGAAGGAACTCTGGCGGGAAGCACAACTCTTTTGCCTGAAATAATAAAACGACTGGCAGGAAAAATAGAGGACAGGAAGGCTGGAGGTATGAATGTACGGCAATTAACAGGAGAACAGGGGTCAGGAAGTCAGGAGGTCAAGCCTTTTAATAATAGTAATATTGATGAAAATCTAAAGGAACA
Organism: bacterium; assembly: GCA_017633675.1. Lineage (GTDB taxonomy): Bacteria > Cyanobacteriota > Vampirovibrionia > Gastranaerophilales > Gastranaerophilaceae > Stercorousia. The sequence goes on along the minus strand of JAGBOW010000072.1, from coordinate 1,975 downwards.
ACAAAACGATAATAACCTGCCTTTTCGCTCTTTTGCCTCCCGACCATTTGATACTGACCATACCTCTATTAAACAATTAATTAACAACCCATACAAATACCACAATATAGATCTCAACGGTTCAATCGAATGGGACGGGGATTGGAATATAGTAAGTGTCAATAATCAATAATCCTTTAAAATTAATGTAAAAAGCCGGAATTTTAAAATAAAATTCCGGCTTTAATTTCTGAATTTTTAATCATAATCCGTGAATAAGCCTGTTGCTTATTGAAATCATATTCATTTCATTAAAAATATTCTGTTGTACGTTAACCATTATATCAGCTCTCTGTGCTATACTTACCAGTTTTTCTTGTGCTTCCCGAACAAAATTTGCTTTTTCGGGATCGTTTGCCATAGTTTGAAGCGTTTCAGATATTTTTTGAAGAATATCTTCAAGTAAATCTTTTTCTGATACGCTTACGCCAACGTGTTCTGCAAGTTTTTTAGCATCTGATATGAGCTCCTGCTGTGTCCCTCCTTGTTGTTTATTACCAATATCGTTGTGTTTCTGCGCACCCTCCGACTGCGCAATTATTAGTTGTGCCTGTGCTTCCGTTTTGACAGACTTAGGATCTATTCCTAGTGCTTCTAAACGGAGTTTTGTAATACTGTTTAATTCATCATTTTTGTATTTTATTGATGAATGTGATTGTATATTTAAAGAATTAATTGACGACATATTCCCAAACCTTGTTATATATGATTTAATGTTTTTTTTAATAAAGTCAATTGATATTTTTAGATACGGCAAATTTTTTTTGAAACTTTAGACTTTTATGTAATCATTTTACAAATCTTAATTTGAGGATTTTTATGGTATAATAAATTCAGGGTTTACTATGAAAAAGTTTTTATTGGTATGCTTTATATTGTTTATGACGGCGGGATATACGTTTGCGTCTGATTATGTATATATTGAACCTGATGTACTAAACGCAAACCAAACGTTAAATTTTATGGACGTTAATGAAACTTCGGAACTTATATTCGGACATATAAAAACCCAGATTAATACAAAAAAATACCCGAAATATTTTTTAAACTATGCTTTGGTTCGTGATGACGGTACTCAAAGCAAAGCATATCATTATGTAAAATACGGAAACAGTGAATTAATTTATACTATTGATACAAATGAGTTAAAATATATATCATTCCGCAGGCCGGAGCTTCAAAAAAATCGTATTTTGTACGAATATCCGTCAGGAAAACTTTATGCAGTGCAGATTTTTTCGAATACCTGTGAATCATTTATGTACAGTCCGGAAGGCAGATATGTGGATTATTCGCTTTATGTAAGAGATGTTCAGAAAAAAGTAAAAAACAGCTGGAAAGTTCCCGAACGTAAAAAAACAGAAGAACTTGCCAAAGGTCAAAAAGATTTACTTGTGCAAACGGCATTATTTTTGAACAAAGACGGTTCGGTTAAAAAAATTCTTACTTTAAAATCTTCCAAAATAAAAGATTTAGATGAAAATGCAAATGAAGCAATAAAAAATGCTACCCCTTTTAAACCCTTTCCTGAAAACTTTTTTAATGAAGAATTGATAATTATTCTGAATTTTAATTTTAGCTTATAGGCAGATTTAAGTCTACCGATTTAAAACGGCGATATGGCGATGGGGCGATATGGCGATAAGGCCGTATCGGGGAATAAATAATCGAATAAGTCGTTATTAATGTAAAATTATTGGTCATCGCGCACTTGTTGCGCGATCTTTTCAGATTGCGCAACTTTGTCCGCAATTGACAGGAAGTGTGAGTCGGTATTTCCGACAATAAAAATGGCGGGTATGACTTGCGCCTTTGCCCACCATTGATGATATTGACATAATTGGTAGACTAAAGTCTACCCTACGTTTCTACATTTCTCACTACTCATTTACTACCTACGCATAAGGCCCCGAGCTGCTCACACTTTGCTCCATAT
>JAGBOW010000071.1 GCA_017633675.1 bacterium | reverse complement strand
ATATTATGCATATTCAAATTTAACTCAAGAAAATATTGATAGATATAAGGCAAAAAAAGATTTGAATAGTAATTGTAAGATTATGGCTTTTGGAAGTTCCGGTATGTATGGTGGTGGTGAAGCTTGTACCGGCTTACTTATTGACCAATTAAACTGGAAGATGGATTATTAATCAGATGAATAGATTGCAAGGGTGGGCAAAGGCGCAAGCCGTGCCCACCTTTTTCGTGGGCATACTTCAAGAATGTCGACCTGCATTCTTATTCTCCGATACGGCCTTATCGCCCTATAGCCCCATCTCCCTATCGCCATTATTATATTCCTCAATCTTGTTTTTCAATTTTCCTGCAAGCGGGGTTGATATTGCAGGTGCAATCATTCTTTTTGCAACGATTGATTGTAGAACTATTGACGTAAATGTCGTCAGGCCCGCAATAATAATGGCTTGTTTAGGGTGTCCGTTCAATGGTTTCAATGCTTTTTTGTAACTGTTCATTATTTTATCAACTGCCATTGGGCCGAACAAATACGAAATTATAACTGTTGTAACACACGCCATAATGTCATAAGAACCTACAAAGAGCCGTTTTTCTTTTGACAAATCAGGGTTTGTAAATGATTGAGAAGTGCTGACTATACCTGTTGCCAAGTCTTTCAATATATTTCCGATTAAGACCGCATTAATAATGGTTTTGCTCAAATCTCCGCCTTTTGTTTTCGGTGCAAATTTAAACGCTTTAGCAAATTTTTCAAAAATCTTTTCCAAGAAATTGTCAACTTTTTTCTTGAACGGTTTGTTGTTATAACTGTCTTGAAGTTCCTGTTCTGCCAATTTTCTCGCCTGAATAGCAAGTTCTTTGATTTCTTGGTAATCTTTTGCGGACGGATTTTTGCCGAGATTTTTAATTTTGTTTTCGGCATTTTGCAAAATTGTATACGAATTTAAAGGAGTTATCGTCATTTTTTATCCTCCTTCAAATTCAGAAGTTTCATTGTTTTACCGTGGATTACGTTCAGAAATATTCTGCTGATAATTACGACAGCAACGATATTCATTGCGATTTTCGGTTTAATTTTTGCCATTTCGTAGTGTCCGACAGAATCTGCGACCACTTTGAATTTTTTCTTAACGATTTCTAAGTACTCTTTCGGAATTGTTCCTTTGTCAACTTCTCTCTCAAACGCCCTAATGTAGCTGTCATAGCCCTCTGAGTCGAACGGATTGAGTGTCAATAGTTTTTTGGCATTTTCTTTTGTCAAAATACCCTTTAAACCACCTTCTGCCTGTGAAATGTCTGTCAATTCAACAAAAATTCTTTTTGTTTCGTCAGGGTTATATTTAATTTTTTCAAAGTTTTTATAAGAAATTTTGCCGTTTTCTCTAAATTCTTTCTGAATTTCTTCGGACTCAAAAATATTTTTCTTTAATATTTTCGGCATATAAATGTTGAACATTTTGTCAAATGCGCCTTGCAGGGTAAATGTCGCAATAACCGATAACGGCTCTCTGATTGTAATTGAGATTTTGTCGCTGTTTGAGGTTTCTTTTTTGCCAAACGGGTTTGCAAATATCACAAGAGGCATTATGAAAAGTTTTCCCATTGAATTAATGAGATTGTTGTAAAGTTCGCTTCCCATTTTGGTTTTGGTGTTTTGAAAATGTTCGCCTAATTTGTAAATTGTTTTGATATAAGCTCTTTGGATAGCGTTTTTACCTTTAAGGAGTTTATTTAAATCGATATCCTGATTAAATTCCGACATTTTTTCAAGTTTGTCATATTTGCTCTCGAGTTTTTTCGCTCTATTAATAATACTTTCGGGGCTTTTTCTGTTAAACAAACCTGTTTTATAAGCAAAAAAGCCAACAACCGTAAGCCACAATGCAGTTGCTGTAATATCCGCCGTCTTTTTTATGTTTGAAGGTTTTTTATGTAGTGTCGGTTCATTTTTAGGCAATACAAATTCGGAATTTTTATCGTGGTAATTATAAAAATCCCTGAAAGCAGTATTAACCTTATCAAACTGAACGGACATTTCACTTGCAATAAAACATGTGAAGAAAAACTTTTGCTATTTTTAGAAAAACAAATTACAAACCGTAACTGCCCCAACAATCCCAATAAAATCAGCCAAAAATATTTTTTTACATACACTTGAAATTTTGAAACACATAGTTTATAATAAGAATACAGGCAAGGGTGGTCGAATGCACCCTCACCTGCGCCTTAATTAAAGGGCTTTGGTGATAAGAACTATTGCTAGAATTAGCAGTAGTTCTTTTTCGCTGATTTTAATTAACATAACGACCTCCTTTCCTTAAAAATTCAGCGAAATGTTTCGTTAAAATCTTTTGCCTGTATTCTAAAGATAATTTATCATACTTATTATTAAAAATTAAGAATTGTAGGTTGGGCATAACCAACTCATATTTCATTATTAAAAAAATAAATTACAGACCGAAACTGCTGCAACAATCCCTATAAAATCAGCCAAAAGCCCTACGGCAAGAGCGTATCTCAATTTTGTTATTCCGACTGCACCAAAATACACTGCCAAGACATAAAAAGTTGTTTCGCTTGAACCTACCATTACGGCAGAAAGTTTTGTTGCATAAGCATCAGGCCCTAAGTTATTTGCGATATCCGAAAACACTCCCAAAGCCGCCGAACCGGAAAGAGAACGAACAATCATAATCGGAATTGTATCTGCGGGAACATTGAAATGTGCCAAAACCGGCGCAAAAACCCGCCCGACATATTCGATAATCCCCGATGCCCTAAACATAGATATCCCTACGATTATCGCAACTAAATACGGGATAATGTTTACGGCAACTTTAAATCCGTCTTTTGCTCCGTCAGTAAAAGTTTCGTACAACGGAACTTTCTTAAACAATCCCATTGTAAGAATTAAAATAAGTATTGAAGGAAGTGCCCAAAGGGAGATGGTTTGCATGATACTATGAAACATTTTCCCCCTCCTCATTGGTTTCACTTTGCGGTTTCCATAATTTTTCAAACACTTTCGCCAGAATTATTGCGCTTATGAAAGCAACAGACGTAACCAAAAGTGTCGGAGCGATAATTTCCGTCGGATTTTTATAGCCTATTCCGATTAAAACAGCCAAAACCGTTGCAGGAATAAGCTGAAATCCTGCCGTATTCATTGAAAGAAGCATACACATGGCATTTGATGCGGAAGATTTATCCTTATTGTGTTTTTGGAGTTCTTCCATAGCCTTAAGCCCCATTGGTGTTGCTGCATTGGAAAGTCCAAATGCATTTGCGGAAAAATTCATCGCAATATCACCAATTGCAGGAGAATCTTCAGGGATTTCGCTAAAAATTCTTTTTGTAATCGGTTTGATTATTTTGGCAATTAAGGTAATAAGTCCTGACTTTTCGGCAATTTTCATCATTCCCAGCCAAAAAGCCATAATTCCGATTAAAGAAAAAGCGACTTTTACAGACAATTCCGCACCCGAAAGTATTGCATTCACGACATCAGATAATTTTCCGTTAACTGCCCCGAAAATAATTGAAATTACTATTAAAAAATAGAATATGTAATTCATAAAAATATTAAAACATGTAATATAAATGCGGTCAATATTGTTTTTATCCTTCTCCCCTATGTAGGAGAAGGTGCCTAAACAGACGAAGTCTGGAGGACGGTTGAGAATAAAATGTTTGAAAAAGAATTATATCCTTCTCCCCTACGTGGGAGAAGGTGTCCGAAGGACGGATGAGGGGGATTAATTTACCGCTTTATAAATTACATCCAATACTCCATTAAAATTATTATTTAAATCATTGTTCCAAAATCTTAAAACTTTATATCCTTGTTCTTCAAAAAAATTATTTCTTTTTTCATCATATTCAATTTGCTCAAAATGTCCTGAACCATCAAGCTCAATTATTACTCTTTTATCAAAACAAACAAAATCAACTATATAATTACCTATAGGAACTTGTCTGCGAAATTTTACGTTACAAAATCTTCTATCTCGTAAATGTTCCCACAATTTATGTTCAAATTCTGTCATGTTATGTCTTAAATTTTTTACATTTTTAATATTCATAAAATAATTTTACCATAAACACCCCTCACCCGTCCTTACGGACACCCTCTCCCACATAGGGGAGAGGGATATATTATCTTAATAACGTTTTAAAATTAAAAATTTCTTCAAGGGGTACTTGTAAAATATTTGCCAGATTAACTATTTTTTTGATTGTTAAATTTTGTTCTCCCCGTTCGATTTTGCCGATGTAATTTGTATGAACATTAGCGTATTCCGCAAATTTTTCCTGCGACCAACCTTGTTTTATTCTTTCACCTCTAAAATTCAGTCCAATTCTTTTCAAAATATCTTTATAGTCAATCATGTAATTATGATACACTATTGACATAGTGTATTCTACATTAGTATAATTATTTATGAAATACTATTATAATATTAGAAAGGAATTTGAATTATGACAAACAAAAACGGTTTTACCTTGGCAGAAGCCAAAAAACTTCCTTCCCCTCAGGGGAAGGTGGCTGAGCAATGTTCAGCCGGAAAAGGTGATTTACCCTCTCCGTCCTTCGGACACCTCTCCGAGAGGAAGTGTGCCTTCACACTTGCAGAAGTTCTTATTACCTTGGGCGTAATTGGCGTAGTTGCAGCCATGACTATATCTGTATTAACAAAGAATTATCAAAAACAAGTATTTTACACGCAGTTTAGAAAGGCTGCAACAACTGTAGAAAATGCATTAAAATTATACGCTGTTGATAACGGTTGCGAGGGTGAAATCAACAATTGCTTTGGTATAGACAGAGGTGACAGGTTTGCTCTTTCTGAAGAAAATTTTGTTGATAATTTTTCAAAATATTTTAAAATATCAAAATTAATTAATGAAGATAATTATGAGGATATTTGTAAAAATTATGCTATAAAATTGGGTTTTAATAGGGATGATATATCTTATGAAAATGGATGTGTTAATGAATTAGGAATTCCAAGTACGAATCATGCATTTATAACAACAGACGGTATGCTATTTAATTTTAGTACAGATTTGGGTGGGGGTATTAGTTCATTTGTTGATGTTAATGGTTTAAAAGGGCCGAATGCTATTGGTCGTGATGTTTTTGTATTTTATTTATTAAATGATGGTAAATCCGGTATTATTTGGGGTGGTAACGAATCACAAAATGAGGACTGGGGAGATGATATGGAATGTACTGCGAGTGATGGTAGTGGTTGTGCCGGAAAACTATTAAAAGACGGAAAAATGGATTATTAATAAATAGCCAACAAAAAGCCGACCTAAAAGGTCGGCTTTTCTATTATAACCTCACCCCTACCATCTCCTACATTAGGAGAGGGAGGAAGTTTTTTAGTGATTGCAGGTGCAGATTTCACCACATTCACAGCCTTCACCACAGTTGCATTCGAAGAATTTTTTTGCATCGTTCATTCTTACTTTGATACGTCCGTCTACTGCTATACCTTCACCAGTTGTTTCTGAGATTAACAACGGATTGATATCCAATTCGTCAATAAATTTGAAATCAGATACCAATTGAGATAATCTCAACAATGTTTCTTCGATTTGATCCATTTGTGCAGGAGTTGTACCTCTTGCACCTTCTAACAATTTGTATGCTTTTACTGATTTAATCATTTCTTCAGCATCAACGTCTGTCAAAGGAGCGATTCTGAAAGTTACGTCTTTCATAACTTCTACGAATACACCGCCCAAACCGAACATCATCATCGGGCCGTATTGAGGATCTGTTGCGATACCGCAAACCATTTCACGAGAACCTTTAACCATTTCCTGAATGATTACGCCCTCTAAACCGTCTAACAAGCCTTTTGCTTCCAATCTTTCAAGAAGTCCTTTGTATTCTTTTCTCAATTGTTCTTCTGATTTAATGTTTACAACAACACCACCGACATCTGTTTTGTGTGAAGTTGTTTTTGAAGTCATCTTCATTACAACAGGATATCCGATAGAGTTTCCTAAAGAAACAACTTCTTCTTCGTTTGTTGCTAAACCGTATTTGCAAGCTCTGATTCCGTATGCCTGTAAAACGTCGATTGATTCAAGAGTTGTAAGTTGTGCTCTGCCTTCAGCGATTGAATTTTTGATAATGCTTTCAACTTTAGCTCTGTCAACGTCATAGCAAGGAATTTTGCCTTCCGGTCTTTCCATCCATAATCTTTGTTGATTTAATCTGTTCAAACCGTCAGCAGCCTGTTCAGAGTACATAAAGAACGGAATATTCTCGTCCATATCAGAAAGTTTTGAGAAGAATTCGCTTGTTGTCATAAATACACCGATAACAGGTTTTTGCGGATTTTGAGCCTTAATTTCCATCAATGCTTTTGCAACATCAATATCTTTCAAGCCTAAGAACGGCAAGTAGATACAAATAATCATATCAACGTTTTCATCTGCAATAACTGTTTCCAATGTTTGTTTGTAGTGTTCGATAGGAGCTGATGCAATCATATCAATCGGGTTTTTAACACTGGCAGCTGACGGCAAGAAACTTCTCAATTTTTCTTTTGTTTCGTCAGTAATTTTTGCCATTTGCATACCGTATTCACAAACTGCGTCTGTTGCCATGATTCCGGGACCGCCTGAATTTGTGATGATTGCTACTCTGTCACCTTTTGGTATCGGGCAGTTAGCAAAAACTTTTGCAGTTGCAAACAAGTTTTCAAGAGAAAATTCTCTGATTACGCCTGATTGTTTCAACAATGCTGCTGCAGCTTTATCAGCACCTGCTAAAGAGCCTGTGTGAGAAGATGCTGCAGAAGCACCTGCTGCGGAACGTCCTGCTTTTAAAGCCAAAATCGGTTTTTTCTTAGTAATTCTTGATGCTAATTTTCTGAAGTTTGCAGGGTTTTGAATTGATTCCATATAAAGAAGAATTTGTTGAACGTCATCTTCGTTTTCCCAATATTCGATAGCTGTTTCAGCGTTAACATCAGCCTGATTACCGATTGAAATGAATTGAGCAAAACCTAAATTCAAGTCTTTCAATATGTTCAAAATACCTCCGCCTAAAGCACCTGATTGAGAAACGAAACCGATATGTCCTCTTTCCGGTAAACTTTCAGCGAAACATCCGTCCATAGAAATTTCAGGTAATGTGTTTACAACACCCAAGCAGTTAGGTCCGACGCATCTCATACCGTATTCCTGAACTTTTGCTAACAATGCTTTTTCAGCTTCAGCACCTTCTTTACCTGTTTCTTTGAAACCTGCAGTGATTATACACAAACCTTCAATACCTTTTTGGTGGCATTGATCGATTGTATCAAGAACGAATTTGGCATTTACAACGATAATTGCCAAATCAACTTCTCCGGGTATTTCAAGAACGTTTGTATAAGCTTGCAAACCTTCAATAATACCGCCTTTTGGGTTTACAGGATAAATTTTTCCGTTAAATTTGTATTCCTGTAATCTTTTCATAATGTCAGAACCGATTGTGTGTTCTTTTGTAGAAGCACCAACAACCGCAATTGACTTTGGTTTCATGATTTTGTCTAAATTTGCTGTCATGTTTTTCTGTCCTTTCGTTATTTCTTTGTCGGGTTTACCCAACCTACCGTTCAATTATTTATATTGTCGGGATAGTAATCCCGACTTACTAATTTTGTCATTCAGAGGGGCGTAGCCCCGAAGAATCTGTTATTTCATCATATAAATCTTTCCATTCTTTATTAATACTTTCTATTAAATTAATTTTATACTGTCTTGATTTTCCTTTCAAATATTTTTCTCTGTTTATTGCTGTTTCTATGTCGTCTGCTATTTCATAATAAACTAATTTTTTTAAATTGTATTTTTTACTAAATCCTTCTACTACTTTATTTTTGTGTTCCCATATTCTTTTATATAAATTGGAAGTCACACCTATGTATAATGTGGTATTTTGGTAATTTGTGATTATGTATATATATCCTTTTTTACTCATTATTTGTTACAGATTCTTCGGGTACTTCGTACCCTCTGAATGACACTTCGGTTTTTAGTTCTTTTTATATGGTTTAAGTATGTAACTTTTGGATATTTCTTCTGTTTTGGCTTGAGCTCTTGCTGCAAAGTTTTCATAGTTTTCCATAACACTTTTTATGCTGTGGGGAAACCATCTGATTGAACCCTCGCTGAACCATTCTCTATAACCCTTTTGAGGTCTGTTTTTTACTGCGTCAACAAAAGATTTGTCAGCTTCAACATACAAAATTTCCGGATTAATTTCTGAACGGGAAACAAATATATCATAAGGTTTATCTTTGATTAATGAATTAATTGTTTCCATTCCGCGTTTTCCAATTCTTTTAATAATATGTTCTCTCAAAGGTTCTTTTGCTTTTTGTCCTGCTTTTTCGACAAAATATAGATTACCGTTAAAATTTTGATTTGATATTGCTTGAGTTTTCATTATTTCTCCTTAATTGTATCCTGCCGGTATCCATTCTCTCACCCTAAATTTTGCTCCCAAATCCTGTGTGATTTTTTCGCAATTTTCAAGGTTTAAATGTTTACCTT
>JAGBOW010000070.1 GCA_017633675.1 bacterium | reverse complement strand
TAATTTTCTTTCCATGTTTCTCCAATATTTATATCAACTACCAAAGGAACAGACAACGGCTGATTTAATTCCATTGCCTCTTTAACAAGACTTTTAACCTTTTCCAGTTCGGGTTTGTATACCTCCGCAACAATTTCGTCATGAACCTGAATTATCATTTTTGATTTCAATTTATTTTCTTTTAATTTATTATGAAAATCAATCATTGCAATTTTCATCAAATCCGCTGCCGTACCCTGCATTGGCTGATTTATCGCCGCACGTTTTCCAAATTCTCTTATCATTGCGTTTGAACTTGAAAGTTCGGTTTCCAAATATCTTTTGCGCCCGAAAATTGTTTCAACATATCCTTTTTTTTGAACTTCCAATATTGTTCCGTCCATATAAGCTTTAACTCTTGGGTATGTCGCAAAATATTTGTTTATAAATTCTTCCGCTTCGGCATTTGAAATTCCGATTGCTTTTGCAAGCCCGTATTTACTTTGACCGTATATAATTCCGAAATTCACCGCTTTGGATTTTCTGCGCATATCTTTTGTTACTTCTTCGACAGGGACGTCAAAAACTTTTGAAGCAGTCTGAGTATGAACATCTACTCCCGAATTAAACGCTTCCATCAAATTTTTATCCTGCGTAATATGCGCCAAAAGCCTTAATTCTATTTGTGAATAATCAGCAGACAAAATAAGTCCGTTTTCTTTGTCTTTTGGAACAAATGCGTTTCTTATTTTGTTTCCTTCCTCTGTTCTTGCAGGAATATTTTGTAAATTCGGGTTTGAAGAAGATAATCTTCCCGTAACAGCTACGGTTTGGTTGAAAGAACAGTGAATTCTGCCGTCTTTTCCCGATACCAGAGCGGGTAGAGCTTCTGTGTATGTTGATTTTAATTTTGCATATTTTCTGTAATCCAAAATTAATTTTGCGATTTCATGTTCTTCCGAAAGTTCTTCCAATACTTCCGCACTTGTTGAAAATGTTGCTTTCCCGCGTTTTTTCTTTGATTTCAATCCCATTTTGACAAATAAAACTTCTCCCACCTGCTTTGGAGAATTTAAATTAAACGGACAGCCCGAAAGTTCAAAGATTTTCCCTTCGATTTGAGAGAGTTTTTCGTCCATTGATGCGGTTAATTCTTTCAAATATTCTTTATCAATTGTAACTCCCGTATATTCCATATCCGAAAGCACAATAGATAAAGGTGTTTCAATATCATAAACAATTTTAAGTTCATCTTCCTCCAAATCATGAATCCAGAATTTTGAAAGTTCCAAAATTGAGGCTAATTCGTCTGACGCATTAGATAAAACGTTATCAACAGGTGCATCAGAAAAACTTATCGGATGTTTTTTGTCAAATTCGGCATACGGAACAATCGCATGATTAAGATGCTCAAGTGCCTGAATATCAAGGTCGTGTGTTCTGTTTGCATCTTTTACGTAACTTGCAAGCATCACATCAAAAACAACACCTTTTAAATTTATTCCGATATTTCTTAAAATATTGCATTGATTTTTTACGTCAAATGTTATTTTCTTAATTTTTTCATTCTCAAATATTGTCCTTAAATCATGAATAATATCTTTCAGTTTTAATTGATTTTCTATATTTGAATGGTCAATCGGGATATAAAAAGTTTTGGTTTTGGATTTTTTATCATCAAAATTAATCCTGTCTTGAGCTGAAATATCGTCATTATAGGCAAAACCAAACCCAATAATATTTGAGAAAACCGCATTTTTTATATCCGCAAAAATTTTAAAAGTTATGCAGGAATGTTTTGAAATTTCTTTGACAAATTCTTCAAAATCGCAAGGATAAGCTCCCTCGCCCGATGGGAGAGGGCTGGGGTGAGGGGGAAATTTAGTATCAAGAATTAACTTTGAATTATAGTCAATCTCCGAATTCTTATTAATTTCTTCCGTAACAGCTTCCGTAAAAAATCCCAACTGCATTGTGCCTGATTGAGGTGCTTTTTGAACGGGAACTTCAACAGGTTCGGAATTTTTATTAAACGTTGATAAAATGGAATTAATATTTTTGATAAACGTGTAAAACTGCAATTTTTTGAGAAAATCAGTAACCTCTGACACATTCGGAACTTCAACTTTTGTACTTTCAAAATCAAAATCTATGTCTAAATCTCTTATAATCGTTGCCAATTTTTGGCTTAATTTTGCCTGCTCAATTTGTGCGCAAATCTTTTCCCTAACAGATTTTTCCGATATATTTTCACAATCTGCCAAAACAGCATCTAAAGTACCGTAACGGGCCAAAAGTTTTTGTGCAGTTTTTTCTCCAATCCCTTTTACTCCGGGGATACAGTCCGAAACATCACCCCTCAAACCTTTATAATCAATAACCTGATTAGGATAAACACCTAATTTTTCGTAAATCTTATCCCAGTTGTATTCAACCAGCTCACCTTTAGAAGGCAGAATAACCTTTATACAGCCATTTTTATCGACAAGCTGAAAAGCATCCTGATCACCTGTTAAAATCAAAACCTTATGACCAAGCTCACATGCCTCACGAGAAATTGTTCCGATAACATCATCAGCTTCATATCCTTCTTTTGTATAAATCGGTATATTAAAAGCCCTCAAACCATCATAAATAAGCTCCATTTGGGTTCTCATAGGATCAGGCATCGCCTCCCGATTTGATTTATAATCTTCATACATTTCGGTACGGAATGTAACATGACTCACATCAAAAGCAACCGCAATTGCATCAGCTTTAAGTTCTTTGTTTTTTAAAAGGTCAAAAATCGCCTTAAAAAAACCGTAAACAGCCCAAGTAGGCGTGCCCTCAGATGTACTCATCTGAGTTCTCTCTAAAGCATAATACTGACGAAACGCAAGGGCATGTCCGTCTATCAAAATCAAAGTTTTTCCCATATGATTATTTTTGCATAAATTTTATTGTTGTTCAAGTATGCTCAACTTACAATTAAATTTTCACAATCTGCAATGCCAAACTGTATTATTACAATAATGAACAAATGTCCTGATAGTTTGTTAAAACTCTTGATACGTAGAGATTATCATCTTTTACGTAGTATGCAATAATAAATCGTTTTTTTATAGTAAAAAATTTAAAATCTTTATACGTAAAATCGGGTCTTGAAACCCCAATATCAGGAAACATTGTCAATTTTTTACATATATCGTATAAATATTCCGATAAAGCTTTTGATGCCATTTTGTTGTCATTGCCTATATATTCTGTTATTTTTATAATATCTTCTTTGGCTTTATCTGTAATATTTAATTTCAAATTATTCATACTTAGCAATCAACTCTTTAAAAAATTCATCTCCGTCCGAATATCTGCCATTATTTATATCATCAAGACCTTTTTGTATTTCATCATTAAATGCATCAATACGTTCTTGAGATATTGATTTTCTCAATTTAAAAAGAGTCAAGGCTTCCTGAATAATCTCATTTACAGATTTGTATAAACCTGTAGACATTTGTTCTTTTATAAATAAGTCAAAATCATTACTCAAAGATATATCCATAAATTTCTCCTTATTTTAATTATAACAAATTTTTTGTGGATTTTCAAATATTTATTTATAAATTTAATTGTTGTTCAAATATGCTCATCTTACAATTTACTTATAACATAACGCATCATACTTTTCGGATACATACAACGCCCCATTGACAAATAGCGACCCACTATCAAAACTACGGAATTTAGGATTACGACTATTTACTCCTACCATATATGATCCACTTTGTGGAATATCCGGATATTCATTTTTCTTTTGATACAGATAATAAGAGGTTGTTGTATCTACTATTTGCATGCCAATAGCAGAGCATGCTTGTTGAGCTCCGTTCCAACAATTTTCATCATAATAATCACGTGGGCATGTATAATTTTTATCTAACTTATAGACGCAACCGATATCCTCTACATAAAAACTACTTGCATTATACACACTGCAATCAGGTCCGCCCTTGCTGAATTGTGCACTTTTAAAACTTCTTATATCTCTTGCTCTGCC
>JAGBOW010000069.1 GCA_017633675.1 bacterium | reverse complement strand
TGATAGTTGTTTCGCTTTCTTCTAATTTGCGTTTTCAAACTAAGTTTTTGTTTTATTCTTTGGATTTTCTTTTTATTGACTATTTGATTGTATTTTCTTTCTAACTCCATTTTTATTCTGCGAATACCAATTCTGCCTTTGATATCTCAAATTCATCTCCGTTACTGTCAATTACTTTTTCAGTCGGCCAGCATTCTGCAATATGTTCACTGTCACACCTTTTTGCAATTTTTAAATATTTTTGCAGTTCATCAACAAAACTTTCCGTTGAAGGATAAGTATTATTTAATAACCCATGCGCCCGCATTTGTTCCATTGCTTGTGTAACCTTCATTGCAATATTTGCATGCCTTTCAGAATTTACTCTCTCATTAATATTTGCAATTACTGTCGGCATTGTAATTGCTGCGACAACTCCGATTACTCCAAGTGTAATTAATACTTCCGCCAAAGTAAATGCACCTTTACAACTACCTTTCCAAGTTCCTACGTGCGTAGTAGCTTCCACAAGCGTAAAAGCATTGTTTCTATTCATAAAATTCTCCTTTCGTAGCTTTTATTAATTATATAAATAGTATAATATATATCTGAATAATATAATATCATAAAGCTAATATATACTGTAGTGAAAAATTTGTCAAGAAAGTAGTATTAAACTATGACAATTGATATTGCAAACATACATGAAAAATTTTCACAAAAAATTCAGATTGAAAGAGTTAAACAAAAACTATCTCAGGAAAAACTTGCAGAACTTGCAAATATTCACCGAACAACAGTCAGTGCTATAGAAAGATGTGCAATGTCGCCAAGCCTTGAAACCATATGTAATATCGCAAATGCCTTAAAACTGGAATTAACCGATATGTTTGTTTTCAATTTTTAATCCGTACGGAACGGTTATTTTTTTTGCGGAATGAGAAACCGGAAAATCTTTACTTAAAGGGATATTTAATTTTTGACTGATTTCTCTGAACACTTCCTCAAACCATTCCTGATTATCTATATCCAAAAATTCACCCAAATAAATTGATTTTATATTTTCTCTGAATTTTTTAATATTAATCAACTGCGTCATCATTTTGTCGATTTTGTAAACAGGTTCTCCCAAATCCTCAACAAAAAAGTCAAATTTAAAATCAGGGATAAAATCCTGTCCGCAAAGCGACACTAAAGATGCTAAATTTCCGCCCCAAAAAGTTCCGTCATAGTTGAATTTTCCTTCCTGAACGGTTTCAAAAAATTTATTAACCGTATATTCGCAAGGATTTTCGCACCCGAAATCGTTCACCATTGCGCCCGAAAAAGTCATTAAACCGGCTCTTTTCAAAAACATTGCATTCAAAATCGTAATATCAGAATATCCGCAAAAAATCTTCGGATTATTCCTAATCAAATCATAATCAATCTTATCAATAATTCTCAGCGTTCCGTATCCGCCCCTCATTGCAATTATTGCATTTATGGATTTGTCATAAAACATTTTATGCAGAGCCTCAACTCTATCCTCGTCGCTTCCTGCCATATATCGGCATTTATAGTTTGCGTTTTCGCTTAATTTAACCTTATAACCACTATTTTCAAAAAATTTTACGGCTCTTTCAAGATTTTCTTTGTTTCTCAAATCCCCGGAAACAGCCAAAATTCCAATAGTATCACCTTTTTGTAATAATTTCGGTTTAATAATTTCCATAATCTCTCATTTCTGTTATAATAATATCATGAATTACATTCCTTTGTACAGAAAATATCGTCCGCAAAAACTGGAAGAAGTCGTTGGACAGGAGCATATTAAAAAAGCTCTGAGAAACGCAATTGAGCTTAATAAAATTTCTCACGCATATTTGTTTACAGGTCCTCGTGGAACCGGAAAAACCTCTACCGCACGTATTTTTGCAAAATCTTTGAACTGCAAGGAAGGGCCTACTATTTCCCCTTGCGGAAAATGTTCAAACTGTATTGATATAACAAATTCTACACCGATGGACGTTATAGAAATAGATGCCGCAAGCAACAGAAAAGTTGAAGATGCGCAAAATATTTTGGAAAGGGTAATGTATGCACCAGTCAACAGCAGATACAAAATCTATATTATAGACGAAGTTCATATGCTTTCGACTACTGCATTTAACGCACTTCTTAAAACCCTTGAAGAACCGCCCGAAAATGTAATTTTTATCCTTGCAACAACGGAAGTTCATAAAGTTTTGGATACAATCAAAAGCCGTTGCCAGAGGTTTGATTTCAAAAGGATTACAACTGATGACATTGTAAAACACCTCAAATACATTTCAGAACAGGAAAAAATAAATATAACAGATGATGCGTTATTAACAATTGCAAAAAATTCTGCAGGCGGAATGAGAGACAGTATCGCACTTTTAGATCAATTGAGCGTTCTTGACGGCAAAGAGGCTATTTCGACTGACGATATAAATAATCTTTTGGGAAGATTGTCTTTCGACACATTGAACAATCTTGCGGAAAATATTGTAAATTCAAATCCGCAAAACGCAATCGTGGTTTTGGAAAATATTTATAATTCAGGCAACGAACCCGTTCAGATTTTGACAAATTTAATGGATTATATAAAAAATCTTTTAATCGTTAAAACTTGTAAAAAAGAGATTGCGTTTGAATTAACTCAGGCAAATGATGTTCAAATTTCTGCACTCACAAAACAATCAGAAAACGTTGAAACTCATCAGCTTGTGGCATTGATAGACAAATGTTCGGAGTATATAAAAGAATTAAAACTCACGAACAATCCCCGTTTGTGGCTTGAAGTTGCGATAATTGATTTGGCAAATTTAACCGAAAACACAAAATTAGCAGAACTTCAAAACAGACTTGCAAGGTTAGAGGGCGGAGTAGTTGAGCCTGTTAAAATTTCAGCGTACAAAACGGCACCTGCGCCGGTTACAAAGCCTGAAGTTTTGAACAGTGGAAAGTTGAAAGTGGAAAGTGGAAAGTTAGACAACTCTCAACTTGATAATAGCTATACCTCTAGTCCTCTAGTCCTCCAGTCCTCTGGTAACGATTTTTCTCCGATGCCCAAATCTCAACCCGTTGAAGGTGCGGATTTATCGACTTTGTGGGGGCAGTTGTTGACGTTACTTCAAAGTGCACCGACAAGGGCTCTTTTGAAACAGTGGGCTAACCCCGTAAAAATTTCGGCTGATGAAACGATTATATCTATGAAAAGCGAAATTTTTATGAAACAAGTTCAGTCGGGGGCTAAATATGATGCGATAATTGAAGCCGTTGACAGTCTTTTCGGACAAAAAAATTCAAATGTTGTGATAAGGTTGCCTCAGGCGGGAGATGAAACAATAAAACAACCTGTTGTTCAGACACCTGCGCCTCAGGTTCAGCCTAAAAAAAAGCCTGAACCCGAACCAACACCTGATGCGGAAGAAATTCGGGAACTGAAAGAAGAAGTTCAACAGGAAAAAGAACAACTGCAGAAAGATGCCGAAACTTTAGCCTCAAACATGCATTCGGATAATGTAAATATGGTTATGCAGCTTTTTGACGGGAAAATTATTGATTAAAAGTGAAAAGTGAGTAGTGAAAAGTGAAAAGTTCTTTAAGCTCGCTACGCTCGTAAATAAATTAATAAAATATCTTTTCCAAATTGTTCAACAGACTTAATTTTAAAATTTTCGCATTCGTTTATATCGGTTATTTTGCGGAAATCGAAACAGGAGAGAGATGAATTGTCACCTGTGATTTTTGGGGCAATAAAATGGTAAATTTTATCGGCATATTTAAGCATTTCACCGTTCAGACGACCGCCGGATTCGACCAAAATGCTTTTTATACCAAGCTCATACATTTTTTTTAATACAAAATTTAAGTCAAGCTTATTTTCTTTTGACGGCGTTTTTATAAATATTACCTCACCCGCATTCGTACGGCTATCGCTTACGACTGCTCCCTCTCCTAATTTAGGAGATGGGTGGGGTGAGGTTATTTCATCACAAAAAACATAAACTTCCCCTTGCTGATAGATTTTTGATTCCAAATCCGTTTTCAGACATCTGTCCAATATAATCTTTTTTTTATGAATCATAGACGGATTATCAGCTAAAATTGTTGATGATGTCGTCATAATCGCATCATAACGGTTACGGATATTTTTTACTTTATTACGTGCCTCATCAGACGTTATCCATTTTGAAGAACCTGTTGAAGTCGCAATTTTTCCGTCGAGTGTAGTTGCCGTCTTTATTGCAATGAAAGGTTTGTTTTGAGTTATATTTTTTATAAATATTTCGTTTAATTCTCTGCATTCATCTTCCAAAACACCCTCAATCACTTCAATTCCCGAATTTTTTAATTTTTGAATTCCTGATACAATCGGATTGACATCTCTCATTCCGATTACAACTTTTTTGATACCTCTTTCAATAATCAGGTCAGTACAGGGAGGGGTTTTTCCAAAATGCGAACAGGGTTCAAGATTAACTATCAAAGTTCCGTCCTTTTC
This sequence comes from bacterium, assembly GCA_017633675.1. Lineage (GTDB taxonomy): Bacteria > Cyanobacteriota > Vampirovibrionia > Gastranaerophilales > Gastranaerophilaceae > Stercorousia. Next base: position 16,153 of record JAGBOW010000069.1, on the reverse strand, counting down.
TTCACCGTTTTTAAGTTTTAAAAGTGCATCACGTTCTGCGTGGTTTTCACCGTATTTTGCATGAAAACCCTCAGAAATCTTGTTTCCGTCTTTATCAAGCACAACACAACCTACCAAAGGGTTTGGAGAAACCTTTCCTTCGCCCTGTTTTGCTAATTGTATACAGATTTTCATATACTTTTCATAATCCATAGTTGTATTGTATAATAAAGTTGCTAAGAAGTTAAGCAGCTAGGCAGCTAAGAAATTTAGGAGGAAATATGAACTTACGATACATTGGACACAGCGCATTTGAGATTAAACTTGAAAACAACTCAATTTTGATTGACCCGTTAGTTAATCAAAACCCGAATTACAACTGGCACGAATCAAATATTACGGATATTTTCGTAACTCACGGTCATTCAGACCATATCGGTCAAGCTATTGAAATTGCAAAAGAAAAAGATGCAACAATTACGGCTATTGTGGAACTTGCACAATATTTTAAAGAACAGGGTTGCAAAGTTCGTTCGGTAAATTTTGGAGGCTGGATAAATTATGACTGGGGCAGAGTTGTATTTGTGCCTGCTTTCCACACAAGTTCAACTCCTGATGGCAGATATGCCGGTGAAGCTGCAGGAATTGTTATAGATACAAAAGATGCAAGAATATACCATGCCGGAGATACAGCTTTGACCACAGAGATGAAAAACATAAAAGAATTATACAGACCTAACATTGCAATGCTTCCGATAGGGGGACATTATACAATGGACGCCGAACACGCAGCCGTTGCTGCTCAATGGGTCGGTGCACCGACGGTTATCCCGATGCACTACAATACATTCCCTGAAATTGAGGCTGATGTAGAAAAATTTATCCGTCTTGTACAAATGCAAAATACAAATGCATTAGTGTTAGATCCTAATAAGGTGTAAAAGGAAGGCATGAAGTATGGAGGTATGGCTATTTAAGGCAATAAGATGCTAGGGCTATAGGGCGATAAGACCGTATCGGTTGAAAGATTGAAAAGTTGTCGTGGTAACTCCCTCTTCCACAAGGTAGATGGTATTAAGTACAAAAGACCGGCAGAAATGCCGGTCTTTGTTATATATAATAGAATGTTTTACGTCAATTATGCTTCTTTAGAACCGCCTAAGATGAATCCACCGATTAAACCGACTACTGCTGCAATACCTGCTGCAATCCAAGCTGTTTTACCTTTGCCTTCTTTGGCGAATAATTTTTTAACACTTTCAAATGCGTCTGTAATTGTTTTATCATTCTTTAATGCGTTCAATTTTGTTGATTTTGCATCTGTATACTCGGTTTTCAAATTTGTAAATTCACCTTTAAGTCTGGCAACTTCAGAATCATTTGCTGTTTTTCTTGCATCTCTTACAGCTTTTCTGGCTTCATTTCTGTTTTTTAACTTATCTTTTACATCATCATGAGTTAAAAATGCTTTCATATCTTTTCTTGCATCTGCTAATTCATTTTTAGCGGTTGTTTTATCAGCATCTGTTTTTGCAGCTTTTAACTTATTATTTGCCTCTGTTACTGCTTTCTTTAATTCTGCAAAAGTTTTCTTAACAGGGTTACCGTCTGCATCTTTCTTGATTTCAATTGCACCGATACTGTTAAATGCATTTTCCCTTGCAGCTAATCCTTTTTCAGGATCATCAAACAATTTGGCATCAACAGATACTTTTTCGAAATTTTTTGCTATTTCTTTACCTTTTGCTTTCATTGCAGTAAGCTTTTCTGCACCGGCATCTGCATATTCTTTTCTTGCACCTTTGATTGTTTCCAAATCAGTTTTTTGTGCATCTGTTGCACTGTTTAAACCTTCTTTTGTAGACTCTGTAAATTTGTCTTCAGGCATAGCGAAAACTTTGTCTAAATCAGGACGGCTTCCGCCTAACCAATAACCGCCGCCATAACCGGCAGCACCCAAAACTGCACCTGATACTAACGCAGGAACTATCGGGCTTGATTTTCTTTGTGGCTGCTGATCTGCAGCATTGATTGCATTTACTGACATAAATTTCTACCTTTCTAAAATTTAATAACACACTTTTCTATTATGTTTATAATAACACTTCGAAAAAAAAAATATTGCTATTTTTTTTCCAAATATTAAGAAATATTAATAAAATTATTCATGTTGCTTATTGCAAAATCAGTGGAAAGTGGTAATATTATTAGAGAAAGGCACTAAGATACTAAGGCACTATGGCACTAAGAATTATCATATAATGATTTTGGTAAAATTTAGTATTATATCTTTTTGTAAAGAACTTATTGCCCTAGTGCCTTAATAACCTAGTAACTATAATAAACAGGAGTATCATGGACATATTATTCGTAATCGACAGACTGGAATTAAAATACTTTGAATTTAACGATTTAGTTACAAACTTTTGGATGATAAAAGAACTTTTACTATCAAATAAACAGGTTTGGGTTACAACTATTGATAATTTAAGCCTAAAGTCGGGCATACCGTATGCGGATTGCTACGAAACTTTTGAAAAAGATGGGGATATATTTTATAAAAAAGAACTCAATAAGTGCAAAATCAACGATTTTGACCTCGTAATGTTCCGTCCTGATCCGCCTGTTGATACGGATTATATTAATGCGACTTATATTTTTGATTTTGTTGACAGGGATAAAACAGTTATTCTAAACGACCCGAAAACAATAAGAGATTTTAATGAGAAACTTCACGCAGTCAAGTTTTTGGATTTGATGCCTGAAAATACAGTTACTTCATCAAAATCAGACATTATGGAATTTTTAAACGAACATAATGAAATTGTATTAAAACCTCTTAACGGTTGTTTTGGTTCAGGGGTAATGACATTATCCAAAGGCGACAAAAATACTGCCGTAATTATTAACACAATGACTGATAACGGCAAAAGAAAACTCATGGTTCAAAAATATATTCCGATGGCAAAATACGGGGATAAAAGGGTTTTATTTTTGGGTGATGAAGTTTTGGATTGGTGTATTCAAAAACTTCCGTCAAATGATGATTTCAAATTCAATGACCACTGCGACAGTAATATTATAAAAGCAGAGCTTACTCCCGAAGAAAAAGAAAAATTCACACCCGTAGCAAAAGAATTAAACAAAATGGGGCTTCCGTTTGTCGGTTTGGACGTTATTGACGGAAAAATAATCGAAATAAACGTAACAAGCCCTTGCTATTTCATAAGAGAAATTAATCATCATCACGGAGTGCATTTGGAAAATAAGATTAATGAATTTATTATGAGTAGGGCGATGAGGCGATATGGTGATAAATCCGTATCGGGTTGCTATTGCTGTTGAATTTTACTAAGACCACTTTATGTAAATTCTTAATGCCTTCAATCTATTTCACTCTCGAAAACACTTCCGTATTAACGTCATCAAAAGTGTTTGTATTGAAATATGCGCAAGAGGCAACCATTGCAGCATTATCCGTACAATATTTCATCGGAGGTGCAAAGACTTTATAACCATCGTTTTCAAGGTTAAATATTTTCTTTCTGATTTCGGAATTTGCCGCAACTCCGCCTGCTATAACGACCTGTTTATAGCCCGATTCTTCAAGTGCAGATTTCAATTTTTTCAAAAGAGTTGAAGAAACGGTTTCCTGAAAACTTGCACAGATGTCTTTTATGGGGAGTTCCTGTCCGTCAAAACTTTTTACTAATCTCAACACTGCGGTTTTCAGACCGCTGAAACTGAAATTATAACCGTCAACTTTTGATTCGGGCAGTTTAAACGCTTTTGGATTGCCTTCCTGCGCCAATTTATCAAGTTTCGGGCCTCCGGGATAAGGCAAGCCGATTAATCTTGCAACTTTATCATAAGCCTCACCGACTGCATCATCAATGGTTTCACCCAAAATTGTCTGCTCTGAATAAGATTTTACATCAATAATCTGAGTATGACCTCCGCTGACTAACAATGCCATAAAAGGCGGTTTTAAATCCGTATCAAGATAATTTCCGCAAAGATGTGCATTCAGATGATTTACACCGATAAACGGTTTATCATAAGTCAGGGCAAGTGTTTTAGCTGCATTTAAGCCGACTAACAGGCAGCCGACAAGTCCCGGACCTACAGTTCCTGCAAATGCCGTAATATCTTTCGGCTCAAGGTTTACTTTTTCTTTTGCCTGTTTAAATGCCTCTTCAATAACTATATTTATTGAATCCAAATGTTCTCGGGCTGCAATCTCAGGTATTACACCACCGAATTGTGCGTGTGTTTTTATTTGAGATGCAACAACATTTGCTATAACTTCTCTGCCGTTTTTTACGATTGCGCAAGCAGTTTCATCACAACTGGATTCGATTGCCATTATATAATTATCATAACCGCTATCCGCACCGATTTCTACAGGCTCTTTTGAAAATAATTTGTATTTTATGTTGTTCATAGTATTATTATAGTATAAAAAGTGAATAGTGAGTGGTGAATAGTGAAAAGTTCATATCATTAGCTGTTTCTTATAATATGTACTAAAATTGTTTTGTAAAGAACTACTCACAACTCACTACTAACAACTCTCTAAATTATGAAATTTATCGACAAATCAAAAATCAGAGTAGTCTCAGGCCGTGGCGGTAACGGAATGGTTGCCTGGCGCAGAGAAAAATACGTAGACAAAGGAGGTCCTGCAGGTGGTGACGGCGGGCGAGGCGGTGATGTTTATTTAATCGCTGATGAAAATATGTCAACCCTGATGGATTTCAAGCACAAGTCTGTATTTAAAGCTGAAGCCGGCGAAAATGGCGGTATAAAAAATATGCACGGACATTGTGCAAAGGATTTGTATATAAAAGTTCCTGTCGGAACGGTTGTGAAAGACGTTAAAACCGGCAATATTATTGCGGATTTAAAAACTCATGAGCAAACTGTTCTTGTTGCAAAAGGCGGGCGCGGAGGAAGAGGAAATGCAAGATTTGCAACGGCGCAAAAAAGAGCTCCGCAGTTTTGCGAGCCAGGTGAACCGTCTATTGAGAGAGAATTATTTCTGGAATTAAAACTTATTGCTGATGTAGGACTTTTAGGAATGCCGAATGCAGGAAAATCAACTTTAATCAGCCGAATTAGTTCTGCAAAGCCCAAAATAGCGGATTATCCGTTTACAACTCTTATACCAAATCTCGGAGTAGTTAAGAAACATAATGGTGATGGATATGTTGTTGCCGATATTCCGGGATTAATTGAGGGAGCGTCTGAAGGTGTAGGTTTAGGACATGATTTTTTAAGACACGTGGAAAGGTGCAGATTTTTAGTGCATTTGATTGATTCAACGGAAGAAAATCCGCTTGAAAATTATAAAAAAATAAATCTTGAATTAAAAAAATATTCGGAAAAATTATCAAAACTTTATCAAATAGTTGTTTTGAATAAGATTGATGCAATTGATGAGAAGAGAAAAGCGGAGTTATTTTTGCAGTTTGAGGAGGCGGCTAATCAGTTAAGCAGCGAAAAAAGTGGAAAGTTGAAAGTTGATAAGGACTTATCGTCTTATAGCCCTAATGCCTTATCGCCCGTGCTCTTCGCCATTTCCGCAGTAACGGGTGAAAACCTCGAAACTCTGCTTGACTTTATGGGGGATAAAGTTGATGAGATTCCACAAACCGAAACCGAAATTATTGTCGAAGAAGATTTAGGAGCATACAACAATGATGACAGTGCATTTGAAATATTTAAGGTAGATAAAGATACATTTATAATTCAGGGCGGTAAAGTAGAACGTATAGCAGGTGTAACTGATGAGCGCAACGCAGAACAGGTTATAAGATTTCAAAATATTTTAAAGGGTATGGGAGTTTTTGACGAACTTTCTAAAAAAGGTATAAAAGACGGGGATACGGTTATTATCGGTCATCTTGAATTTGCGTTTTTTAAAGATGAAATTTACGGATAAGGTTATAACGCTTTACTAAAATGTTTATTAATCGGGTTACCCTTGACAAAATACTATTATCACGTAGAATTATGACAGTATCTTAAAAAAGGAGAGAAATTATGGAAAAATATGTTTGCACGGTTTGCGGATACATCTATGATCCGGAAGAAAACGGTATGATTGTTTTTGAAGATTTGCCTGATGATTATGTTTGTCCGTTGTGCGGTGTCGGTAAGGATATGTTTGAACAACAGTAAATATATGGCGATAAGGCTATAAGACTATAGGGCGATAGCTTCAAAAATATAATATGTAAAGATCTTATCGCTTTATAGAGCATATCGACGTTTTAAAGGAGATTTTATGCACTTTCAAGAGATTAAACCCGACATTTTTTATTGCGGTTTGAATGACTGCGGGAGAAAAATGTTTGATGAACTTATTCCGCTGGAAAACGGTACAAGCTATAATTCATTCTTAATAAAAGGTTCCGAAAAGACCGCAATTATTGATACAATGTATCCGCCGTTCACTGATGAATATATAAAAAATCTGGAAGAAAACGGGGTTGAACATATCGACTATATTATAGAAAACCACGGAGAACAGGATCATTCGGGCTCTATTCCCGCTTTGTTGGAAAGATTTCCGGAAGCCGTAGTCGTTACAAATCCCAAAGTTGCTGAAAACCTTAATTCTATGCTTCATGTTTCACCTGAAAAAATAAAAACAGTCGGCAACAATGAAGAACTTTCACTGGGTGATAAAACTTTGCAGTTTATTTTTGCCCCAGGTGTTCATTGGCCTGATACAATGTTCACCTACATAAAAGAAGATAATATCCTTTTCACCTGTGACTTTTTAGGTGCGCATTATACGTTTGATGATGTTTTTGCAGTTCCTTCACAAGAGCTTGAACACAGCGCAAAACGGTATTATGCGGAAATTATGATGCCGTTTAGAATGATGTGCAAAAAATACACTCAAATAGTAAAAGATATGAATGTCGATATGATTTTACCAAGTCACGGACCTGTATACAAAAATCCTGAAATTATTTTGGATTTGTATGAGGACTGGACATCAGATACTCCAAAAAATTTGGTCGTTCTTCCTTATGTTTCAATGTATGACAGCACAAAATCAATGACAGATTATTTGGCAGAAAAACTTGAAACTGCAGGAATAAAAACATACAAACACGATATCGTAAACGGTGATTTGGGTGATTTGGCAATGGCTCTTGTTGACGCTTCAACAATTGTTCTGGGAACTTCAATGGTTCTTGCAGGTCCTCACCCTGCATCAGTCAATATCGCTTATGTAGTATCAATATTAAGACCGAAAGCGAAGTTTGCGGCACTAATCGGTTCTTACGGCTGGGGCGGGAAATTGTTTGACCTTATAGGACAAATATTAGCACCTTTAAAACTTGATATGGTTGCAGAACCATTGCAGGTAAAAGGCAAACCTAAAACAGAAGATTATAAAAAACTGGACGAAATAGCTGATGCGATAATTGAAAAACATAAACAATAAGTTATTTAACTTCCGCTTCCGCCTGAGCCATTTGGGTTAATTTTGACGGTATAATCCATATTACCTGTTTCCAGTACACGTGCAGTACAGCTCAATCCGCTAATTGTTTTATATCCCAATTCACACATTTTATAGGTTTGTGTAGTATTTAACCAAGAAGCATCTCCTTCACCTTTTATTCTGCTAGCCATTGATGACCCCATTGGATAAACTCCGTCAGATCCTATAATGAAGTAAAAAATATCTCTGCCAGCCTTATTAGGTTTTTTTAATCCGTTCATATCAATATAAAAATTACCATGAATACCCAAAAACAAATTTCTTATAAAACTATAGCCAAAAATCATTGTACCATCAGCTAAAAATATTGCGTAACCATCATAACTATATTCCCAATCATCATTTAAATAAGTATATTTATAATCAATATTTTTTATATCAACTATTTTGAAATATTTTTTCATATTATTATAAAAATCTTTACATTGACCCTGTGTATTATCAAAATGTGCGCAGTCATCTTTTGTAATTGACTTAAATACTTCAGTGTCAGCCAACTCAAACACTTCATCATCTGCAAGCATTTTTCTAAACCCTTTATCAAGAGTGGAATAAGACTTTTTTAACTGTTCTGTCCATTGTTTATATTGATATTTTTTTATCAATATCGGGAGTGTCATTGAAGCTACAATTCCGATTACTCCTATTGTTACTAATACTTCCGCAAGTGTGTATCCTCGTTTCATAATTCTCCTTTATTATAATATACTACTATAATTATTATAACATATTATTATTTAATTATCAATAAAATATTATTAACATATCTGTATGTTAGATGAAGATTTTCTAAAAAAGTTCGGTTTAAAGATGAAAATGTACCGTTTAAAAAAAGGTATAACTCAGGCAGAGCTTGAAGAAATGGTCGAAATTTCCGAACACAGATTGAGTGAAATCGAACGGGGAAAATGTAACATAACTTTAAAAACTGTTAACAAAATTTCATCAGCATTAGGGATTAACGCAGTAAAATTGTTTAATTTTCAGGATTAAAAAACTAAACAGTCATTCTGAGGCTGAAAAATTATGAGATTCTTCGCTCCGCTCAGAATGACAAACAGCCGAAGAATCTCATAATATTACTATATTAAATTATTTTAATGTTTCGCAAACGATTCGTTTGCTCTTGACTCTATTTCTTGATGAATTTTTTCGATAAATTCATCAACGGTCATTGTGCCGACTTGTCCTATTCCTCTTGCTCTTACGGCGACGGAATTTGTTTCGATTTCTTTGTCACCGACTACGCAAACATAAGGAATTTTCTTATCCTGCAAACTCTCTCTGATTTTGTAGTTCATACTTTCCGAACGGTCATCAAGGTTTACTCTGATTCCCGCATCACGCATTTTTTTGTAAATGGTTTCCGCAAAATCCGTGTGTTTGTCGTTTGAAATCGGAACAATTGCAACTTGAGTCGGTGCAAGCCATGTCGGGAATGCTCCAGCATAATGTTCGATTAAGATACCATGAAATCTTTCCATAGAACCGAAAATTACCCTGTGGAGCATCAATGGAGTTTTTAACTGACCGTCTTTATCCTGATATTTGATGTCAAATCTTTGAGGCAAGTTGAAGTCAAGCTGAATAGTCGCGCACTGCCAAGTTCTTCCGATTGCATCTTTAATTTTGAAGTCGATTTTCGGGCCGTAAAATGCGCCATCGCCTTCGTTGATGTCGTATTTCATTCCGCGTCTGTCCATAGCTTGTTTCAAGCCTTCTTCCGCTCTGTTCCAGTTTTCGATTTCTCCGACAAAGCTTTCGGGACGGGTTGAAAGTTCAACTTCAAATTCCATATTAAAGATTTTCATTGTATCAGCAACGAAATCAATTACACCGTTAATTTCATCAACTAACTGCTCAGGTGTACAGAAGATATGCGCATCATCTTGAGTGAAACCTTGAACACGGGTCAAACCTGAAAGTGCACCCGATTTTTCTTTTCTGTAAACAGTACCCAATTCTGCCATTCTTAAAGGAAGTGAACGGTAAGAATATCTGTTTGCCTGATAAATCAGAATATGGAACGGACAATTCATCGGTTTTACAACGTATTGATCGTCAGAATCTTCATCTTTTTGTACAAAGAACATGTTTTCTTTGTAGTGATCCATGTGTCCTGAAATTTCCCACAATTTTGATTTAGCAATTTGCGGTGTAAATACTATTTGATAACCTCTTTTTCTGTGTTCTGTTCTCCAGTAATTTTCGATTTGTTCTCTGACAACTCCAAGATTCGGGTGCCACAAAACAAGTCCTCCGCCCATTTCATCTCTTGTTGAGAAAAGGTCAAGTTTTGCACCGATTTTTCTGTGATCGCGTTTTTCCGCTTCTTCTATAAAGTGTAAATAATCAGCTAATTCTTCCTTTGACCAGAAAGCTGTTGCATAAATTCTTTGGAGCATTTTGTTTTTAGCGTTTCCTCTCCAGTATGCGCCTGCAACTTTAAGTAATTTAAATGCATTAGCTTTTATATAAGAAGTATTCGGAAGATGCGGACCTGCACAAAGGTCGTTGAACAATACGTTTCCGTCTTTATCTTTTGTCAAATACAAAGTCGGGTTGTCATTTTTGTGTTCTTCCAAAAGTTCAGCCTTGTAAATTTCGCCCTGAGATTTAAATTCTGCGATTTGAGCATCTACATCAGGAATAACGTATTTTTCAAACGAAAGATTTTGTTTAACGATATTTTTCATTTCTTCTTCGATTTTTGTCAAATCATCTTCAGTAAATGCATGACCGTCTGTCAAATCAAAATCGTAATAAAAACCGTTGTCAACCGCAGGACCTATTGCAAGTTTTGCTGACGGAAACAATTTTTGAACGGCTTGTGCCATAACGTGTGATGTAGAGTGCCTTAAAACTCTCAAAGTTTCTTCATTCTTTTCCATTTTCTATCCTTTCTTCTCAATCAAAAACCCTTGAAAGAGATACTTAGAGGTGGATCCCTCAAACTGCTACAATAAGTTTATACTACTAATATGTGTTTATTACAAGAAATTTATAAATATTTTCAAGATTATCTTCCACAACAAGCTTTGAACGAATTTGTTTTGCATTTTCAAAACCGGAAAAGTAATACGGGTAAAACTTTCTCATAAATTTTATTCCTGCATTTTCACCGCGCAATTTAATTTCTTCATCAAGGTGTATTTTTAACATTTCAATTCTTTCTTCAAGTGACGGGATTGGTAATTTTTCACCTGTTGCAAAATAATGTTCTATTCTTCCGATTAATGTCGGATCCCCTAATGCTCCTCTGCCGACAGCAATTCCGTCAGCACCCGATAAATCTGTACACTCAATCGCTTTTTCAATTGATGTAACATCACCGTTTGCAAAAACAGGAATATCAACATTTTCTTTTAATTTTCTGATTTTTTCCCAATCTGCTTGACCTGAATACATTTGAGCCCTTGTTCTTGCATGAATTGTTATAAATTCAGCCCCTGCCTCCTGCATTTTCTGACCGAATTCTACATAATTCAATTCTTCATTTGTATATCCCAGACGAAATTTTACACTTACAGGTTTATCTGTTCCGTCTTTTACGGCTTTTACCAAATCTGATGCAAGTTCCGGAGTTCTCATTAATGCACAGCCGTCCTGCCCTCCGACAACCTTTTTTACGGGGCAGCCCATATTTATATCTATTATATCAGCATAATTATTTAAAAATTCCGCAGCCTGACGCATCATAAAGGGCTTATGTCCGCTTATCTGATAAGAAATGGGAGAATGATTTTTATCCCGCTTTAAAATTTCAGTACCGCTTCTCCCGTTCATTGTTTGAGCTAAATATTCCGAACTTATCATTTCCGTTGTCAACAGACAATTCTTGGAATACTTCCTAACTAACGAACGCAACACATAATCCGTTATTCCCGCCATTGGTGCTAATGAAACTTTGCTTTGAATAAGTGTTTCAATTCTATTTGACATACGGTGCAAGCTCATTTATTCTGTTATTTGCATATTTCAAGTAATCGTCATCTTCGGAATATGTAGCTGTGAAGGCTTTGTAATATGACATTGCATCTTTATATTTTTCCAGCATATCATAATCAATACCGATTAAATAATTAATTATCATTAAATCAGGATTTAAGGATACGGCACTTTTATAATCTTTTATGGCATCGGAATATTTCTGTTTTGTATCATATATCATTCCTCTGTAGTACATGGCATAAGCATCTTTGGGATTTTTAGCAAGAACTTCATTCAGTAAAGCCAAGCTTTCGTCATATTGCTCTTTATCAAATAACGCAACGGCATTTTCAAGTTTTTGCGCAATTATATTCGTATTTATTCCGTCAAGAAGTTCTTTTGCCTGTTTATTTGATTTGTTTAAAGCCAAAGATTTTTGAGCATATTGTTTTGCATTATCCATATCATCTTTATCTGCATACAAGGCTGCAATATAATAAGCAATATCCGAATTTGCGGGTGCAAGATTTAGTGCTTCTTTGTAATATTCAATTGCCTTATCGTTATCACCCATGTTTTGATAAGCTCCCGCAACACTCAGCATTATATCTGAGGTTGTCGGAGTAATTTTTAAATATTCATCAATTGCTTTTTCATATTCTTTATTGTTATAAAACTCTGCAGCTTGAGACAATTTTTGATCTGTCATCTGAGAATTTACGGATTTTATTGTTTCCTCTATTTGCGAATTATTCGGAAATTTATTTTTAGCAGCATTAAGTGTTGCAAGAGCATTTGACATATCTTTATCCTGACTTTGTGCTATTGCCAAATTAACGTATGCTTCGGAATTATCAGGTTCAAGTGCAATAACTTCTTTGTAAACAATAATAGCATCTGAAATTTTACCGTTTTTATGTAAATCCAGTCCGTATTCATACAGAATATTGCCGGCATTATTTGAATTATTCTTTTTTACATAGTCAATAAATTCGGCAGGTGTGGCATTATCTTTAATCATAACCAGCATTTCGTTCTGAACAAATTCATTTGAGGGGTCTTTAGCCAAAACTTTTTTGAATAATTCCTGAGCTTCCGTTTTTTTGCCCAATTTTGCCAAACATTGGGCTTTATATGTATTTGCTTCCGTATTATCAGGATACAGAATTAATATAGAATCAAAGGCATTTATTGCGGTTTTATAATCCCCTTTTTGCTGATACAGTGTTCCTACGTTAATTCTTGTATTAACATTTGACGGGTCAAGATATTCGGCTTTTGAATAATATTTTAAAGCTTCATCAAAATTGCCCTCCTTTTGCATTATTGCGCCTAAATTAGATGTAATTGCCGCATCATTAGGTGATTCTTCCAATTTTTTCTTATATATTCTTTCAAGTGAATATAAAACTTCTTTGTCATTTGATGTTTTGCTTAAGATATAATTGTATTCATTAACGGCATCTTCTTCCTGTCCTAATTTATCCAACATTTTTGCATAGGAAAGTCTGAGCTGAATATCATTTGGTGCTACGGAAACGGCTTTTTTGTAATATTCTGCGGATTTAACATCATTTCCCAACAACTTCATTATATCACCTGTCTGTTGGAAACTGTCTTTAATTAAAGATGTATCCGATAATGTTTGATTAAATTCATATCCCGCAGCTGCAAAATCGCCTTCGGCACGTAATTGCTTTGCTTTTTCAAACCTGTTTTTTGCTGAAGTATCAAAGCCTGATGCACTTAAACATTTGTTGAGGTTAGATGTAACGCTTACGATTGCCTGAGAAGAATTTTGTACCTGATTTGCATTAGGATAATGTATTAAATAAAACAGTGCAGCTCTGTAGTCGTTGGCAGCCTTCTCATAATTTTTCTCGGTATCGGCATAATATTTTCCTCTTGCTAAGTATGAATTTATCAGCCCGATTCTTGCGGAATTATCCATGTAATTTATTCTCAATGCACTTTTAAATTCGGTTACGGCACCGGAATATTGATAATTTGATAAATATTGCTGACCTAAATCAAAATGTTCTTTAAAACCCGCAAAAGCAGGTAAACTTAAACCTAATACACATATAATACTCAATATTTTCTTCATATATGCCCTCACAGTATGATATAATTGTAATAATTTTATTTTTGCATAAACATAGTCAATTTACTACAATTTGTAACAAAAAAGAACCGTCTATTATTATAGACGGTTCTTTAATTTTTTTTGTTCATTTTAGAAATCTGTTGATGACACAAATGTTATTACATCATCAAATAACATTTGCAGGGGTAATGTCATGTCAAATTTAACATATCCTCCGTCCGGTGTCTCTAAAAAGACTTCTGTTACATCATTTTGAGAAAGAACCTGATTATCCATAAAACTCCTTTGCTTATTATGTGTTACGGTCATGCTGCATAAAATCTTTAATAAAATTTATAAAAAATTTTAATAAATGCTTAAAAATGAATAATAGCCTGAAAAATAACATTTTACATTTTGTTACAAATCTATATTTTTACAATGGTTTACATTTGGATAATTTGTGTTATTATAAGTTTCATAAAAATAAAGGAGAACACACAATAGCACCGAACGATAAAAACAATAAGGCAATTATGAACGAAAGGATTCGTTCCAAAGAAGTCAGATTAATTGACAGTGAAGGTAATAATCACGGTATAATACCTACGGTTAAAGCTTTAAAAATGGCTTATGATGCCGATTTGGATTTAGTATTAATAAATCCGAACCAGAATCCGCCCGTAGCGAAAATTTTGGATTACGGTAAATATAAGTATGAACTTGAAAAGAAGGCAAAAGAGGCTAAGAAAAAACAACATACCGTAGATATAAAAGAAATTAAAATTCGTTATAAGATTGATACTCATGACTATCAGGTAAGAATAAAGAGTATTGAAAAGTTTATTGCACAGGGAAATAAGGTTAAAATTGTCGTAATGCTCAGAGGCCGTGAAATGCAGCATTCAAATTTGGCTTTTGATTTGGCAAATAAATTTTTGGCGGATTTGGAAGGCATGCCTGTAATTATAGAGAAAAAACCGCAATTGGAAGGCAGAAATGTTACTCTCTATATAGCTCCGCAAAATTCATAAAAATTAGTTCTTGACTGAATTGTTTTAGCAAATATAATAGAGATATCAAAGTTGTTCGGTATACTCGGATAATTTTTAAAAGTAAATATAAAGTGTGCCGCGTTAGCTCAGTTGGTAGAGCAAGGGACTGAAAATCCCTGTGTGCTTGGTTCGATTCCGAGACGCGGCACCACTTTTATAATAATAGAGTGTGATGAGGCATACAAGGATAAGGATTGTGTTATATTTAAACAGTAGCCTTGAGAATATACAGGAACATTATTTCATTATTTCGGAGAAATATAATGTCTGAAAAAGTATCAATTATAATTCCTTGTTATAATCAGGGAAAATTTGTTTCTGATGCTCTAAACTCTGCGTTAAAGCAGACTTATAAAGAAATAGAAATTGTAATTATTAATGACGGTTCTACTGATAATAGCAGTGAAGTTATAAAATCTTTTGCAGATATATATAAAAATATAGTTTTTCTTGATGAAAAGGAAAATAAAGGGGTTATATCTGTGCGAAATAAGGCAATAAACATGTGTAGCGGAGAATACATTTTACCGCTTGATGCAGATGATACAATTGAGCCAACATATGTAGAGAAGGCTGCAAAAATATTAAAAAATAATCCTAATATTGGTATTGTTTATTGTAAAGCAAAAATGTTCGGCAGTATAAACGGCTATTGGAATTTAGATGACTTTGACAAATCAAACATTCTGTATAGTAATTGCATTTTTGCTACTGCTTTATTTAGAAAAACAGACTTTTTAAAAGCCGGTATGTACAAAGACTATATGCGTTATGGTTGTGAAGATTATGATTTGTGGCTGTCTTTTATAGAAAACGGCTTTGATGTGTACAGAATAGATGAAGTTTTGTTTAATTACAGACAATATGAAGAAGATTCGAGAACAAAAATATGCTCAAAAAATCAGGATAAAGTTTGGTTAGCAATTATTAAAAATCATATAAATCTTTATTTAGAAGATAAACAATTTTTGACAAGACTGTTATATACAGATACGTCAATATTGAAAAAGAAATGTAGGAGATATAAAAAATTATTTAATTTATTTCTCCCGATTGTTATAATGCAATCAGTATTGCTAATTATTTTACTGTTTTATTTATTTATAACCTGGAGGAACAAATAAATGGGAAATAAAATATTGATTGTAACACAATCTGAAGTTACTGATACTGTTGGGGAGACATGATAATGCCAAAAATTTCCGTTTTAATGCCTGTTTATAATACTAAAGAAGAATGGTTAAAAGAAGCTGTTGAAAGTATTCTTAATCAGACTTATAAAGATTTTGAATTTATAATTATTGATGATGGTTCAACAAATAAAGGTACAATTAAAGTATTAGATAATATTTATAAATGTGATTCAAGAATAAGAGTTATAAAAATGCCTAAGAGTGGTATTAATATTATAAGGCGTCATTTATTTGCTGAAGCAAAAGGTGAATTTTGTGCACTAATGGATTCCGATGATATATCATTACAGAATCGGTTTGAAAAGCAAATAAAGTTTTTTGAGGAAAATCCTGATATATCTGTTGTTGGAAGCTGGTTTGAGATGTTTCCGTAGACCAAGATTAT
>JAGBOW010000068.1 GCA_017633675.1 bacterium | reverse complement strand
ATGACAACGAAACAGTTTTGGACACAGTTTTGCTTGGACACAAAAGATTGATGGAAATCGGCGGAAAAGATCAGGTTCCGTTTATGGTTGAAGATAATATTTCAATGTATGAATCCAATGACATTGTGGAATATTTAAAAAAGAAAATTGCATAAAAAAAGAGCTCATTTGACCTCTTTTAAAGTTAATGTCAAACAATGCTTGACCTACAAACTCCACCATAAAATTTATGGGTAATTGTAAAAACAGGAAGTGAAAATCATCACTTCCTATCTTATATCTATTACTGCAAGTTTATGTACTTGCATTTATTTATTCCATTAACTTGCTATATCATATTTTGGTAGGCATATTACATTTTGCCAATCTACTTACTTTGATTATAACCGAATCAATATATTAAAGGTTCATAATTATTGCTTTATGGCCCCATTAAACTGCTTCCTATATTGGGACTAGGATTTTTTTCAAAATAATCATCCCACGATTGTTTATGTATTCTTTCATTTATTTCTCTTGCTTCTTTTTCATAATCACGGGGCTTACTACTAGAATGACTATAGGAAGAATGACTTCTGTATATATTTGAACTTGATTGACTGCCAGAGCCAGGTTTTCTATGTTCCAATACTAATTTTAATGCGTCTAATATAACATTATTATTTTGTTTTGGCTGTATATTTGAACTTGATAGACTGCCAGAGCCAGGGTTTCTATGTTCCAATAATAATTTTAATACGTCTGATAGAACATTATTATTTTGTTTTGGCTGTATATCATTAAGTGCACAATTGATTCTGTTATATAGTTTATCACTTATATCACATGTTTTTCCGCTTTGTTTGGATAATTCACTGATAATATCAGATATAATCGAATTTGCTTGAGGGTGATTATGTGCTTTTAATCTTTGAGCCATTCCAAGTATTTGTTCAGCTGGCATAATTGACTTAAAAGTTGTTGATGAACTGTAGTTTTTGCTATTATTTTTTGACAAATAATTGCTGTTTTATGATACATTTGATTGATAACTAATAGGTAAAAGTTTCATGAATTAATCTCCTTGTTTTTAATTTAATACTATACAATTTATTTAAAACCTGTAAAAAAAATTTTTGCTTTTTTTGCGAATATTACAAAATTGTTAAAAATACAAAGTTATATAACTAAGAATCACCAATACGAGGGTAATATGGGTGTTTTATAGACGGATACACTTTTATTTCTTTTCGGTTTTCATCATATATTCTAATAGTGTAATCTCCACAATCCCAATTATATTGTGTACTGCGTGTTGTAATTCCATCTTTGTTTATTTCATTCATATTAATCAGCTCTTTTAAAGCTCCGTATGACATTTCTTTACGACTTCCGTCAGAATAGAATTCTTTCCTTATGGCATACGGATATTTATGTGGATCTTCCACTACTTTTATACATTTCTTTTCGGCAAAAAGTTTTGAACAAAATCGTGTAATAGGATAAAATAAACCTTTTATATTTTCGTTAATAACTTCTAACGAAGATGCTCTTTTTGGACCGCCATAGATTTCCATTAATTCTTGCCTGTCATTTTTTGATAACTGTGACATAATATTATCAACCCACTCATCACTATATTTCCATCTGTTTTGATGAATACATTTGTGAGCCGTAAAACTAACATTGTTTGAATTATTTTTCTTAATGTTGTTTTGAGATAAATTGTTTATTGATATATTTAAGTTCATTTTATTCCTTTATAATTTCATATATTTATACAAATCTGCTAATTGTTTGAATACATTGAGAGGGTCTTTTTTATCAGTATCTCTGAATATCGGAGCTGTTGTGAGTTTGTCGTGGAATCTGTCATAAGCTATTTCTTGACTTATTGTCGGAACCATAGTTTTGTTTTCTGCGATAGGAACTAATTTGTAAACGAAAGTTTTTCCGTCTTTTACACTTTCAACAGTATCAATATATTCACCTAATTTTTTTAATTGAATAGGTGCTAATCCTGCTTTTAATTCTTGTAATGCTTTATTATTTTTTATTGTACCTTTGAAATTTGTATTATAATTATTATTTTGTACTCTTTGTACTTGCATTTTATTTACTCCTTAATATTTATTTTAAATGTTCCAATGGTGTCACATCAACTCCGACAGGACCCCAGTATGCTTCACTATAATCGCCCATGTGTGTTGATACAATCCATTGTTTGCCTTCTTTATCATCTATTACAAAAGGTTTACTGCCTTTTCTTAAGTAATCTCTCATTTCATCACTTGCAGTATCCAAGTATCGTGTAGGTTGATTAAGAGGTTGTTCTTTCAAATACAAGTGCATTACACTTTTTTCATCTTTATTGGTTATAGGAGTTTTAAAACTTTGGAAAACTTGTTTTTTACCTTTTGCATATTCCACTAATTCAAGTAAATATTGTTTAATGTTTTCCGGTTTGAATTGTCTTAATATTTCCAAATTCTTGTTTGTTTCATTTTCAATACTTGCTGCACTTTGTTTAATCTTATCTAATGGTAATTTACTAATAAAATGGTCTCCGCAGTCAATAAAATCTGCACCATGAATTTTTAAAATATCCCCTTTGGCTTGAAATGACAGATTTCTCTGTGCGTAATAATTTGTGTTGTTGTTTTGAATTCTTTGTACTTGCATTTTATTTTACTCCTTTGATATTTTTTGCATGAAATCCATTATTTTCCACACTTTTTAGAAGCACTTTCTCTTTCAGCACTTTTTATTTCACTGTATATATTATCAGGTCTCATTGCAACTTCGTATGCTTCGCCGTTTTTTAAATGAACTATAGAAAGTTCATCCCGATAATAAGGGCTTTTTGAATAAAAACGATCTATAGTTTTTGTATCAACAGTGAACTCATGCAAAAATTCATCACTAACTTTTGGTGCAACCTTCTTTACTGAACCGAGATTTAGGAATGCCCCAAATTGTGGGTTGTAGTTGTTATTTGAGATTCTTTGTACTTGCATTTTATTTTACTACTTCTACTTTCGCATGCTATATCATATTATAAAACCCGTAAAAATAAAATTTGCTATCTAAAAAAACAGTGGTAGGTCGTGTTGAACATTTTCATTCAACACGACAAATATCCAATGTCGTGTTCAAAAGATTAATGAACACGACCTACGTTTTAACGCTCAGAATGACGATTTGCATTAATATACTTTAATTACTATAACTATACAAAACCCCTCATCAACAAAAGTTTCAAGAGGGGTTTAATATAAAATAAATATTACAAAATTATTAATATCTGTAATGCGCAAACGCTTTGTTTGCTTCTGCCATTTTGTGAGTATCTTCACGCTTTTTGCAAGCTGCACCTGTGCTGTTTGATGCGTCAACCAATTCGTTTGTTAATTTATCTACGAATGATTTTCCGCTACGTTTTTTTGCAGCTTCAATAATCCAGCTTGATGCTAAAGCAAAACCTCTGTCTGCTTTTACTTCGATAGGTACTTGATAAGTTGAACCGCCGATACGTCTAGCTTTAACTTCCAAAAGCGGAGTTGCGTTTGTCATTGCTTTTTGGAAAATTTCTAACGGTTTTTCACCTGTTTTTTCTTCCAATTTAGTCAATGTTGCATAAAAAATCTTTTCTGCCAATGATTTTTTACCGCGTCTCATTATTCTGTTAATAAATTTTGAAATATCAACGCTGTTATAAACCGGATCTGCTGCCGGAATGCGTCTTGCAGGTTTAGAACGTCTTGACATTACTTCTTACCTCCTTTTTTATCTCTTTTTGCACCGTATTTAGATCTTGATTGCGTACGGTTAGCAACACCTGCCGTATCAAGAGTTCCTCTTACGATATGGTAACGAACACCCGGAAGATCTTTTACCCTTCCGCCTCTGATTAGAACAACGCTGTGCTCCTGAAGGTTGTGACCGATACCCGGAATGTATGAAGTAACTTCAAATCCGTTTGTTAATCTGACTCTGGCAACTTTTCTTAAAGCTGAGTTTGGTTTTTTAGGGGTAGTTGTGTAAACCCTTGTGCATACTCCGCGTCTTTGAGGACAATCCATTAAAGCGGGAGATTTTGTTTTGTCCGTCAATTTCTTACGTTCCTGACGTACTAATTGATTAATTGTAGGCATTTTTTCTCCTTTTTCTTGTCGAATTATTAAATCCGACCTGTATTTTGTACATCTTGCGGTAAAATCATAATCCAAAACCCTTACGTATTCTGATTATAACGGGACTGCCGATAAAATTTATCCTACGTCCTATTTTTACCTCACCAAATCGAATTTCAGCACGAAAAAACGGCTTAGTGTAATATGATTAAACATCACAAATATTTAAATGTCAACAAATATTGAAAAATTTTTAATTGTAATATATAATGTAATTATTCGGGAGATTATTATGAACGCAAAAGTAAAAGAAATTTTGGGAATTTTTGTATGTATAGGATTGTTAATAGGGCTTGGTATTTATACCGGATTTTTTAATAACTTTGGAATGGCTGATGTTCAGAGAGTATTGAACAGTGCATTTCATGATATTTCAAATCCGAACTTTGATTTTATAAAAACGGGAAATGATGACAGTGTCAGTTTCGGAAATAAAAATGTATCAACCATAGGGCAATATCGTGCCAATAATATTCCCGAACAAGCTTTAAAAGGTGCAAGAATGTCAGGTTTTTGGCCTAATATATTTAAATCTGAAAAAAAAGTAGTATTTTATGTATATGAACCGTCAGGCAAAAGCACTAAATATTCGATGGAATTTCATGAAAAGATAAAAGAAAAGTTTAAAAACGGTAAATTAAACAAATACTACAACTTTGAACCTTCTGAGTTTGCTATATACAGAAACTACAACGTTGGTCTTATAGGTTCTACAAAAGTATGTAACAGTATTGAAGAATGTAAGAATATGCACGAACTGACATCTTCCAGAGCAGCCATGCAAATTTTTCTGGACAAATGCGCAGCTAACTTTTGCATTATTAATTTAAAAAATAATGAATTTGTAATGATAAGAAATAAAGATGCAAATGAAGCCATAAAAGCTTTAAATGTTCTATCGGGCTGGTAATCTATACCAGCTTAAAATCACCGTTCTTCTTTATGTGTTCAACTAACCCGCCGTCCTGCAAAAGCTTAATCATGACGGGAGGAAGCGGTTCGATTTGTACGATTGTGCCGTTAGTTAAATTTTTCAGAATGCCTTTTTCTATATCCAAATCAAGTTCATCACCTGCTTCTATAGAAGAAGTATCACACTCTATTGCCAAAAGTCCTATATTTATGGCATTTCTGTAAAAGATTCTGGCAAATGACTTAGCTATAACTGCACCTACACCTGCAATTTTAATAATTTGAGGAGCATGTTCTCTTGATGAACCTAAACCGAAATTATTCCCACCAACAACAAAATCTCCCTTTTTCATAGATGATGCAAATTCAGGATCGGCATCTTCCAGAACATGTTTTGCAAATTCAGGTAAATTTGAGCGTAAATGAAATAATCTGCCCGGTGCAATATGATCTGTTGAAATATTATCTCCGAATTTAAAAGCTTTTCCTCGCATGTTCATGACTCCTTTTTTATTAGTATATCATAAAAGACGATAAGGCGATATGACTATAGGGCGATATGTCAATTACATAATAACAATCCAAATACAATTTTACCAAAATAGCTTTACGATAATACTTATCGCCTTATGGCCCTATCGTCATATCGCCATAAATATGTTCATGATATAATCAGAGAAAAAGGATTAACTTATGTATTTTGACAGAAAATGTAAAATAACTTTTATCTGTAACGGCTCAACAATTTACAGTGAGGATTACAGACTTACGGATTCGGAAAAATATCCGCCGTTGAGTGATAAAGGTGTTGATGAAATTGAAAAAATTTGCACATTCCTGAAAAAGCGCGGTGTAAAAAATGATAAAATATATTCATCACCCGCTACACGTTCAAAACAATCTGCAGAAATGATTTCAAAATTATTTAAACAGGATTATGAAATTATTGAAGATTTACACCCCAGAAAATGCGGAGGATACAATGGTTTAACTTTTCCGCAAATTGAAGAAAAATACCCCGATGCACTTGAAAGAATGATTAATCGTACAGATATCCCCACTCCTGATGACGCTGAAGCTGTTTCGGATTTTATTAAAAGAGTAAAAATTTCAATAAATGATATTATTTCTCAAAATCAGGGAAACCGTATAATTATTGTAACACACAGAGATATTATAAAAGCTGCGGTATGTTCCGCTCTGAATATGCCTGACAGTTCATTACACAGGATTTATATAAAATCAGGCAGCGCAACTCAAATAAGTTATTTTGAAAACTGGGCAAGTCTTGTTTATTGCGATTACATACCAATATAAAATACACTAAGGCAATAAGCATGTCTGCATGGGTGTAATTTATCAACTCATCAATCGTTTATTTTCTTGTATCAAAAATTTTTTACCGGGTTTTATTTCAATAAAATCCCATGGAAGTTCTTTGTCAAAAGAAATATTGTTATAGGCATAATAATCGGCATCAATACTGTATTCTTTTACCGAAGATTTAAATGCTCCAAGTTTACCGCCTAATTTATAACTTTTTATGAGAAATTCAGTAAAATCGGCATCTCCTCTTGACAAAACCGCCTGCCAGTAATCCCATTTAACACTTGGTAACTGTATATTAACACCAATTTTATGAAATTCTTTTTGTAAAAATTTGCATTTATTTTCTAATGATTTGGTATTCTCTCTCCCGCACCACTGAAACGGAGTATGCGGTTTGGGGACAAACGAAGAAAACCCGAATGTTATATCCAAATTTTTATTTTCTGCTTTTATACGTTTTGCAAGATGTATCAGTGAAACAATATCCTCTGAAGTTTCTGTCGGTAATCCAAGCATACCGTAAAATTTTATTCCCCTTAATCCGTTTAAAGATGCAACCTTTACGGCATTAAATATTTGCTCTTCAGAAATATTTTTATTTATAACTTTTCTCAATTTTTCACTTCCTGCTTCAATTGCGAGCGTAATATTTTTTTGACCTGCTAAGACCAATGTTTTGACAACATTTTCTGTAATTGCATCAACTCTCAAAGATGAAAAATTCATCTCAATATTAATGCCCAATTTGATTTTTTGGGAAATATAACTGCAAACTTCTTCAAAGTATGGATGCGCACTTACTTCAGCACCCAAAAAAGCTAATTTATTTGTGTAATTTAACCCTAAATCTACCGCCTTGATTAATTCTTCATTCGGAACGCTTCGTAACGGAAGATTTAAATATGAGGCAAGACAAAAACCGCACCTGTTTGCACATCCTCTTTCCATTTCAATAATAAATGTGTTTTTAAAAAAAGCCTCATCTGATAAAATCGGTGTATATAGACAATTTTCAAGCCTTTTTGTTATTTTTACCACGCTTTTTGAAATATACGGGACATAAACTCCGTCTATTTTTGAAAGTTCCGATAAAATTTCTTTTTTGGAATAATTTTTGAATATTTTACACGTTTCAACAACTTTTTTGTTTACCTCCTCACCGTCACCGATTATAAAAAAATCAAAAATATCTTTATAAGGCTCAGGATTAGCCGTCACAACAGGACCTCCGGCAAAAACCAAAGGTTTTTCCCTGTCACAGCTCCTTAACGGTATATTATATTTTTCAAGAATAGAAAATACATTTAAGAAATCAAAGTCAAATGACATTGAAAATCCGAATAAATTCGGTAAGTTTCTACCGATAATCGGAGTGTCCGAACAAATTCTCTCTACATTAATATCATCAATTTCATCAATTATATTAAAAAGCCATAAATAACCGAGAGCTGACATTGCAAACTCATATTTTTGAGGAAAACCCATCCAAACGGTATAATCCGCATTTTTAACAAACTTTTTGTTATACAAAAATGTTTCCATGACAAAATTATACTATAAAAGATAAAAGCTTACAGCAGAGTATTAGCAGCTTAACTTGGCAGTGCAAGATTTATTAAAATTTTAAATTTTTTGTAAACATTTATTACAAAAATATTAAAAATTAGCAATTAATTAAAAAGTATATACTTTATATATATAAGAGTATAGAATAAGGAGAATATGTTATGGCCTATTTAGGTGGTCTGACGGGCGGTCGGCGACCGTTGACATACAGTTTGATGCCCGGACAAATGCGCAATACACGGGTAAACGTATTTCAAAATAATTACATAATGCCAATGGATACATGTTGTTATCCACCACCTCCTGATTGTCATCATCATGATTCCGGTATGCCAAATTTGTTGAAATGGCTTTTTGGTATCGGTGCGGGCTTTTCACTTGCAGGCGGAATAATAGAAGGAGTTTCCGGTAAACCTGAAGGTGCAGGAGGAGCTTCAAAGAAAGATATTGATGCGGAAAATGATTTAGCACAACTGCAAGCTAATTTTAAAAAAGCCGGATATACAATATCAAAATACAGTGACGGAACATGTGAAGCGAGAGATAAAAACGGTAAACTTGTTGCATCTGCCAAAACTCCAATGTTATTAAGAGCAGAATTAGATAAATTACAGGATACGGAAAAAC
Source organism: bacterium (assembly GCA_017633675.1). Classification (GTDB taxonomy): domain Bacteria; phylum Cyanobacteriota; class Vampirovibrionia; order Gastranaerophilales; family Gastranaerophilaceae; genus Stercorousia. The sequence continues at coordinate 3,685 of JAGBOW010000068.1, read as the reverse complement.
CTGCAGATCCAAAACCACCAATAACTCCTACTCAAACTGCAGCTCCAAAATTGAGTCCTTCAGATGCAGACATAATGATTACAGGCTTTAAGGCGAGAAATCCCGAATATAAAGATTTAGATATAGCTTATAATAACGGAAAGTATATATATAACGGTCAAGAGTTTGAAAGTTTGGATAAATTAAAAGCCGAACTTATTCACAACCCGCCGACAGCTGAAAATACAGATTCACCTGAACAGGTTGTTCCTAATCCATCTGTGTCTGCAAGACAAACATCTACAGTTACAAAATCAAAAACCAATCAAAATACAGATAAATATACTCCTGTTAATAGCGGGCAAACTACACAAATAACACAAACTCGTTCATATGATGAGAACAAAGCTGATGAAACAGGAATGAAGAAAATGAAAGAAAAATATCCTGATGCTGTTATAGAATTCGATAAATATAAAAATATTTATACAGCAAAAATAATAGACAAAAACGGACCTGTTTACCGTCAGGTAGAAGCAAAAAATCTTGAAGAGCTGGAAACAAAGATGAAAGAGCAAAAGCCATACCAATTACCTGATGAGATACTACACCCTTTTAAATTTAAATAACAACATAAAAACACTTCCTTGCAATATTGCAAGGAAGTGTTGTATTTAATATAATTAATTATTCTAATATCCATCCGTTCGTAAGGTCTACTCTAACAGGTTTTAGAAGTTTCATATAAATCATATTATTCGGAGTTGCTTCAAGTTTTTCACCTTTCAACACAGCTCTTACTATTCTCATAAAACGATTTCTGTATTTCGTTATTTCACAAACGGCTTTAAATTCTGCGGTTTGATCATTTACTGTTGTGATAAGCGAATTATCAAGAACCAATACCCCGTTTCTTACAAACCATTGTCCTTTTCTGACATCAAGGAGCTGTCCTTTTAAATTTGCACCTTGTCTTACAAGAATATAGCTTTCAGGTGTAACAAAGTTTTCAGCTGCAGTTGCCGTATAAATTTCTCCCGCATCAGATTGTTGCGAACTTGTATATTTTGTTAAATATACGGGAACAATTGCTCCTGCAGGTATTGTTCCGATGCTTCCCTGTACAAATGCATCTTTAACAACAAAACCTTCACCTTTTTTCTTTCTCATTGCATCTGCGAGTTTTGCATTCGGATTTAAAAGTGCCTGATGTCTCATTTCATATAATATTGCAGCAACTTCCGCACGGGTTGCAGGTCTTAGGGCTTCAATATTATTTGTTGCAGAAGGCATTGAAATTATCATATTCAAAATTTCCGCTTTTCCTGCAGGTACTACAAACCATTCGGGAATCGTGTCCGCATCACTATATTTTTTTGCCAAGACTTCCTTTGCTTTATCTAAGCTGATTTGCTGAGTTGTTAAAGCATTTACCGCAACGGAAATTGATTCGGCTCTTGATACGGGATCCTCAGGTCTGAAAGGTTCTCCGTTTAACGGGCATGAAACCAAATCAAAGAACAATGCTTTTTGAATAGCATCATAAGCCCAATAAGAAGGTTCAATATCCGTAAAATTAACAGGCTGTGCAACAGTTGTATGCTCTTGACCCAGTGCTTTAATTGCCATAGAAGCAAATTCCGCTCTTGTTACGTTTTCATCAGGCTGAAACGTACCGTCAGGATATCCGACAACGACACCCTGTTCCGTTAAAATTTCTATTTGCTTTGCTGCCCAATGATTAGCCGCCACATCTGAATATGCAAATGTCGGTGCAGATAACATTAACGCCGTTATTAACGGTAACAACAATTTAATAAAATTTTTCATATAATCCTCTCCTTCTTTCTATATGCTACAAACAAATTCGATTTACGGCAAGTTTTAATAAAGATATGTAAAGTTTATTAAAATATTGGTAATTTATTATATTGATAATAGTATTAATCTTAGGGAGATTTATTATGATATTGATTACAGGCGGAGCAGGATATATAGGAAGTCATACAGCTTTAAAATTTTTAAATGACGGATTTGATATATTAATTTTTGATAACCTTGAAAACGGTCATATTGAAACTATCGACACCTTAAAAAAATTTGGTAACATTTCATTTGAAAAAGGTGATTTAAGAAATATTGATAATTTGGAGAATGTTTTTTCAAAATATAAAATAGAAGCCGTTATACATTTTGCGGCATTCGCACTTGTCGGTGAATCCGTTGAAGATCCCGCAAAATATTATAGAAACAATGTTTTTGGAACTCTTAATTTACTGGATACAATGATTAAACATAATGTAAAGAAGATTGTATTTTCGTCCACTTGTGCAACTTACGGAGAACCTCAATACACACCGATAGATGAACTTCATCCGCAAAATCCCATAAATCCGTATGGTTCATCTAAATTGATGGTAGAGAGAATACTTGAAGATTATGACGTTGCTTACGGATTAAAATCCGTTAAATTAAGATATTTTAATGTTGCAGGATGTAATGAAAAAGCCGGAATCGGGGAATGGCATGAACCGGAAACTCATTTAATTCCAAATATTTTAAAATCTGTAACCGATAAAAATAAAATTTTTAAGATATTCGGAGATGATTACAATACTCCGGACGGCACCTGCATAAGAGATTACGTAAATGTAGAGGATTTAGCGGATGCACACAAACTGGCATACGAATATTTAAAAAGAGAAAATATGTCGAATGTATTTAATCTCGGAACAGAGCATGGTGACAGTGTAAAAACAATCTTTACAGAGTGTGAAAAAGTTACGGGCCGGAAAATTCCTGTACAAATAGCCGAAAGACGTCCTGGTGATCCTGCAATTTTGTATGCAAATGCGAATAAAGCAAAAACAATTTTAAACTGGACTCCCAAACGAACAATTACAGACAGCATTACTTCCGCTTATAAGTGGGAAAAGAAATTGAAATAACAGATTGTGTATTAGTTACCTTTTGATTGTGCTAAAACATGCCATCCAAAACAAAGTATGTCTTCGGAATTTGTTTGCTTTTTAGAGCATTCCTCAAGATACATACATATTTTTGTTATTTCTTTTTCCGGATAATGCATACTTAAATCTTTACAGTACGAATTTTTACAATATTCTAACCTGTTTATCTCTTGAAGCATATATTCAAAATAATTGCCGTTAGGACTCATTTCAAGAATTTCAAAATTATTCTCTTCTAAGAATTTTTTGTACCAATAAACAGAATAACCACTATAGAAGAAATATGGTGTCTGATGAGACAAACATGCAAAAGGAGCTGTTAAAATTAATTTGCCGCCAGGTTTTATAATTCTTTTAAATTCTTCTATTGCTTTTATTGGAAATGGTATATGTTCAAATACTTCAGTACATAAAATATTATCAAAACTATTATCACCAACAGGTATAGAAATTATATCCGATTCAATATCTATTTTAGAAGTATCCCATTTGTCATTTAAAAGACCTTCTGTCAAATTTCCTTCTGTTAAACCTTTATATTGACAATAATCCTGAGATTTATAATCTAAATGAGAACAATAGGGTTTATATCTCATTTCACCGGCACCGGCATCCAAAATATTTTCACCTGACGGAATGCTTTGTAATTTTTTTATAACCCAATTATCACGATTTAACTCATTCGGATTAATATATTTATAATCTAAAATATTTTTTCTATATTTATTTATAATCTT
>JAGBOW010000067.1 GCA_017633675.1 bacterium | reverse complement strand
GGAGTAGTTATTTCATCGGTCCTGGAATGCAAACTGAAGATGCAATATCTTTAATATTATCAGATGGCACTATGCTTTTCATTTGGGCATATACGCCAAATATCACTCCTGAGGTTTCTAATGCAATAAAAAGTCTTGGAGGAAACATGCGTTCTAATGTAGGAATTTTATATATAGACGTTAACGGAAGGAGAGGACCTAATACATTCGGCAGAGATATATTTTATTTTTATTTATCTGATGAAGGTAAATTGTATCCTAACTTCGGAAAGGATTATGCTTTTTATAATAACCAAACTGCTCTTTCGGGCAATAATTCATACTGGCGAAACAATTTTTCTGCTTGTGGCAGCCCTGACAATGATTCGTTAGAAACCGAAGCTGTTAATGGCAGCGGCATAACATATACTATAGGAGTTAGTGGTGGAGGGTGTGCTGCAAGAATTATGGAAAACGGCTGGAAAATGGATTATTAAAGAGTTGTAGATTGGAGGTTAAATAAAACCATGTAAAAAAGCGGAGCATAATTGCTCCGCTCATTTATTTTGAAACATAAATTACATCATTCCGCCCATGCCCCCAGGCATTTGAGGTGCTTCTGGTTTTTCTTCCGGGATTTCCACAACAGCGGCTTCTGTTGTCAACAACATTGAACCTACTGATGCAGCGTTCATCAAGGCTGATCTTGTAACCTTTGCAGGGTCTACAATACCTGATTTAAACATATCAACATATACATCATTCAAGGCATCATAGCCGTATGCTAATTCATGAGATGTAACCGCATCAATTACAACGTCTGCTTTTGCGCCTGCATTGTGAGCGATAGCTCTCAAAGGTACGTCAAGTGCAGATGTCAAAATCTTGTAGCCGATTTTTTCATCATCTGATGAAAATCTTTCTGTTTCGACAAGTTTGTTCAGCTTTTGTTGAACTCTGATTAGTGCAACTCCGCCTCCCGGAACGATACCTTCTTCGTTTGCTGCTCTTGTCGCATTCAGGGCATCTTCAATTCTCAATTTTCGTTCTTTAAGTTCAACTTCTGAAGCTGCGCCGACTTCGATTACCGCAACACCGCCTGAAAGTTTTGCAACACGTTCCTGTAGTTTTTCTCTGTCGTATTCGGAATCTGAACTTTCAATTTGTTTTCTGATTAAGCGAACTCTTTCCTGAACTTGAGCTTTTGTGTCATCACCGACAACTATAGTTGTTTCGTCTTTTGTAACTGTTACACGTTTAGCTTTACCAAGCATTTGAGTTGTAACGTTTTCCAATTTTATTCCGAGTTCTTCGGTGAACATTTCTCCGCCAGTAAGGATTGCAATATCTTCAAGCATAGCTTTTCTTCTGTCGCCAAATCCCGGAGCTTTGACTGCAACTGCTCTCAATACTTTTCTCATGGTATTTACAACCAATGTTGCGAGTGCTTCACCTTCAACATCTTCTGCAATTAACAATAAAGATCTGCCATCTCTTGCAACCTGTTCCAAAAGTGGAACCAAATCGGAGATAAGGTTGATTTTTTTGTTACAGCAGAATACGTAAGCATCTTCCAAAACGGCTTCCATTCTTTCTGCATCTGTTACAAAGTACGGAGATAAGTAACCTTTGTCGAATTGCATACCTTCAACAACTTTAAGGTTTGTTCCGAAGGATTTGCTTTCTTCAACTGTTATAACGCCGTCGTGTCCGACTTTTTCCATAGCTTCGGCGATAAGTTCACCGATTTCTCTGTTATTGCCTGCGGAAATAGCCGCAACCTGTGCAATCTCTTCTTTTGTATTGACAGGTCTTGACATGTCTTTAATCTCTTTAACCGCAACATCAACGGCTTTATCAATACCACGTTTCATAGACATCGGATTTGCGCCAGCCGTAAGGTTTTTCAAACCTTCTCTAACGATTGCTTGAGCAAGAACAGAAGCTGTTGTAGTACCGTCGCCTGCTACGTCGTTTGTCTTTGAAGAAACTTCTTTAAGAAGTTGTGCGCCTGCATTTTCCAAACCGTCTTTAAGTTCGATTTCTTTTGCGATTGTAACACCGTCATTAACAATTTGCGGTGCGCCGTATTTCTTTTCCAAAATTACGTTTCTGCCTTTAGGTCCGAGTGTAACCTTTACTGCATCTGCTACCGCATCTATACCTTTAAGAAGCGATTTTCTTGCTTCTTCATTAAAAACTATTTTTTTTGCCATTTTTATTTCTCCTATTAACTGTCGGGATAGCAATCCCGACCTACTAACTAAGTGAGAAGTGAAATGTGAATAGTGAAAAGACCTTTACGGTGCTACGCACAAAATTTATTTCCGAGCGATGCGAGCATAATGAACTTTTCACATCTCACTTTTCACTTTTCACAATTATTCAATTATTGCCAACGCATCTTTAACGGACAATATTTTGTATTCAACTCCATCCATTTTGATGTCTGTTCCTGCATATTTTGCATAAAGAATTGTATCGCCTTTTTTTACGTCCATCGGCTCTCTTTCTCCTTTATCATTAATTTTGCCTTCGCCAACCGCAACAACTTCACCTTTTTGAGGTTTTTCTTTAGCACTGTCCGGAATAAAAATTCCGCCTGAAGTTTGTTCGGTGTCTTCAATAACTTTGATAACAATTCTGTCGCCTAATGGTTTTAACATAATATTTCTCCCTTTCTTTTTACACTTCGACAATTTCATTTATACAACAGATTTCATCAAAATTTAGAAACCTTAAGGAAAAATTAATTATTATAAATTTTTAATAAAATTTTGTTAACATTTGTAAATGTTAAACTTTATTTTAGCAATTATTTATGTTCAGGGAATTTATAAAATGCACAGAAAGTGAAACATAAAAGAAAGGAACAAATATGGATACTAATTTAAACTTACAAAACCCAACATTTGGTTCATACAAATGGACCAAGACTGCAAAAGACCGTGCAGCAAAAGTTTTAACAGACAGACAATTTGAAGTCGTTTCAAACAGTACTTCTTATCCGCTCGGTCAGGTTGCAGTTGGTTTTTGTTATGGTCAGAGTCCAAAACTTGGCAGAAAACGCATGTTTGCTTTACTCACAGAAATTTCACCAGAAACAGGTGAAGTATTAAAAAATGTTAAACGTATAATTCAACAGCCATTTGAAGGAACATACAAATTTATACTCAGGACAATTAAAACTGCAGAAAAACAGAATGAATCAGTTCAAACATATTATCAGAGAATATCTGAACTTCAATAAAATAAAATTTTATAAAAATAATTTCTGAAAATAAATAGGGCGAATTAAACAAATTCGTCCTGTTTATTTTCGTATTTTTTTGTTTGTGTTAAGATAGGCTCGAGAGGATTTATGTTTATTAATAAAGAGTTATTAATTTCATACATAAAAAAGCTTAATGAGCCGAGGGTTTTGGTTGTCGGGGATTTAGCCATTGATGAAATGATTTATGGCGATGCCGAAAGAATCTCCAGAGAAGCACCAGTTTTAATCCTTCTTCATTCAAAAACCGATTTAATCCTTGGCGCGGCATCAAACGCAGCACACAATGTTTCGACTTTGAATAATGGAAAAGTCAGCGTAATCGGTGTTTGCGGGGACGATTTTCAGGCTACTCAAATGAGAGAAACTTTTGAAAAAGCAAATGTAAACTGCGGATATCTGGTTGTCGATCCTTCAAGAAAAACCACCACAAAAACAAGGATTTCAGGTTCGATTACGACATCAATTACCCAGCAGATTGTAAGAATTGACCGTCAAACAAAAGAATTTTTATCACCTGAGATTGAAGAAGAAGTTTTGAAACAAATTGAAAGGGCAATCCCTGAACATGATGCGATTATTCTTTCAAACTATCATATCGGAACTTTAACCCCGAAAATTATTCAGGAAACCATAAGACTTGCAAATCAGCAAAACAAAATTATTGTTGTTGATGCTCAGAAAGATTTGGAAATATACAAAAATGTTACATCTATGACCCCAAATCTTCCCGATACTCAAAAATCCGTTGGATTTGAGATTGAGAATGAAAAAGATTTAAAACGTGCGGGTGATAAATTGTTGTCTGACACTAACGCAAGTTCCGTATTGATTACCTGCGGGGCTGACGGAATGTTTGTTGCCCGTTCAAACAAAAATTACACAAAAATCCCCGTTTTCAACAAATCGGAAGTGTTTGATGTAACGGGTGCCGGAGATACGGTTACGGCTGTTTATACTCTTGCACTTGCAACGGGTGCGGATCCTTGTTATGCTGCTATTATCGGAAATATCGCCGCAAGCATTGTCGTAAGACAGTTCGGATGCGCAACAACTACGGTTGACGAGATTTTGGAAGCCGTTGAGAATTTATAGGAGAGAAATTTATGCAAAAATTTATGGAAATTTTCAAAAGACCTGTTGATTTAATAATTATTTCAGGTATGTTATTATCTTTATGTGCCGGATTTTTTACTTATCAGCATTTCAGACAGACTGCAGATAAACAAATAGAAGCTACTTCTAAAATATCGTTTCAGGTGTATTTAAGAGGTGTTACTTTAACAGGCAAGGAAATTCCTCTTAAAGCCGCTGATAAAACTTTTATCAGCATACGAAACGTTCCGTACAGCGACCTTGAAATATTAAACGTTAAGTCTGAAAGAAAAAAAGTTGTTCTTCCGACAATGAATAATAAAAAATTCTTGATTGTTGAAGATTTTTCGCAGGCAAATATGTATGACATAACCGTTACATTAACAGATACCGCAAAAATAACAAAAGACGGTGCAGTTGTGGGCGGTAACAAGATTAAGATGGGCTTGCCCATTACCTTGGAAGGAAAAGATTACAAATTTAACGGAACAGTTTCGGATTTAAAAATTATGCCCGAAACAAATGACGACAGATTTCATAATTCAATAAACGAAAATGACAATATTTAACTCTGTTTTAAGATTTACTCAGCAAAAAATAACAGCCTCCCTTGATAAAGGGAGGTGGACCGCAAAGCGGTGGAGGGATTTTCTATATGAAAACAGCCTGTTTTTACAAAATATAGACAAGCTGATTTTCGCATCAATAGTCCTTGTGTTTTTGTCGTCAACCGTAATGCCGTCTGATGTAATCGGTTTTATTGCACTTATTACGATATTTTTGACGTTTGTAAAATTGATTTTTAAGCCGAATGAAAAACTTGAATACAGTACATTTGAATTGTGGCTTTTGGCTTATTTCATGATAGTGGTAATAAGTCTTGCCGGCTCAACTCTTTTTCATTTGAGTTTGAAAGGATTTTTCAAAACTTTTACATATCTGGCATTTTATGTATCTGTTGCGCAATATTTGAAAAATAATAAGGGTAAAATTCCGTATATTTTGGGTGTAATCGGAGCTTGCGTCAGTTTTGAGGCAGTAATCGGAGTTATACAAAATTTTTCTCATGTATCAGAAATCTCAACATGGCAAGATGTTTCCAAATTGAACCCCGAACAGGTTATGACAAGGGTTTACGGTACGTTAAAACCGCTAAATCCAAATTTGTTAGGAGGATATTTTGTTGCGGGAATCCCTGCTTTGTATGGTTTATCCGCATATTTATATATTGCTGGCAAAACTAAAGCTCCCTCGCCCCTTTGGGGAGAGGGTAGGGGTGAGGGGCTAATAGTATTTATTTTTGCCCTTTTATCCACAGTCGTTCTGTTTTTGACGGGTTGCAGAGGTTCTTATATGGCAATGATGGTCATATTTTTCGGAATTTTTGCGGTTGCATCAAAATTTTTGTGGCACAAACATAAAAAAATCTTTCTAACCGCAATCGGTTCAGTTGTTGCAATTGTAGCATCTGCCATATTGCTTGTTTCATCTTTAAGGGCAAGGGTTTTGTCAATTTTTGCAATGAGAGGAGATTCTTCAAACTCATTCAGATTTAATGTTTATCATTCATCTTTAGATATGTTCAAAGACAACTGGCTTTTAGGGATAGGGGTCGGAAACCAAAATTTCAGAGAAATTTACGGACTTTACATGAAAACAGGCTTTGATGCATTGAGTGCGTATAATATTTTTCTTGAAATAGCCGTTGAAAGCGGAATTTTTGCATTAATAGCATTTTTAGGATTTTTAGTAACATTAATAAAAAATTCAGTAAAATATATATTAAAATCTACGGATACAAAATCGGTAATCCTTGTATCAACCGCCTTAATCTCTATTTGCGCCGTATGTTTTCACGGTTTTGTCGATACGGTATTTTTCCGCCCACAAATTCAATTTATCTTTTGGACAATGGTAGCGGTTGTTAAGGCAATAAAGCACTAAGTCATTAGGACACTAAGCTATTTCGTGCAATAAATTGCACGCTACAGGCTAAAAAGTCGGTGGATTAGGAAAATAATAACCAATACCCACCCCTGCCCTCCCTAATCAGGGAGGGAGTTGTTGTGCGAACATAGTGAGCTACAACAACGGGTGGGTATAGAATGTAACCGACAAAATGACTAAAAAAGCAAGTGAATTGGGGAAATAATTTGTTTATGTTACAATTATCCTAGGGTAGTACCACCAGCCTTTGCCCACACACGTATTTTACTAAGAAATCGGTGGCTAGAAGGAGGGTAACGCTATGATTGACAAAATAATAATGCTACTATTCGTAGCAACGCTACTCATAGTAGCATTAAATTTGTTCATGAAATAGGGTACTAAGTGAAGCCTCAGAGAAGTCGCTTTCTTTTGGGCTTCCCCCTATACACACATTATTTACTATAACCCTTATTTTGTCAAGTGTTGTAGGCAGAATTTCATTACATTATATTAAATTATATAAGCAATTGTATCTTCTTTATAAATATTAAGCTTATATAAAGATACCTCTAACTTATGCTAAACTATACATATAGTGGTAGTTTAAGAAGGAGATTAATATGATACCAATTTTAGATTCAAAAAGACAGTATGCAACTATTGGAAATGAAGTAGAAAAAGCGGTTTGTGAAGTTTTACGTTCAGGTTCATACATTTTAGGACCTAATACAAAAGCATTCGAACAGGAAATGGCAGATTTTTACGGCTGTAATTATACGGTAGGCTTAAATTCAGGAACAGACGCACTTCACTTGGCATTGAGAGCATTGAATATCGGTGCGGGAGATGAAGTTATAACAGTTGCATTTACATTTGTTGCAACAACCGAAGCTATCGGAATTGTCGGTGCAAAACCTGTTTTTGTTGATATTGACGAAAATACATTCAATATGGACGCAACAAAATTGGAAAGTGCAATAACATCAAGAACAAAGGCAATTATTCCGGTTCACCTTTACGGTCAGCCCTGCGATATGGATACAATTATGGCAGTCGCTAAAAAACATAATTTACATGTTATTGAGGACTGCTGTCAAGCCGTTGGTGCTTTGTATAAAGGTAAAATGGTCGGTACATTCGGCGATTTCGGATGTTTGAGTTTCTATCCGACAAAAAACTTAGGCGGAATGGGCGACGGCGGTTTAATCATGACAAATTCAGAAACTTTGAGAGATAGAGTAATAGCTCTAAGAAACCACGGCGGTGCCGTCAGATATCACCATGATGAAATCGGTGTAAACAGCCGTCTTGATGAAATTCAATCAGCAATTTTGAGAGTAAAATTACCTCATATCAAAGATTGGAACGAACAAAGACGCGCACACGCTTATTATTACAACGAATTGTTCAAAGATTGTAAATACGTTCAAACACCAAAAGAATTGGATAATACATACTGTGTTTACCATCAGTACACGGTAAAAATTCCGAACCGTGATGAAGTTCACAAAATGCTGCAGGAACGCGGTATCGGTGCAATGCTTTATTATCCTATTCCTTTGCATTTGCAAAAAGTTCATGAATATTTGGGCGTAGGAAAAGGTTCACTTCCTGTTTCCGAAAAGAATACCGAAATGGTAATTTCACTCCCGATGTTCCCCGAATTGACAGAAGAGGAACAAAGAACAGTCGCATCAACTTTGATTGATTGTATTGAAAAATCAAAATCAGTTGCGACGGTTTAGACAAGAGATTTAGTAAATATAAGTAAATAAGTGAATAGGCGAATAAATTAAATAATGATTTGCAGAATAATAAAAACGGCGATATATTAATAAAATATCGCCGTTTTCATGTTTTATTATTGTGTATTATGCAAATGTAAACAAAGATTCTGCAACAGTAGTGTTAGTATATTGGGCTTGTTGTTGTGCAATTAATCGATTATCTCTTTGAATATTATTTAGTCCTGAATTTGTACCAAATGATGCAAGTATACGTCCGAATATATTAGCTTCTTTCCATCTTTCTCCGATTCCGTCTACATCAACATCTGTCCAGGGTATGTGATATCCCAGGGGGTTTTTGCTTTCTACCGTTTCACTTGTTCGTGCAGTATCTCCTTCAGGTGAAGGCGGAGCTTTATGAGCGTTTTCAGCCTGTTCTTTAGCTGAATCCGTATCTGATAAGTCTGTTGCTTTTACTTCCGGTGGTGTCCACGCATTTGTTATTGCATTTATACTCATTTTTTATCCTATTTTGGTGCGAAATATCGCACACTATAATTTATCTAGCAGTAATAATCAATTCCAGTACCAATATTTGCTAATTCCTTATAGCCATTTTTATCGTTAATGTATGTCTTAGGAGGTTCACCATTAAGTGGACCTATGGAATTATAATTAAAGCTAAATAGTTTCATGTTTCCAACACCAACAAACGAAGTTCTTGTTGCATTATCTGACAATCCAACATGTGATTTTGTCAATTCGTATGTTATTGGTGCGATAGCGTCAATTTTAAAAAATTGCCGTCCTTTAACGCCACCGACTTTAAGGTTATCTTCCGGTGCCATGATAATTTTCCTATTTTATACTCTATATATATAAAGTATATGTGTTTTAAATAATTGTCTTTTTAATTAACATTCACTTAACAATTGTTAATATATTTTAAATAAATAAAAACGGTTCAGTACATTAACTTGAACCGTTTTTTGTTATATATAAATTGTTTATTATTAAGCTAAACCCGCTTTTGGATTGTTTAATAATTCGATTTCTTCTCTGTTTTTTGCATCTTGCATCAAGAAATCATTTTGCATTGAAAGTTCTCTTACTCTTGCTTGAGAAAGTTTTGATTGTCTATCTTTTAATTCCGTATAATTTTTAACAAATTCTCTGTTTTGACGAGATGCACTGCCGATTGAGTGGAATAATCCGCCGAATAACAACAATGTCGGTGACCAGTCAAGTGCGGTTGCCCCGATTTCTTTCAATGCTGAAGGAGTCTTTTGGGAAAGATTTAAAAGTCCCTTTTTGCAGTTTTGGATAAATGCGTTGTTATTTAAAAACTTATCAGCTTTTTCTGTTGCTTTTTGCATAAATTTTGGAGCGGTTAATTTACTCAATTTTGAAGCTCCCTTGTTTACTAACAAGATAGCACCAACGCCTGCTGCAAGCATTCCCAACATAGAAAGAACAGGATGTTCTCTGTCAAATCTGCGGGCTTCAGGTGAATGTTCATTTAATTTCTTTTTGCCGAAACCAAGTAAATCAATAGCACCTAACGCAGCCGTCCAGCCTGCGGCTACCATCAAACCTTTCGCAGCTCTAGCTCCAAGTCCTGAAACCTGTTGAGAGAATATTTTTGTTTTTCCTCCCTTTGACAAAACCGCTGTTGCCAAGCCTGCTGCTATAGGAGCTGAATAGAATAACGCGTTTGTTATTTTTCTTTCCCTTTCGGGATTATATTTGGCTGCAGTTTTTAAATAAGCTACCTGACGAATTGTATTGTCGTCCGCATTTATTACTGCATCAATATTATCACGTCTGCCCTGAAAATTCGGTCCTATTGCTGAAATCATATATACACACCTTTCACACTTTTTATTATAAATAAATAAAACCCGAAAGTAAATTTTTTTGCTATTTCCCGAAACTTTTGTAAAGAATGTTTACAATAATTTTTATTTTTAATAAAATTCAGAAATGAAGAAGTTTTTTATTCACTCAATGGGTTGTAAAGCAAACCAGTTTGAGGGTTCTGTTATAAAAGAGAATTTAGAAAAAAACGGAATGTCGGAGGTTAAAAATATTGAAGATGCCGATATTTATATACTGAATTCCTGTACCGTTACCCATAAAAGTGACAATGAGGCACTTTACCTTCTGAGAAACGCAAAACATAAAAACTCTGACGTAAAAACTGTTATTACAGGTTGTATTGCACAAATCGAAAAAGAAAAACTTCTTGAAAATGATTTTATTGATTTTGTTGTCGGGAATGATGAAAAATTGGATTTGTATAAAATAATTGAAAAAGCTGACGGAGGACAGGAGGACAGGAGGGCAGACTGTTTACAGAAAAAAGATACTTGTATTGTTGGAAATATCATGCAAAAAAATAATTTTACCAAAACAGTTCTTGAAGATATGTCAAAAACAAGGGCAAGTCTTAAAATTCAGGACGGATGTGACAACAGATGTTCATACTGCATAATTCCTTTTGCCAGAGGTAAAAGCAGGAGCGCAGATATTGATTTTGTTATTGAACAGATAAATAATTTTTCAAAAAACGGGTTTAAAGAGGTTATCTTGACCGGTATCCATATCGGACAATGGGGAAGAGATTTTGGCCTGAAATTTATTGACTTGATAAATGCAATAGAGGAAAAAACAACAATCGAAAGATACAGTTTAGGTTCTCTTAACCCTTTGGAAATTGATGATGAACTTCTTGATGTACTTAATAAATCAGCAAAATTCTGTCCGCATTTTCATCTGTCACTGCAGTCTGCCTGCAACAAAACCCTGAAATCTATGAACAGATTATATAGGGTTGAAGATTATTTGGCGCAGATTGAACAAATAAATTCTATGTTTGACCTACCGTTTCTTGGAAGTGATATTATAACGGGTTTTGCAGGTGAAACGGAAGAAGATTTTAATACCACTTTAGAAAATCTCAAAAAATCCGGTTTAACACAAATTCATACCTTCCCTTATTCTGTTCGGGAGGGTACGGTTGGAGCAGATATGGAAAATCAGGTTCCCGAAAATATCAGACAGGAAAGAGCGGAAATTGTCAAAAAACTTTCGGCTGAAAAATATAACGAATTTGTTGAAAAAAATATAGGGACTGTAAGTGAGGTTCTTGTCCAAAAAATCCCCGACAAAAAAACAGGATTTTTGAAAGGGATTACGAGAAATTATTTAACTGTTTTACTTGATACAAAAGACAAAAATCTTATAAATACTTTGCAAAGAGTAAAATTAACGAAATTTGATAATAATACTATATACGGAGAAAGAGAGGAATAAATGAACATAGCAGATATCAGAAAAGAACATGAACTTATTGATTTATTTTGTACGCTGGCGGAAATCCCGTCCCCGTCGTTGAGGGAAGAAAATGTCGCAAATTGGATTATAGATTATTGCGGTAAAAATAATATCCCCGCAAAACTTGATGATTACGGGAATGTAAGAATTGATATTCCCTCCACTGACGATAAAAAAGAACCTTTATTATTGTCATCTCATATGGACGTTATAGGAGATGACAGCCCCGTTAAAACTTATCTTGATGATGAGGGTAAAATTCATGCGGAAGGAAGAACATTGGGTGCTGACGATAAGGCAGGAGTTGCTAATGCACTTTTATTAGCTAATGAAATTGCTAATTCGGATATGGCTCATGGCGGTTTGGAATGTATTTTCACCCGTGATGAAGAATCAGGCATGTCGGGAGTGAAACACGTTGATTTTAAAAGTATTAAGTCAAAATATATGCTTGTTTGCGACAGCGATACATTGGGACAATTGGAAGTTTCGGGTGCAGGCTATACAATGGTAAAAATTGACTTAAAAAGCCATAAAGGCGGTCATTCGGGCATTGATATCGGCGACAAAACAAGAGCAAATGCAGGTAAATTTATTGCTGATTTAATCTCAAAACTTCCTCAGGGAGTTTATTATGAGGAGGACGGAATGGTCGTAACTTCCTGCAACTTAGGCGGAATTAAAGCAGGAGATATAAAAGTTACAAATATTATTAACCCCGAAGCATCCGTAAGCTACTCTATAAGAAGTTCTAACCGTATTAAAGAAGCCGAGTTGAAAGATATTATGACTAAAACGGTTGAAGAATTCGGCAAGGTTAATGCCGATTTGCTGACTGTTTCGATTGATTTTAAAGAACATGTGCCCCCGTTTGAAAAAGTTAATGATGAATATATTCCGATTTTATTTGAAGTTTCGGCAAAAAAAGTCGGAGTATCACCTGATATAACATCTTTCCATGCTGCTGCGGAAACTCATATTTACGCAAATCAGACAAATTCTAAAGGTGAAAAATTTATTCCGTATTTGGTAGGTTTGGCAACGGTCTGCAATATGCACACAAAAGACGAATATCTGGACTACAAAACAATCCTCAAAGGACACGAAGTCCTGCAGGAATTTTTCAAAGCATTCAATAAATAAAAGTACAAGAGCTGATTTCAATTGAAATCAGCTCTTGTATAATAAATAAAATCTTATATCGCAACGGTCAAAGCTTCTAACTCTAATTCTATCGGCTTTTCGTCCGTTAATTCGATATCCGTATCAGTTATACTTATAATTTGTCCCACAGGAGCCATTTTTATTTCGGCAGGTGCTTTAGGTAAAGGTGTTTTCGGAGCTTGAACCGAATATGCACCGGATTTTACTTTTGCAACTATAGGATCGGGGGTTGATTTTTGTCTGTTTACGTCAGACATAATTTTAGTCACAAAACGTCTTGTTTCCGCATACGGAGGAATTGTATTATTATATCTTTTTACGTTTCCGGGCCCTGCATTGTATGCCGCTAAGGCAAGTTCGACAGAACCGAACATATTGTACATTTTTTTGTAATACATAATTCCGCCTTTGATGTTGTCATTCAAAGAATACGGATTTAAGCCCATTCTCTTTGCGGTTGACGGCATTAATTGAAAAACACCTACAGCACCGTGTGAGCTTCTCGCTTCGTGTCTGAATCCTGATTCCGCTCTTGCAATACTCAAAGCAATTGCAGGATCAACACCCATCGAAACAGCATGTTTCACTATTGTGGCTTTTACGGCATTTATATCGGTAGCAAAAGCAGGCGCAGTTGACATACCTATACACGCAAGCGTAAAAGTTAACAGTAACAATTTTTTCAAAATGTAATCCTCTTGTTGTAAATTGTGGCCTTCGAAGTTCCCTAACGACCGACATCTTCTGCCAAGTCAAAAACTTTTGAAGGTGATTATATATGTATTATAAAAAAAAAATTTAAAAAATCAAGTGTCTGTAAAACACTTATATTTTCAGTATTTTTGTAAAGAACTTTTCACGATTCACTATTCAATGTTCAAATTTATGTTATTATTATCTTAAGAATGAGAGGTATAATATGGAACAGAAAAAATTAGCGGATATCGGTGTATTTGGCGGTTCGGGATTTTACAAATTCCTTGATAATATTGAAGAAGTGAGGGTTGAAACACCTTACGGAATGCCGAGTGATAATCTTTTTATCGGCCAAATAGGTAATCACAAAGTAGCATTTATGCCAAGGCATGGCAGAAATCATACAATAGTGCCTCATTTAATCAATTACAGAGCAAATGTATGGGCAATGAAACATGCCGGCTGTGAAAGAGTAATTTCTCCATGCGCAGCGGGAAGTTTGCAAAAACATGTTAAACCCGGTGAATTTGTGATTTGCGATCAGTTCGTTGACTGGACTGACGGCAGAAAATCAACATTCTTTGAAGGACCTGTCGTTACACATCCGTCTGCTGCGGAAACTTATTGCCCCGAATTGAGAGAACTTGCGATTAAAACCGCAAAAGATTTGGGTATAACGGTTCATGAAACAGGAACGGTTATAGTTATAAACGGTCCAAGATTTTCAACAAAAGCCGAATCGAAATTCTTCACCAACCAAGGTTGGGAAGTTATTAATATGACGGCTTTTCCGGAAGCGTACTTGGTAAAAGAGATGGATATGTGTCCTTTAAATATTTCTTTGATAACCGATTATGATGCGGGATTGGTAGGAGATGTTCCTCCTGTTTCTCACCATGAAGTTATTGAAGTATTTAATTCAAATGTTGCAAATCTTAAAAACTTACTCTTTAAGATGATTGAAAATATTCCTTCATCAAGGGAAAATTGTACTTGTAAAGACACAAAGAAAAGTTCACAATTATAAAAATATTCCCTCGCCCCAAAGGGGTGAGGGGTAGGGTGAGGGGTAAACATGACAGATAACTTAATTTTCGTAGTAAATAATTTATTCACAATATATTTCTGGCTGATTTTGGTCAGATGTTTATGCAGTTTTATTCCGAGTATTGACTGGTATAAACAGCCGTTTGAAAGTTTAAAAGATGTAACAGATTTATATTTAAATATATTCAGACGAATTATGCCTCCGTTTAACGGAATAGATTTTTCGCCGATAGTTGCGGTTATTGCCTTACAAATAATTAATTACATACTTGTTTATATTTTATTGCTGTTTAAATAATCTGTTTTGGCAGAAATTTATAAATCTTTTAATAAGAATTAACGGATTTCTGTTTTTCCTTGCCGTATCAATAGCTTCCTGTTCCCGATATTGCCTGTACAGTTCGTTTGCTCTTTTTATTTTATCTCTGTGCGGAGTTTTAGGGTTTTCAACCAGTTTTTCCTGATTTTCCAAGACAATTTGCCGCTCTTTCTCTGTATTTCTGTTCATGATTTTTTTGAAATATCTTAAAACTATTTTATCGTCAATAAAGTTTAATCTTTTTTCAAAACCTCCGCCGTCATAAAAATCTTTCTTTCCTATAGGTTGATTATGATCCCAATCATTAAAGTATATCCCGAACACTTTCAGGTGAAGTCTTGATGTTGTGGGATGTATGTCATCATCAATAAATTCGGTTAAATAATAACCGCTTTTCATATCGGATATATAATGTCTTGTGAATTGAGTTTTATCTAATTTGTGTCCTGCAATATATGAAATAAATGTCCAAAAATTAGCCTCGGCAAAATTGTTATGAACTCTTTTGTTTCCTTCGAACGGTTCTATAATATTATAAAAGACTTTAAACGCTTTGTCATGCATAATTTTGTTTCCGTCTTTGTCTTTTAAAGAAAATCTGAATAATTCGGCAAAACCGCCATTATTTACAAATTTTAATTCTGCATCAAAAGTATTTCCAAAAACGCAATTTAGCTTTTCATTTAACAATTGAGATATATTTTGCTCATATATTTTAATCTTATCGGGGGAATGGTAATCTTCAAAGACTTTTATAACATCAGCTTTCATTTGGGTTCTTGTCAGCCTTATATGATTTGCCATATCAGCAAGAATATTTTGAAAAGCTTTTATTTTTTCTTTATCACCAAAACCGATAAATTGAATAATTTCAGGCGGAAGGTTTCCTACAATTTGATTTTTCACATTCGGAATAATTTTGTCGTAGGTGTCTGCCCGGTAATTGATATTTTTTTTAAAATATCTTTTCATTCTTGACGGATAACAAATCTCATATTCCGTTCCGGCAATTTTTCCAATCATAATATATTCAAAACTTGTAAATAAAAAATTTGCTAAATTTTTAAAACTTGTAAAAATTTTACAATTAATATATAATCGCAAATATGAAAATCGTAATTTACGGTGCGACGGAAATCGGCTGCCTTTTGGCAACGGAATTTTTTGAAGACCACGATATAACAATAATTGATAAAGATGAAAACAGAACCGAAGAATTATCAAGTCTTGATATAAGTTTTATTCAGGGAAATGCTTCAAATATAGAAGTTTTAAAAAATGCAGATATAAAGAATGCGGACGTTTTTATAGCCTGCTCCGGAACTGATGAAGCAAATATTGTTGCCTGTTTAACCGCAAAACAATTCGGAGGAGTGAGAACAATTTGTTTTGTAAGCAGGGAAGAATATAAAAATACGTTAAATTTTGAAAGAAACAGCGAGAATGCAAAAAACTTTTTTATAGATTTTATAATTTGGCCTGAAGAACTTTTAATGCAGGAAATTTTCCGAATTGTAACGGTTGCTCAGGCACTTGATGTTGAAAATTTTGCGGACGGCAGAGCAAGACTTTTGGAATACAAAGTTCAACCGTATTTGCCGATAGTCGGTAAAAAAGTTAAAGAATGCGGTTTTACCAAAGATACATTGATGGTCGGTTTAACCAGAAACGGAGAACTCTTTATTCCGAACGGTGAAACCGAAATTCAAGACGGTGACAAGCTGATATTCATGGGAAACCCTCATTCTTTAGATATTTTGGCAGGTACTTTCTTCCATGAAAAAGAAAATGTAAAATCTGTCGCAATTATTGGCGGCGGAACGGTTGGCAGAATGCTTGCAAAGACTTTGGAAACCGTTAAAATCAAAACAAAAATTATTGAAAAAGACCATGAAAGATGTGTCTATTTAGCCGAAAAGCTTGCAAATACCCTTGTAATAAACGGGGACGGCACTAATTTGAAACTTCTGGAAGAAGAAGAAATCGGCTCTGCTGATGTAGTTATAAGCATTACAAATAATGACGAAAGAAACCTTCTATGTTCGCTTCTTGCCAAACAGCTGGGGGTAAAGAGGGTTATTTCAAGAGTATCTAAAGTTTTGAACATTCCGCTTTTTGAAAAAGTCGGTATAGATATTGCGATTTCTGCGAAAAACTCCGCATTGAATGAAGTAAGAAACGATTTGCAGGAAAATGACGTTGATATTCTTGCAACAGTCGAACAAGGACAGGGCGAAGTTTTGGAAATCCCTGTTATATCAGAGTTTGACGGCAAAAAAATAATGGATATAAAATTTCCCGCAAGAGCTATTATAGGCGTTATTCAAAGAAGAAATAAGGTGATTATTCCTAAAGGTGATACGGAAATTCATACTGATGATATTTTGATAATATTCACTACATCTGAAAATGCCCAACAAGTTAAAGGATTCTTTAAAGTATTATGAGATTAAATTATCTTGCAAATGCTGTCGGATTAACTCTTATGTATATAGGACTTGTTATATTAAGTCCGATATGTGTTGCTCTGTTTTATAATGAAACAAATGCGATAATTCCTTTTTTGACGGCTGCAATAATTTCGGGCAGCATAGGTTTTTCTCTGAGAAAATTTGTCCCGAAAGCCTCTACTTTAGAAAATTTAAATGATATCAAAAAATCGGAAGCTTTGTTTATTGTGGCTTCTGTTTGGATTGTGTTTGGGCTTGTGGCTTCAATCCCGTATTTGTTTTTCGGGTTAAATCCGTTAAACGCAATATTTGAGGCAGTATCCGGTATTACAACAACCGGTGCAACTATTTTGACACATTTTGATTATCCGCATGCGTTTTTCTTTTGGAGAAGTTTAACTCAATGGCTTGGAGGTTTAGGTATTATCGTATTATTTATTGCAGTACTTCCTCAGTTTGCCGTTGCTGGGCGTCAGATGTTTTTTGCGGAAGCTCCGGGGCCTACTGAAGATAAATTTACTCCAAGAATAAGGAATACCGCATCTGCATTGTGGAAAATATATTTGGGATTTACAATTTTAGAAACAGCGTTTCTTATTTGGGCGGGTATGCCTGTTTTTGATGCTGTTTGTAATTCTTTTTCAACAGTGTCTGCCGGCGGTTTTTCACCTCATTCGGAAAGCATAATCGGTTACGGATCGGATAAAATTACTTGGATTGTGTTGATATTTATGTTTATAGCCGGTGTCAGCTTTAACCTTCAGTATAAAGTTTTTGCAACAAAAAATCCTTTTATATTATTTGAAAATGAAGAATTTAGAGCTTATTTCGGAATGGTTTTACTGATGAGCGGTTTAATTGCCCTGTCTTTATTTTTCCATAACGGATTTGACCAAATTAAAAACATAATGCATTCTCTTTTTCAGGTTATCAGTATTACGACATCTTCAGGGTTTGCAAGTGTAGATTTTGAGAAATGGAATTATACTTCTAAACTTCTTTTATTTCTTGTAATGTTTATGGGAGCTTGCGCAAGCTCAGCCGGCGGCGGTATTAAAATGGCAAGATGGCTTGTTGTTTTCAAATCAATGAAAAGCGAAATTTTAAAAATCTTACATCCTAATGCAGTTGTCAACATAAAAATTGACAACAAGACAGTTCCTGCGGAAACCGCAAGACAAATTGTTGTATTTGTGTTTTTCTATTTCCTTATTTTTGGAATTACGGCAATGTTAATGTCAATAATTGAACAGAACAGTGCAATAGGCTTAACCGGTGCAATATCATCATTAGGAAACATTGGTCCAGGAGTTGCCACTGCTACAGGGCCGCTTGGAAATTATGATCATTTACATTTTCTGTCTAAGATAATTTATATATTCAATATGCTTGTCGGCCGTCTGGAATTAATACCTTTTTTGGTAATGTTCAGCAGAGATTTCTGGACATTAAAAGACTAAATTTATTCTTTTAATATGATAATTACTGAAAAATAATAAATTTTATAAATAAAATAATAAAAATACTTGAAATATAAAAAATTTTGTACTAGACTAATAAAGTCAGAAAAGTTACTCACGAATACGTATTCCAAAAGCAATATATTTGCATATTTTGGCGTATTTGTTTTTAAAGGTAAATAACCTTCAACCTTTAAATCGTTAAATTGTAAAATTAATATGAAAGGTAAAATTAATGGAAAACGAAGAAAAAAATACAGCTATTGAAAAAGTTGTTACTGAAGAAGTTCCGACAGAAGAAGTTGTTAAAGAAGTTGTAAAAGAAGAAATTTCTATCGAAGAAACTTCAGAATCAGTAGTGAAAGAGGCTGTTACAGAAACAATTTCAACTGATACAGTAGTTACTGAGGCGGTTGAAACAGTTATTGAAGAAGAAAAACCACGTAAAAGAAGCCGCGGTAAAAAACAAAAGATAGAAACAACAGAAGAAAAACCTCAGTCAGAATGGATTGAAAGAGTTGTTCAAATCAGCCGTGTTACAAAAGTTGTTAAGGGCGGTAAAAAATTGAGTTTCCGTGCAATCGTTATCGTAGGAAACCAAAAAGGTCAAGTAGGTGTCGGCTGTGCTAAAGCATCAGAAGTTATTATTGCTATTCAAAAAGCTATCGCTGACGGCAGAAAAAACTTAATCACCGTACCTATTTTCAAAACAACTATTCCGCACCCCGTAACAGGCAGATCAGGTGCAGGTTCGGTAATGTTAAGACCGGCATCTCAAGGTACAGGTATTATCGCAGGCGGTGCCGTAAGATTAGTGCTTGAACTTGCAGGTATCGAAAACATTTTGGCAAAATCATTAGGTTCAAAAGCTCCTTTAAATGCTGCTAATGCAACATTAGAAGCATTGAAAGCATTAACCCCGTTCAGTGAAGTTGCTAAAAAACGCGGTTTGACAATGGCAGAATTGTTAAATTAGTTGAAAGGTTGAAAAGTTGAAAAGTTTTTAACGATAAAAAACATTCAACCGTTAAACCGTTCAACTTCCAAATATTATTATTAAGGAAGGAAAATTATGGCAAAAAATAAACAAATTAAAATTAAATTAACGGGAAGCCTTATCGGTGCATCAGAAAAACAACGCAAAGTTGTTGCCGGTTTAGGTTTGAAAAAACAAAACCAAATAGTTGAACATTACGATTCGGCAACTATTTTGGGTATGGTTAATAAAGTACCGCATTTAGTTGAAATTGTTGAATAAGTGAAAAGTGAGAAGTGAAAGGTGAAAAGACCGTATCGGTTTAGCAAAAAAAAGATTTTTGAGCGAAGCGAACTTAATGAACTTTTCACATCTCACATTTCACTTTTCACTCAAAAATGCTAGCCGCGTATGGCAGGCGTAGTCCCTGCGACAGTGAAAGCGAGCGGTTATACAAGAAAAATAAGGAAAATAGAAATGACAATTACATTAGAAGATTTAAGACCTGCAGAAGGTTCAACACACAAAATTAAAAGAGTAGGCAGAGGCCGCTCATCAGGCAGAGGTAAAACATCTTGCCGCGGTCATAACGGTGAAGGACAACGCTCCGGAAACGCTTCTAAAAGAGGTTTTGAAGGCGGACAGATGCCCGGTTACAGACAAATGCCGAAATTAAAAGGTTTTAAATTAATTAACAAGTTAAAATACGCCGAAATCAATGTTGGCAGAATTTCTCAATATAAATTGAAAGAAGTTTCTCTGGATAAATTGGTTGAACTCGGAAGGGTATCTAAAGATTGCGTTGGATTAAGAGTTTTAGGTAACGGAGAATTAAAAGGTGCTGTTACTGTAAAAGCTTGTTACGTAACACCATCAGCTAAAGAAAAAATCGAAAATGCAGGCGGAAAGGTTGAGTTAGTATAATGGCACAGGGAATGAGAATGCCTACAACCGATGATTTGATGTCAATGTGGCAGGCATCAGGATTAAAGCAAAAAATTATTTTTACTTTCCTGATGATTGCAGCATTCAGATTTGGGGCTCAATTACCTTTATTTGGTATAAATAACGAAGTATTCATGAAACTTGCTCACGGAAACAACATTATCGGTTTCCTTGACCTGTTTTCAGGCGGTGCATTAGGTAAAGTATCAATATTTGCACTTGGTATCGGGCCGTACATTACTTCATCAATCATTATTCAGCTTGTTTCCGTAGTTATTCCGTCATTGGAAAAATTACAGAAAGAAGAAGGTGAAGCAGGCAGACGTAAATTGGCACAATATACAAGATTGTTTACTGTCGTCTTAGCAGTATTCCAATCAATTATATTTATGCTTTATCTGCATCACTTACCGGGTACTATAATACCGCAAGTTAATCATTTGATGTTCTTTATAAGTTCAATTATTGTATTAACTTCCGGTTCGGTACTTGTTATGTGGATGTCGGAATTGATTACCGAAAGAGGTATCGGAAACGGAGGTTCTCTGATAATTTTTATCGGTATTCTGGCAAATATTCCGTATTACGGCTCAAATACGGCAACAATAGTGGCAGGGAAACCAATGATGCAATTGGCTTTAATGACGTTATTGTTAATATTCTTTATTGCAATGATTTTCATTGTTATAATGCAGGAAGCAGTAAGAAAAGTTATTATTGTAAATCCGAAAAGACAGGTCGGAAACAAAGTTTACGGCGGTATGAATTCGTTTATTCCGTTTAAACTTAATCCCGGTGGTGTAATGCCGATTATCTTTGCGATTGCAATTTTGCTTTTCCCGTCAACGGTATTGAGCTTGGTCGGACAAGCCAATTTTAAAAGTGTAACGGTTCAGAATATCGTTGTACACTTAAATCAAATTATGAGCCCTGACGGAATAGCATATTATGTGTTGTATTTCTTGTTAATTGTTGCATTAACATTTTTCTATGCATCAATTATGCCGAATATGCAGCCAAAAGATATTGCGGATAACCTCAAAAAATACGGTTCATCAATTCCCGGCGTAAAACCGGGAAGGCCGACTGCTGAGGCTTTAGATAAAATATTGACAAAAACAACATTTATCGGAGCTTTAGGATTAGGTATTATTGCACTTGTTCCATCACTTGCAAGTTATGTTACAAATATCAAAACTTTGCAAGGTATCGGAGCTACGTCATTAATAATCATGGTCGGTGTTGCTTTGGATTTGATTAATCAAGTCAGAACACACCTTTTGGCTAGAAACTATGAATCGTTCTTGAAAGAGTGATTTAGAAGAATAGAGGATTAGAAGAATAGAGGAATAGTCTTTTAACAATAGAGACTATTCCTTTTTTAGGCTAATAACAGATAATAAGAATTGAAAATTGTATTTAACAAAAAAGACTAATCCTCTAATCCTCTATTCCTCTAATCCTCTAAAAAAACAATAAGCATAAAGTAGAATGAATTGAGGAAAAAATATTTGTATCATAAACATGTAAATCCTCAACTCTTCTGATTGCTTAGTATTCAGCTCCTCAGTATATATAGGGGAGCTTTTTCTTATTTATAAAAGATACTAAGACTATAAAACAATTCTACAAACACTTATATTTATCCAAAAACTCCGACAAATCCAATTTTAATGCATTAGAAATTTTTATAAAATTATATAATGAAAAACTTTTTTCACCCCGCTCAATAAACCCGATATAAGACAGGCTGCAATCCGAAAGTTCTGCCAGTTTCTCCTGAGAAATTTTCCTCCGCATTCTCTCAATTTTAATTGCAAACCCTATATCTTTCAAAAATTCTTCTTTATTCATTATTTGATTTTAATATATTGACAAATAGTGAACTATAGTTTATAGTAGTTATATAACTAATATAGTAGAAAAAATGTAACAAGAAAAATTAAAGCTAATGTAAATAGCGAAAATGCTTATAATTACACATACGATATAATAACTTTACAAGATGGGACACAAATACTGAGTACAGATTTTTTTGTGGGTACAATCCGCAATGATGATACGATTTTAGTAGATATCAATGGCAATAAAGGTCCAAATACATATGGCAGAGATATATTTCAGTTTACAATCAACAGAAAAAACGGCAGTATATATGCATCTAATGATACACATGGAGGTTCCAGAAGCTGTACAGGAAGCGGTGCCAGCCTTCTTTGCTTATATAAAATAATTGAGGACGGTTGGAAAATGAATTACTAAAAAATCTTAACATCTCGACAAAATACAAAAAATATTATATTATTATCTCAAAGAGGTAAAAATTATGAGAGAGTTATTGGAAAAAGACAGAAAAATTACTATTGTGCCGGCAGATGTAAAATGCGCAAATAAAGGTGTTATAACAGATATTGACCCTAAGTATTTTACTATTCAGCTTGATTATGAACCAACAGGTATTATGCGCCACAATTATTGTGAATTTTATACAACAACTAGTCATGGGACATTGTTTTTCAATTCGTTTGCGGAAACAATTGAAGGCAACACGGTAAAAATTGCAAAGCCGGCAAAACACAAGTTTTTACAAAGACGTCAATACAGACGTATCAAATTTATTTATGATTTGGATTTAAATTTTGAGGGCGGTTCGCATAAAATAACTACACTTGATATTTCAGCAGGCGGTATGAAGTTTAATACGGAAGCTAACGTTGATATCGAAAAAGAATACACAATTATTATCCCATTATCGGAAAAACAATCCGTAGAATGTATTTTCAGCCCTATTCGTATTGAAAAACGTGAAACCGGCGGATATACGATATCAGGAAGATTTGATTACCACAACAGTACGGACAAAATGACTTTAACTCAATTCTGCGCAAAAAGAAGTATTGAAATCAGGAACAAATAAGTGAAAAGTGAAAGGTGAGTAGTGAAAAGTCCGTTTCGCTCACTATGTTCGTAAATATATTTTTGTTTGCACAAGCAAACCGTAAAGAACCTCTCACATTTCACTTTTCACATTTCACTTAAATTATGTCATTAATAAGTTTATTACGCAAAAATAACCGAAAAACTCTGTTCACAACTCCGTCGCATGGACAGAAGTTTTTCATATTTAATAAATTCAGACAATTTTATAAATATGATATTTCGGAAACCGATACGCATAATCCCGAACAGGCACTCCAAAAGGCTCAGGAACGTGCAACAAAAATTTATAAGACCAAATCTACCCGTTTTTTAACAAACGGCTCTACAAGCGGAGTAATTGCATCTGTTTTAGCCTGCACTAAAAAGGGGGATAAAGTTTTAATATGGCGAAATGCTCATATGTGTCATTTGAATGCCGTCAAATTAGCGGGCTGCGAACCTGTTTTTTACGATTTGCCCGTAGATAATGAATGGGGAATAGCTGAAGAAACTAAAGCGGAATATATATCAAATTTTATTGCAGCTAAGCAGCTAAGCAGCCGAGCAGCTAAGAAAAGTGGAAAGTGGAAAGTGGAAAATGGAAAATTAGATAACTTTCAGCTTTCAACTTTCAACTTTCAACTTGATAAAAACTTATCACCCGATACAAGCCCTTCAAACGCCATCAAAGCCGTAATTGTAACCTCTCCGACTTATGAAGGAATTGTTTCCGATATAAAAGCTATAAAAAAAGTCTGCGAAGAGAATGATGCATACTTAATCGTAGATGAAGCGCATGGTGCATTATATCCGTTTTCCGAAAAATTACCTCAAAGTGCCGTTAATATTGCGGATTTTACAATTCAATCTTTACACAAGACGGCAGGCGGACTTAATCCGACGGCTCTTTTACATGTTAATTGTAATTTAGATGTGTCAAATGCTCTTTCAATGATAAATACTACATCACCCTCATACCCTCTTTTAGCAAGCATTGAGGCAAATATTAATTATTTAAACTCAAAAAAAGGACGAAAAAAGATTGATGAATTGATAGAAAATATTTTATAATTGCGTTCGGAATATCCGAAAATCACATTCGGAGGAGATGATATTACAAAAATCCTTATAAAAAAGGACGGTTTGACGGGTTATGAGTTATCAGAAAAACTTTTTGACGAATTTTCAATAGAAGATGAAAAGACAAATGAAATATCAACAATGCTTTTATGTGGAATAGGAACGACAAAAGAAAAACTGGAACATCTAAAAAAAGCCCTTAAACATCTTTCTTGATAAACCCTGTCTGAACAACATCTTTCCCGAATTTTTCTTCCAATCTGTCAAGACATTTGGAAAGTTTTTCTTTTTTTGTATCAACTGAAATATCCGAAAACAGAGAAATTTGTTCTGCCGAATTGTATACAAAATTTTCCAAAATAACCCCTGTACTTCTGTATAAAATATTAGGATTATAAATTTTATCCAACAAATCAAAAATTATATCGGATATTTCAAGTTCAAAATCTGTCCCAAAATTCAACACTTTCTTTTCAACATAAACTTTAAAATCTTTTGTTCTCAAAAATATTGATACCGATTTGCATTTGGCATTGATTTTGCGCAGATTTACACAGGCTCTGTGGATATGGTAATTCAAAGAATTTTTCAAATAGTCTTTGTCAGAAGAAAATTTTGCCAGAGCGCTTGTTCTTTGAATTGATTTTGGTAATTTTACTTCATTTGATACAGGCGAAACCATCTCTCCCAAAAGTTCATGCTTCATCTCTAATCCGTGAATACCGATTTGTTTATCAAGCCAAATATCATCTTGTGAAATAAGTTCATAAGCCGTTAAAATCCCGTTTTTTCTTAATAATTGAGAAATATTTTTACCGATTCCCCAAATTTCATCA
Organism: bacterium; assembly: GCA_017633675.1. Classification (GTDB taxonomy): domain Bacteria; phylum Cyanobacteriota; class Vampirovibrionia; order Gastranaerophilales; family Gastranaerophilaceae; genus Stercorousia. Next base: position 4,151 of record JAGBOW010000067.1, on the reverse strand, counting down.
ATACTTGTATTTTTTAACAAAGGTTCAATTTTTTTTGAACCGACTAAAAACACACCCTCATTCATCTTTTTAGCTTTGTCTGATGCAAGTTTTGCAAGCGATTTTGAAGAACTTACACCGATAGATACAGGAATATCAACTTTTTCAAGGATTTCTTGTCTTATCATTTGAGCAATTTCCAAATAATTCTTTTTATAAAGCCTTTCAAGTCCCGTCAAATCCGCAAAAGCTTCATCAATAGAATAAATTTCAACACAGGGGCTGAATTCTTTCAAAACAGCCATTACTTTTTTGGAAATTTCAGAATACAAATCATGGTTTGCATTTATATAAATCGCCTGTTTAAGTGTACCTTCTATTTGAAAATACGGCATACCCATCTTAACGCCAAGCTTTTTAGCTTCTTTAGAACGTGAAATTACACATTGTCCTCTCCCTGACATGACACAAACGGGTTTTCCTTTCAAATCGGGATTAACTGCCTGTTCACACGAAACAAAAAACGAATCACAATCGACTAAAGCAATGATATGTTTTTTTGCCATATCAATATTATTTGCCATATTCTGATATTCGTCAAAAAGAAATTGCATGATAATATATTCTATCATGGTAATAACAAAAAAAGACACAATCTCTTGTGCCTTTTAAAATTTGCCCTGGGCCAGACTTGAACTGGCACCAGATTTAACTCTGACCGGATTTTAAGTCCGACGCGTCTACCGATTCCGCCACCAGGGCTTAGTAAGTTTACCTCAAGTATAGTAGCGCAAACACTATAAATTGTCAATATACTCCATATATAAAGATAATTCATCTAATTTATCGGATATATGTTTTATCAGTTTCTGTAATTCCGACAGAAGTATTGTTCCGTCTTTAATTTTTGCCTTACCAAATAATGCGGGATATTTGATATTTTTATAAAATAACTCTTTAAAATTTGAAATAATTTCGATATCTCTTTCATCAATAACATTATGATATTCAACAATATCGGTATATAAATCGCCCAATTCTATTTTTACTTTGATTGGTTTTGATGATTCTATATATTTTTTGATTTTTAATAAGTGAAATTGGATACATTCGTAACAATTTTTGATAATATTTTTCTTTTCGGGTAATTCTGCTTTAAAATAATTAATTGTTTGTTCGTAACCGATTTTTATAAGTTCATTTCTTTTTTCATCACTTATATTAAAATCGACAACAACAACATCTCCCGTATTCAAAACTATGTAATCAAATCTGTCTTTATTGCCATATAATTCCTTTACAAAAGCTGTTGCAGATGCTGTCATACAGCTGTATACGGCATTTGCATAATCAACACCTGAAATATTATTATCATCATAATAACCTTCCAATCTAAGTTCTAAAATTCTGTCATTACTTTTCATCAAATTATCCGAAAGTTTCCACATTGGCCAGCTTTTCTGCAAATCTCCGTCAACAAGCAATGTATTGTTATATTCAACAGGTTTCATAAGTCCCGGCATACAACAGGAAATTCTTACGGCTGATGCTATTTCATAATCAGGTGTTTCAAATCTTGAAAATTCTTTGCACTTAAAACTGCCTAAATCCGTAGTTAAAATAACCAAATTTTTCTGAATATCATTAAAAGTTACAGCCTTATTATAACCTTTTTTATATTTTTCGCCATAAAACTTTGATTCAATTAAATCTCTAATCCAATCCAAAAATACTTCCCCTTTGCTGAATGCAAAAATCGGTCCTATACCTAAAGAAATATCTCTAAAAAGGTTAAAATTAACTTGGGCAAATATATCTTTCATTTCATCGGAAGTATAACCGACAGCCAATAAAGCGGCAAATATTGAACCAACGGAAGAACCTCCTAATGTATCGTACTTAATCCCTAAATTTTCAAAAGCATTTACTGTGCCGATATAAGACATTCCTCTGACCGCACCGCCGCCAAACAGACATGTATATTTTAATCCTTTATTCATACAAATAATTATACTCCCTACTTAAATCTTATAAAAGTATCAAACAGGTGATTTTTATAATAATCCATATCATCTGTCGGCATAATATATTTATCTTTTACCTTGTCTGCAGGGACAAAAACACTGCTTAATTCTCCTTCATAAACTAATTTCCAATCTTTGGACTTTAATATAACCGGATATACTTCCCGTTCTTTATCCAAAATTATTATATCAGCAGGAAAAATTTCCATTACTCTGTTCCAGTCCGGAAGTACCAGATAAAATTTTGTCTGAAGCGGAAGCATATAATCATAATAGACTTCTTCATATCTGCCGTCCATGTATATCAAATTATACGGATACAACTTGTAAGATACATAACTTCCGTAATTGAAACTTGCGAAAATTTTGCCCGTTAATTTATTTTGTTTTATAAATTCAACTTCCTTAACAGGGTAGCGGTTAAATCCGACAGGTAAAGAAAACTCTTTTGTAAAAAATGTCAGAAATGACAATACAAAAACAACACCATAAATTGCATTATCTTTCCATTGAGGCAGTTTAATATTTTGAACCAAAGCATAAAAATCTTCGTATATAAAACATATTGAAGCAATTACAAAAAAAGGAATCATCTTTACATGCGCAATAGAAAGATATAGTGTGGTGAAAATTATTATATATTTTGTTTTATCGAGATTTTTATACCAATCGGGAATTTTTACTTTTTTAATAAAACTAATAAGTTCAGCTATTACAACAGCAATCATAAATACTTTAAATCTTATATGGCGGCCCATTTGATACGGACTGAAAATATTCATCCATTCAACTATTGTAGGTCTTTTCATGGTATTTGCCATAAGTAAAAATTTTATATAATCCCAACCCCAAGGATTAATTAGCATTACCGGACAAGAAACTGCAAATGTAATCAAATATTTGGCGAAAGGTTTTTTGTTTAAAAATTCACCTAATGCATACATAAGCATGAGGCCCATTCCCGAAACAACACCGCCATGAATATTGTTCCAGAAAAGAATTATTACGGGAACAGCAAACAGCAGTTTATTATTTCCTCTTTTTACTTTTTCAAAGATATAGATAAAAACAGTAAAAAACAAAAAACTGAATAAATGCGAACGAACAGGATTGTTTAACGTACAAAATATTGCCATTAATGAAAAGAAATAAAAAATTATATTACAATGGCTTCCGTTATAGCGCATTTTTACTATTCTTGATGCCGTAAAAAATATGCCGAAAATCAACAAGGCCTGTAAAATAATAAGACTATACCCTCCGAAATATTTCAAACAAAGATAAAATATTGTTCCGGCGCCCCATTCATGATCCCACCAAGTATGAACCGGCGTATACGAAAGGAAATCGGCCTTTAATACATGTCCGGTTTCAACAAATCCCATACCTGCGATTAATCTTGCCCACAAATCATAATCAAAAGAATCGGTAACCATGCTGAACGTCAAAATTATCAAAAATATTGCCAAATAAAATATAATTTCTTTTTTTATACTCATTCTTACACCTTTGGCAAATCCACAATCGGAGTTGCCCCATTTAAATCAATATACCTGAAAAAGTTCAAAACAATACCCGGTGCGAAAAAATAATTGTTGTTAACGGGTGTTATTTTTAGCATAGAATTTTTCTCGTCAACATTTATTACACTTGCCAGATACTGTTTTCCTGCTGCCGTAAACAATATATATCCTGTTTTTGACTGAATTTCATTAACTTCAAAATTATTTGCCCTTGCAGAAGCTATAGCCATATAAAACAATTTTTCTTCAGGCATTATATAATTTCTGGTACAGAGTTTAAACTCAACGTTTGTCGGAGTAACCAAAGTACTCATAGGCATTTCTTCTGCGAAAGCGGGGAGAAAGGTGAGGAATAGTGCCAAGATAACCGTCAATAAAGAGGTATGGAGGGCTAGAGGTATGGAGAGATGGTTATTGCCGTTTTGCGAATAAGCGAATAAGCGAATAGACGGATAAGCTGTATCGAGGTGCTGCTCCTGTTGAATTTCACCAATATCAAACTTAGCTGCATAGCTACCTGGCTGCTTAGCTGCTTTAACAAACCTGCCCTCTTGCCATCCAGACCTCTGTTCTTCTATAACTTGCCATACATCCAGACCTCCGGCCCTCCATACCTCTAATTTTC